>NZ_KV817326.1:0-130297 GCF_001814615.1 Streptococcus sp. HMSC078H12 | reverse complement strand
TGGTTTTACCCACTACAGAAATTATAGAGCCAATAAAAATAAATCCTTCAGAGCCTAGCTCTGGAGGATTTTTTAGGTT
Organism: Streptococcus sp. HMSC078H12; assembly: GCF_001814615.1. NCBI lineage: Bacteria > Bacillati > Bacillota > Bacilli > Lactobacillales > Streptococcaceae > Streptococcus > Streptococcus sp. HMSC078H12. The sequence goes on along the minus strand of NZ_KV817326.1, from coordinate 130,218 downwards.
CAGCTTGACAGGAAATAGTAGTTTTGTTAATGTTGTTAACAAAAAGAGGGACACTATGAATAAGAAAGAACTGCATAAGTTTAATAATCGTTTTAATAGTTTTGTTTTAGCCTTTGAACAGTTGAAAAAAGATCAACATCGGAACAGTATTGATAAATCAATCACTATTAATGAAGTCCATTTGATTGACCTAATAGGTCGGAATCAGCCTGTGAATTTAGTGACATTATCTGAGTTACTTGAAGTCTCTAGGAGTGCCATTACTCAGAGTGTTAGACGTTTAACCAAGAAAGACCTTGTTTCTTTTGAATTTGCACCGGATAATGAAAAAAATAAATATCTGATATTATCCCAAAAAGGGGTTGACGTTTTTAACATTCATAAAGAGCAGCAAGAACATATTGAGACAGCCATTTTTTCAGTTTTAAAAAACTATAGTGATGAGGACCTTCAAATGGTTATGAAACTGATGGATGATGTTGAAAAGGTATGGCAAGAATTACCGTGGTAAAAATCACGGTAATTTAAAAACTATATTGTTAATCACATTAACAAAAAGGGGAAGATATGAATATAAAAATTGAACTGATCTCAGAGTCTGATTTAGCAGACGAATCTTTTAATATTGTCATCGATGGCTTAAAACCAAGAGAAATCTATCGAGTCGAAATGTTTCTATCCGATTATTATTGTATCAATGCTCCCATGCTTTTAGCTCATGATGTTTTATGGAAATCAACAGCGACTTTTGTATCAGATAAGAATGGTATTATTGATATTTCACAAACTCCATCTTGTTCTGGCTCTTATGAAGACATTGCAACAATGGGGTTATTCTTTAATGCCAAACCTTTGACCAATAGGAAAAAGAAACTTCCAAACTCTCTTTCTAAAATTCCCTTATTAGATTACTTTTTTGTGGAAATCAAAATTATACAAGGTAATACTATCGTCGCAGAGAGAACTTTCACAAGACATTACATGAGTTCGCAAATTAGTCATCAAGATATTTACGGGAAACATTTTCAAGGGAGACTCTTTTATGATAAAAAGGCAATAAAAGCACCAGCATTGATTATTGTGAGCGGTAGTGAAGGAAGGATTGAAAAGTCACAGAATATAGCGCAGCTTTTATCTTCTAGAGGTTATATTTGTCTAGCAGTTGCCTACTTTGGTTTAGAGGGGTTGCCGAAACATTTGAAACGTATTCCTTTAGAGTGCCTTGTGGAGGCAAAAGATCATCTACGTCAGCATCCGCAAGTAGATAGTGAAAGAATTGGACTCTATGGGCGGTCTAAGGGAGCAGAGTTAGTTTTAGCTGAGGAGAGCATTTTTAATGACGTTCAATGTTTGGTACTAAATTCACCCTCTGATGTGGTATATGAAGGGATAGAAGGGAAATGGAACTCTCATACTTCTTCTTGGACGTATTTGCAAAAAGAACTTCCTTATCAAAAGTTTCGACTTAGAGATTATCTGTTCAGCAAACTTTTAAAAAAGTCCTTCCCTAAAGATTGCTCTGCTAGGATAGATATTGGTCAAATGCATTCACCAATCTTATTGCTCGGAAGTACTGTTGATGAAATATGGGATGCCTCGTCAGCAATTGATGATATTGTTTCACATTATAAAGGACACCACATTACATTTAAAAAATACCATGAAACAGGTCACATGTTGACAGTCGCTTATCAACCCAATCATCGCTATCGAAAAGATTGGCGTTTACTGATGAAAGAGAGCAAGGATTCTTGGTTGGCTACGATTCATTTTTTTGATAGGCATTTGAAGAAGCGATGCTACAAATCCTATGGAAAGGATATAAAAAAGTAATTCATTCCCCCTTTTGATGGGTTCTTATAGTGAGAGATTTTGTTCTGTTTTATCGGCAATTAAAATTGAAAGTCAGTTTGTCTTTTTTTATTGGGGGAATTGATTTTTATGAAAAATACTGTTAATCTCTTCCATCCCTCCACTTAGACTCTCATTTTAACCACTTATCCCCAAAAGCCGTTTTTTAAACGGCTTTTTTGTTAGACTGGTTTTATCAAAAGGAGAGAAAAAATGATTTTACAAGCTAAAAACATCAGTAAACGATATGGAAATCATCTAGCCGTAAACAATATTCACTTACAGTTTGAAAAGGGAACGTTTAATGCGATTCTAGGACCAAATGGGGCGGGGAAATCAACGACAATTTCCATGTTGATTGGTTTGAAACAACCAACGCAAGGTGAAATCATCTATGAACCAGGGACTAAAATTGGTGTGGTCTTCCAAACCAGTGTTTTAGATGAGATGCTGACGGTTAGGGAAAATCTGACCATTCGTGCTAGACAGTACAAAGACCTAAAACCAAATCGTGTGTCTGATCTTATTGATCGGCTAGGTCTATCAGCTTTCCAAAAGCAGAAATACGGGACGCTTTCAGGTGGCCAAAAGCGTCGGGTTGACATTGCACGTGCTTTGCTCTCACAACCAGATATTCTGTTCTTAGATGAGCCAACGACAGGTTTGGATATCCAAACTCGGAAGTCTATTTGGGATTTGCTCTATCAATTGCAGAGAGAAGAGGGGATGACTGTTGTACTGACCACGCATTATCTTGACGAAGCGGATGAAGCTGATCTGATTTATATTGTGGACCATGGGAAAGTGATTGCTCAGGGATCGGCATTAGATATTAAGAGTCGGTATGCAAAAAATATCTTGAAAATTCGTTTCAAGGAGATAGAGCAGATAGAAAGTCTTAAAACTTCGGGAATGTCAGTAGAACAACAAAGTCAATTGGAGTATGTTTTTCAACCCGAGAGTGAAAGGGAAGCCATTGATTATCTGGCACAAGTTAGAGATAGAATAGCCCATTTTGAGTTTCGTCCAGGGACCATGGATGATGCCTTTATTGCACTTACAGGAAGGGAGGTTCGCTAATGCTAGCCTTACTAAAGCGAAATTTTCTATTGTACTTCAGGAATCGTTCAGGAGTTTTCTTCTCTCTGTTGGGGGCCTTGATTTCCTTTGTTCTCTATATTATTTTTCTTCAAAAAAATCTAACAGATGCTTGGGCTCAGCTCCCCAATAGTGGTCCTTTGTTAAATAATTGGTTGATGAGCGGGACGCTGGCTGTGACAGGGATAACGACGAGTCTGGCTGCCCTGACTCAGTTGGTAAAGGACCGTGAACATCAAGTAGATCAGGATCTTTATTTATCGAATCATGGGAAATGGCGGTTACCATTTTCGTATCTAGCGAGTGCAATCATCATTTCTTTTGCCATGCAGGTCCTTATGTATGTGCTGATGTGTAGCTATTTTAGAGAAGTGCCAAAATTATACATACTACCCGAACTTCTCCTAATTATGATGCTTAGTAGCCTGCTTTCTAGCTTAGTGAATGCCATTTTTGTTTACTTTTTCCAATCCGTAGACAGTCTTGGAAAGTTTGCGACCATAGTGGGGACAGCTTCTGGTTTTTTGGTAGGAACTTATGTACCTTTGGGCGTTTTACCTGATTTTGCACAACTACTAATGAAATGTACCCCAGCAACTTATATTGCTGCACTTTATCGACAAGTCCTCATGAAAGAAACATTAAGTGAGACCTTTAAAGGTCAAGATAACCTTCTTCAAGAGTTTCGAGAAAAAATGGGCGTTCAGCTCAAGTGGCAAGCTTTGTTGACAAAGGAAAATACTTACCTTATAGTGTTAGGAGGTATTCTTCTAGCAAGTATTCTTTGGATTATTTTAGTGAAAAGAACTAGTCAGAAAAAATAAGTGAGAGTTGGAATAGGAATGAAACTTCGTTTTGAAGAAAAATCGGATATTTCGGCAAAGGATCCCTGTGTGGTCATCCAAGCAGAGCGATTGTCTGATCAAGCACGAGAGGTAATGGATTATCTCGAACAATTTTCAGTTGTAAATCAAGTGGTGATTCCTATTAAAACGGATGATCATTTGGTTATGGTAAAAATTGATGACATTATCCTAGCTGAGATTGATAAGAATGTGTTGACGATTTATACTGTAAACAATACCTATACGATGAGAGAGACACTGACAAACTTTCAGCATCGCATCAATCGTCGAAGTTTTTTACAGATATCACGTCATGCTGTTATGAATATAGATCATTTGGAATCCCTATCGGATAGTTTTTCTGGCAATATGATGGCTAAAATGACAGGTGGAGTGAAGTCCAGTGTCAGCCGAAAATATGTCAAATCCTTGATGGATTATTTAGGGGTCTAGGAGGAATCAATGAAACGTTTAATTGCTTATTTTGTATCCGGCGTGAGAACGGGATCGTTCTTTTATCTTGCACTCCTTTTACTTGGTCAATTATTTCCCCAGCTTATCTATCCTAAAGTTAGTGTAGGAAATATTTTAGCCCTCTTTATGATGAGTGGCTTAATGGGAATGCTCTCGTGGATTTTGGAAGAGCTTGACCGCATGTCGTATAGGCTTAGAGTAATCTTGCATTTCTTGTTGACGGCGATTGTACTTACAGTGACTTGCCTGATATCAGGCTGGTATGAGGCTTTAACGAACCCTGCTATTTGGATTGTTTTCATTTCCGTTTATAGTATTATCTGGCTATATCTCATTTGGCAAATGCATATGAGAACACAGCGTATTAATCAAGCTTTACTGCATCGTCGAAGCCAGAAAAAGAAAGAAAAGTAATAAATTATAGTAAACTTCAAAAAAATACTCTTTTTCCTCTTGACCCTCACGCCACGTCATAGCCTATACTCTTAATCAGAGAGGAGTTCTAATGAAATCTGTAAAAGAAGTGAGCCAACTATCAGGTGTCAGTGTGCGCACCCTTCATTATTATGACGAAATTGATTTGCTGAAACCGTCAGTTGTGGCTGAAAATGGTTACCGTTACTATAATCGCGATGCGGTTGTCCGTTTGCAAGAAATATTGCTTTACCGTGAGTTAGACTTTCCTCTCAAAAAAATTAAGGAAATCGTAGGTCAACCAGGTTATGACAAAGTTCAGGCGCTTAGGGATCAGATTAAGCTCTTGGAGCTGAAAAAGTCCCGATTGGAAGCCGTCATAGCCCATGCCAAGGCCTTACAAATGGAGGAAGAAGAAATGTCATTTGAAGCATTTGATCAAAAAGCTGTAGAAGCCTTTCAGGAAGAAGCTCAGGCTAGATGGGGTCAGACAGAAGCTTATCAAGCTTTTGCGGCTAAGGGAGAGGAGTCCTTCCCTGAAGTTACAAAGGAGATGACCGCAATCATGTATACCTTTGGACAGCTCAAGGAGTATAATCCTGGTGATGATAGTATTCAGGAGCAAGTAAAGGCGTTACAAGATTATATTAGTCAGCATTTTTATCCATGTGACCAGACGGTATTAGCTGGTTTAGGTAAGATGTATCAAACAGATAATCGCTTCTCTAACTTTATTGATAAAGTCGGAGGAGCAGGGACTGCCGCCTTTCTCGCAAAAGCTATTCGTATTTATTGTCAATAAATTAAAGCCAAAGTCTTAGAGACTTTGGCTTTTTTCATGCCATAGTGACATTTATGTCACTATTTTTATAATCATTTAATGTTTATAATTAATGTATCGTTTTAGAAGGTGATTAGTTAAGTGTTTCTGCTATTTTGCTTGAAATTTTCTTGCAGATAATCAGATATAAACCAATCAAATTCTAATCTAAATCAAATTTACGGAGGAAATCATGTCCATTTTAACCATCGACCACATCTCAAAGTACTATAATCTCGACGGTACGAACCAAGAGCGCGCTTTGAATGATGTTACGCTTGAGATTGCACCAGGAAAGATCACTGCTATCTACGGTCCATCTGGCTGTGGTAAGACCAGTCTGCTTAGTATTATTAGTGGCTTGGATAGTCAGTATCAAGGAAATCTTTATTTCAAAAATCAAAACATGCGAGATTTTTCGGAGCGTGACTTGACTTATTTTAGAAAGGCTCACATTGGCTTCGTCTTTCAAAATTTCAATCTTATCCCTCATCAATCAGTCCTTGAAAATGTCAAGATGCCTCTTTACGTTAAAAATATGACTGATAAAGAGATGGCCGAGATTGCGGAAAGGAAGCTCAGCCGTCTTGGAATCGGAGACTTTATCACGAAAAATGTTAAGCAGCTTTCTGGTGGGCAAAAACAACGTGTAGCCATTGCTCGTGCCCTGGTCAACAATCCAGAAATGATTGTGGCTGATGAACCGACAGGTTCTCTTGATTCTCAGTCTCAGGAAAATGTTCTCGAAATTTTTAAAGAGCTAGCCGAGGCAGGTAAAACTGTGATTATCGTAACCCATAACCCTGAAGTAGCGGATTATGCGGATGTTGTCATTAAAATGAAGGATGGTGAAGTCGTTGAAACAATCGAAAAATAAGGGGTTGACCCTCAAGAACAAACTCAAATTGTCATTGAACAACTTTATGGAACGTAAGTGGCGTAATCTTTTGATTGCGACGGCAACTTCCATTGGTTTTATCGGTGTCTTGATTTCCTTTGGTTTGGGAAATGCTATTGTTGGTATGATTAATGACAGTACCGATGGTGGCAACATTCCATCCCAAATTCAGATCAGTCTTAGTGCTAAATCAGCAGCCAGAGGGGTTCTAAATGCGGATGACGAGAAGTTTATTCGTAGCCAGATTAAGAGTGATGACATTAAGTATTTGGAGAGTCCCTTTGGAATGAACATGGCAAGTCTTACCCTTGATGGCAAGACCATGGATTTCAGCAAGGACCTTCCTAACTATTCTCAGGTTATCAGTCTCTACAAGAACACAAAAATCTCTACATCTCGCAATGATAAGGATAAAATTTCAGCTGGGAAACCCTTTAAATCTGAAGATGAAAAGGGCTTAACCCTTCCGATGAGTTTTGTCAAACGCTACAACCAAGAAACAGGGAAGAAGCTCAAGGCTAAAGACTTTATCGGTAAAGAAATTTCAGCTCAGATTGTTGAAAATACTGCTGAGGGAACTAAAGTAGCGGATATCAAGACTAAGATTGTCCGTATTGTTGATGACAGCGAGGATGCTGAAGAGAGCAATAGCTATATGCCAGCTAAACAATTGGAAGAATTGCTCAAAGAAAATGGCTTTACCAAAACAGTCTCTTACATGCTTTTGGAGCTCAAGGATCCAGCCAAGACTAAGGAAGTCACTAAAAAGTTACAGAAAAACAAGAAGTATCTGGTTCTTTCACAGCAGGCCATCCTAGATGTCATTATTAAATTCATCCGTGTGATCCAAGCACTCTTGATTATCCTTTCGTCACAAGCTATCCTAGTTTCAGCTGTCATGATTGGAATTATCATCTATATTAACATCATGCAACGCTCGAAAGAGATTGGTGTTATGAAGGCTGTCGGTTACCTTAATCGTGACGTGAAAGCTATCTTTGTTTATGAGGCCCTATGGATTACGGGTATCTCACTAGCTCTTGCCCTCCTTGTATCGCAGGGTATTGGAAGCTTGGTCAACATGATTGTTTCACATCTCTACCCAAGTGTCAGCAAGGTGTTTGACCTAAATCTGACCTCAATTCTCATCATGTTTGGCTTATCACTCTTGATGGGCTATGTGTCAGCCTACCTTCCAGCCCGTAAAATCAGTAAAATGGACCCTGTCGAGTCCCTAAGATATGAATAGAAATAAAGAGTAGTCTCCTCGGGCTACTCTTTTTTGTCAAAATAAGCATTAGAAAATTCGGAAAATCCAAACAATAATTAACTTTCTGAAAAGTGGAGACAATTGCTCAAAAATGCTATAATAGTCAGCATATACAGGCTATTAATAACAAAAAAAGAAGTACCTATTCGATAGGAGGAATTCCATGTATAAAGATGACAGTTTAACCTTGCACACTGACTTGTATCAAATCAATATGATGCAGGTTTACTTTAACCAAGGTATTCACAATAAAAAGGCCGTTTTCGAAGTTTATTTCCGTCAACTTCCGTTTAAAAATGGCTTTGCTGTATTCGCAGGTCTGGAGCGTATTGTCAACTATCTTGAAAATCTGACCTTCTCAGAAACTGATATTGCTTATCTAAAAGATTTAGGTTATCCTGAGGATTTTCTGGACTATCTAGCCAACCTAAAACTCGAGTTGACTATCAATTCAGCACTTGAGGGTGATTTGGTATTTGCTAATGAACCGATTTTCCAAGTGGAAGGTCCCTTGGCTCAGTGTCAGCTAGTAGAGACTGCCTTGCTAAATATCCTCAATTACCAGATTCTGATTGCTACTAAGGCAGCTCGTATTCGTTCTGTCATTGAGGATGCTCCTCTGTTGGAATTTGGGACACGTCGTGCACAAGAGATGGATGCAGCAATCTGGGGAACGCGTGCAGCCGTGATTGGTGGTGCTGATGCAACGTCAAATGTACGTGCCGGCAAGATTTTTGGCATCCCAGTTTCTGGTACACATGCCCATGCTCTTGTTCAAGCCTATGGCAATGATTATGACGCTTTTAAAGCCTATGCATCTACTCATAAGGACTGTGTATTCCTTGTAGATACCTATGACACCCTTAAGATTGGTGTACCTAATGCTATCCGTGTCGCTAAAGAGCTAGGTGATAAGATTAATTTCTTGGGTGTTCGTCTTGATTCAGGTGACTTGGCTTATCTATCGAAGCAGGTCCGTAAGCAACTGGATGCAGCTGGTTTCCCTGATGCCAAGATTTACGCTTCAAACGACCTTGATGAAAATACTATCCTTAACTTGAAGATGCAGAAGGCTAAGATTGATGTTTGGGGAGTAGGTACTAAGCTTATCACTGCCTATGACCAACCAGCCTTGGGTGCTGTTTACAAGATTGTTTCAATCGAGGATGATCAGGGAGTCATGCATGATACTATCAAGTTGTCCAATAATGCTGAGAAGGTTTCGACACCAGGTAAGAAGCAAGTTTGGCGTATTACGAGTCGTGCTAAGGGCAAATCAGAAGGTGACTATATCACTTTCGCAGATACGGATGTTAATGCTTTAGATGAAATTAATATGTTCCACCCAACATATACCTACATCAATAAGACTGTTCGTGATTTTGATGCAGTACCACTCTTGGTCCCAATCTACGACAAGGGGCAACTGATCTATGACTTACCAAGTCTTGATGAAATCAAGGCTTATGCGACTAAAGAATTGGACGAACTTTGGAATGAGTACAAGCGCGTGCTTAACCCTCAAGATTATCCAGTTGACTTGGCTAAAGATGTCTGGGATAACAAGATGACCTTGATTGATAATGTCCGTAAGAAAGCCCATGACTTGTCAGAGTAAAAGGAGAAATTATGACTTTGCAAGAAACTATTATTGCTCAACTAGGCGTTAAACCTAGCATTGATCCAAAGGAAGAGATTCGAAAATCCGTTGATTTTTTGAAGGCCTACATGCTTAAACATCCATTCCTTAAAACATATGTTTTGGGGATTTCAGGAGGTCAAGATTCTACATTGGCTGGTCGTCTGGCACAACTTACGATTGAAGAGCTCCGTGCAGAGACAGGAAAAGACTATCAGTTTATTGCCATTCGTTTACCATATGGTGTCCAAGCAGATGAAGATGATGCCCAACGTGCTCTTGCTTTTATCAAGCCAGATGTGAGTCTTACTGTTAATATCAAAGAAGCTGTAGATGGTCAGGTTGCTGAACTTGCCAAGGCAGGTGTCACCGTTTCGGACTTCAACAAGGGAAATATCAAGGCCCGTCAACGTATGATAACCCAATATGCGGTTGCTGGTGAAAATAGTGGGGCAGTTATCGGGACCGACCACGCCGCTGAAAACCTTACAGGCTTCTTCACAAAATTTGGTGATGGTGGTGCAGATATCTTGCCACTCTTTCGTCTAAACAAACGTCAAGGTGCAGCCCTTCTTGCAGAACTTGGTGCGGACAAGGCCCTATATGAAAAAGTGCCAACAGCTGACTTGGAAGAGGACAAGCCAGGAATCGCTGATGAAGTGGCACTTGGAGTGACCTATCGTGAAATTGATGACTACCTTGAAGGCAAGGAAGTCTCAGCCAAAGCTCAGGAAACGATTGAGTCTTGGTGGCGTAAAGGTCAACACAAACGTCACCTACCAATCACTATTTTTGATGATTTTTGGAAATAAGAGGAAAAATGAGTTATGATCAAAGCTTATATTGATTTTTGGAAGCGTGCCTTTGACTTTAGAGGCCGTTCGACTCGTTCAGACTATTGGTGGTTTTTCTTAGCTAATATCATCGTTTATGGTATTCTTGTAGTGGTTTTTGTTTTTGTCCCTTTATTCATTGATGCGGCTAATGACCCAGCTATATTAAATAATTCAGCTGAACTGCGGAAAATGTTTTTAACGTTTAGTTGGCCATTAACGATTTTTGATTGGATTATACGAATCCCACGATTATCCCTTCAATTTCGCCGTTTACGAGATGCAGGCTTTCATCCAGCTTGGGGACTTCTAAGTTGTTTGGATCTGGTACGAAACTTGGCTTTCTTCTCATTGATTGGAAGCATTGTCCTCCTTATCATGTCGTGTCAACCAACGAAACCAGCACCTGAAACGCAGTTTGATAAAGTTGAATAAGATTGTCGTAACTCTAGGTCAAACCTAGGGTTATTTTTAAATTGAATTTTCAGAAATTAGTGATAAAATAGAGAGGAATAAGGCTTAAAAGGAGGAATCTTATGACTTCACTATCAACAGATTTCACAGATAAACTATTTGCAGACTATGAGGCCAATGCCAAATACAGTGCTATCGAAAATGCTGTAACTCACAATGGCTTGCTCAAATCCATCGAAACACGTCAATCAGAAGTTGAAAATGACCATGTTTTCTCAATCGATTTGACTAAAGATGAGGTGTCTAACCAAAAAGCTTCAGGACGTTGCTGGATGTTTGCGGCACTAAATACTTTCCGTCATAAATTAATCACAGACTTTAAATTGGAAAGTTTTGAGCTTTCTCAAGCCCACACCTTCTTCTGGGACAAGTATGAAAAATCAAACTGGTTCTTGGAGCAAATCATTGCTACGGCAGATCAAGAGATTGGCAGTCGTAAGGTTAAATTCCTTTTGGATACCCCACAACAAGATGGTGGACAATGGGATATGGTCGTATCACTTTTTGAAAAATATGGTGTTGTGCCAAAATCAGTTTATCCAGAATCTGTAGCTTCAAGCAATAGTCGTGAGCTTAATCAATACCTCAATAAGCTTCTTCGTCAAGATGCTCAAATCTTGCGTGATTTGATTGCTGGTGGTGCTGATCAAGCTGCTGTTCAAGCTAAGAAGGAAGAGCTTCTTCAAGAAATCTTCAACTATCTTGCCATGACTCTTGGCTTACCACCACGTCAGTTTGATTTTGCCTACCGAGATAAAGATGACAACTACCAATCTGAGAAAAATATCACACCACAAGCTTTCTTTGAAAAATATGTGGGTCTTAAACTCAGTGATTATGTGTCAGTTATCAACGCTCCAACAGCTGATAAACCTTACGGAAAATCTTATACTGTTGAGATGTTGGGTAATGTTGTAGGTGCGCCAAGTGTGCGTTATATTAACCTCCCAATGGATCGTTTCAAAGAGCTTGCCATTGCACAGATGAAGGCTGGAGAGACTGTTTGGTTTGGTTCAGATGTTGGTCAAGTTTCAGACCGCCAAAAAGGTATTCTTGCAACTAATGTTTACGATTTTACAGCTAGCATGGATATTAACTTGACTCAAGACAAGGCAGGACGTTTGGACTACAGTGAATCTCTCATGACTCACGCCATGGTTTTGACTGGGGTTGATTTGGATACCGATGGCAAACCTGATAAATGGAAGGTTGAAAACTCTTGGGGAGACAAGGTCGGACAAAAAGGTTACTTTGTCGCTTCTGATGCCTGGATGGATGAATACACTTATCAAATCGTTGTTCGTAAAGACTTCCTCACAGCTGAAGAATTAGCAGCCTATGAAGCAGAGCCACAAGTACTTGCTCCTTGGGATCCAATGGGAGCCCTTGCTTCAAAATAAGATAATATATGAAACCACTGGAAAATGATGCCAGTGGTTTTTCATAACTTCTTTAAAATTTATCGGTAAAAAAAAGAGTTATCCATTCGGATAACCCTTTTTATTTCTTATTCTTCTGCTGTAGCAGTGTTTGAATTTGAATGTTCAGAGCCATTAGAGGCCGATGTCGATGGATTTGTTGAAGCATCAGGACCGTACTGTTGACTATCTTGTGAACTTGATGAGTCACTGCTTTGGCTTGAGTCTAAACTTGATGATGAGCTAGATGTTCCAAGTGATCCTGTGTAAACATTTGATGTTGAAGAACCAGTAAGGAAGACATAGCTACCATTATTATAAACACCGCTAGGCATATCGAAATCTTCAGAACCCGCACCATACATCTGGTTAAGGTAGCTACTTGTTACACCATAGATTTGTTTAGCGATATCAAGGTCTGAACCATAAAGTGGTGTTTTACGGTTCTTGTAACCTGTCCAAATCGCCATTGCATACTTAGTATTGTAACCAACGAAAGTTTCATCCGGAACCATAAGGTCAGCATAGACACCACTTTCTTTTTGTACTTTATAGTACTCATCGTCACCGTAGTTAGATGTACCAGTCTTACCAGCATTGATTGTACCAGGAACATAAGCTTCAGTTGCTGTACCACCTGTCAATACTTGTTTCAACATACTTGACATCATGTAGGCTGTTTGTGGTGACATAGCTTCGACACCTTTAGAATCAAATGATTTAGTTGAACCGTCTTCAAACTTGATTGATTTAATGTAAGAAGGTTTATAGTAAGTACCACCATTTGCAAAGGCTGCATAAGCTGCTGCCATCTTCTCACTTGATGCACCATACTTAGAATCTGATGATGATGTTGAAGATGAGATGGCATTTGAGTAGTACATTTCTGGATACTCGATACCCAAATCTTTCAAGAAGGATTGAGCATATTCCAAACCAGCAGCTTGAAGAGCTTTAACGGCTGTAACGTTACGTGATTGTTGAAGCGCATAAGTCAATGAAATGCTTCCGTAATACTTACGGTCCCAGTTGTAAACTGGTGTTGAAGAACCTGGGAAATTGTAAGGATTATCGTAAACAGTCGTACCAGTGTTTGTATAAACACCTTTTTCAATAGCAGGAGCATAGTCAGTGATTGGTTTCATTGTAGAACCCCAGTCACGGTCTGTTTGAACAGCTTGGTTGGTACCAAGTGCAACGTTTTCGTCTTGGTGACGTGATCCCAATTGGGCAACGACACGACCATTAGTAACATCAATAATAGTAGAAGCAACTTGGAGACTATCGTTTGGATAGTATACATAGTCGTTAGTATTATAGACGTTCCAGATATATTTTTGAATATCTGGATTAAGGTTAGTGTAGACGTCGAGACCTGCTGAGTAGATATCAGCATTGGCATCAGTAGATACTTGTTCAATAACTTGTTTAATGTAGTTATCTAAGTATGGCTCATAGCTAGCTTTCTTCGTAAGTGGAAGAAGGCCATCTGATACATCAGTTGCTTTAGCTTGCTCGTACTCTTCTTTGGAAATGTTTTTGTCTTCATACATTTCACTAAGAACAGTATTACGACGCTCTTTGGCAGCATCTGGATTAGCATAAGGGTCATATTGTGTTGGTGCTTGTGGAATACCAGCAAGAAGAGCTGCTTGGGCAACAGAGAGGTCGCTCAAGTCCTTACCAAAGTAAGATTTAGCTGCAGTCTTCATACCGTAGTAACCATTACCCATATAAACCTTATTAATATAGAAGGTCAAGATTTCTTGTTTAGTAAATTGACGCTCCATTTGGAGTGACAACCAGATTTCTTGCGACTTACGTTTAAGGGTTTGGTCAGAAGTGTTAGTTGAGAAGTAAGCCAACTTAATCAACTGTTGGTCGAGTGTAGACCCCCCTTGGGTGCTGCTACGACGAAGGTTGTTAACAGCTGCCCCCATGATACGGTAGACGTCAATCCCACGGTGTGTGAAGAAACGTTTATCCTCGATAGAGGTGATGGCATTAACTAGAGTTGTTGGAATTTCATCTGTTGATGCACTCTCACGCTTCTCAGCTCCCAAGTCGGCAATAAGACTACCGTTAGCGTCGTAAATCTTACTTGAGTTTGTTGATTGCAGTTTGTTCTCGGTAAGTTTAGGGACACTGCTAACATAGTAGGCAAAGAGGCTACCACCAGCGATGACACAGACTACAAAGAAAGTGAGCAGTCCAATAAATCCGTATTTTGCAATACGCCAGCCCAAACTTTGGTCTGAAGCGGCAGAGCGTTTTCCTTTGCTATAGCGAGAAGAATCTGAACGCTTGACCTTGATGTTTTTAGCACGTTTAGTCAAACCGTTAAGTGATTCTTTAAAGTTGCTGAAATTAAATTTAGCCATTATGTGTTACCACCTAATAATTTTTCAATGATTTCTAAATAAGGAACTTGAGGATAAGCTGCTTCTGCAATTGCATAGCCTCTTTTTTTGATATAATCAAGAGGCATTGATTTCGTCCCTTTATCAATTTGATAAAAAGCGATTAAGTCTTTGGCAGGCAGAAGGTAGGTTTCCTTAAGCGTCGAGAAGTGAAGTAGCACGAAGCAGATCCCATCTTGACTGATGACCTGAGACATGTGCTCAATTTGATGCGCATGAAAGTTTTTCATAGGCATGGATGTCTTTTGTCGTGTCTCTTTGGCTTCAAAATCAATGTAGTATCCTTTGTAAACACCAGAGTAGTCGGTAGTAGAGGCTTGTCTAAAGTAAGCTTCTACAATCTTTGCTCGTGAGCGTTTGGGATAATCGACTTTGACAATTTGAACAGGAGTGGGTTTTTTATGAATAACGGCTAAACCACGCGACAAATAGTAATCATTAGTCGCGTTAATAGCAGATTCAAAGCTCATCCCCCGATTGGCAAAGTCAACTCTATTTGATTTTTTAGGACGTACTTGTGCTATCTTACGAGATATCTGATGGGGATAGTTTACCATTTCTTTCCCTTCTTCTTTATAAGATATGCATAAAGACTATTTTATTATACCATAAAATGAACGAGGAAAACAATAAATGACATCACTACTGGTAACTGGTTATAAGAGCTTTGAACTTGGTATTTTTAAAGACAAGGACCCTAAAGTAACCATTATCAAGAAAGCAATCAAACGTGATTTTAAGCGTTTCTTGGATGACGGTGTGGATTGGATGATTTTTACCGGCAACCTCGGTTTTGAATTTTGGGCACTAGAGGTGGCCAAAGAACTTCAGAAAGACTATCCTTTGAAGTTAGCGACACTCTTTCCTTTTGAAACGCATGGTCAGAATTGGAATGAAGCGAATCAGACAAAACTAGCAGCCTTTAAGCAGGTTGATTTTGTCAAGTATAGCTTCCCCGCTTACCAATCTCCAGCACAGTTTAAACAATTTAATCAGTTTCTCATTGAGAATACAGATCAGGCTTATTTATTTTATGAACCTGAAAATGAAACAAATCTGAAATATTTTTACGGTATGATGATAGAAGCAAGGGATTATCCCGTATCTCGACTGACTTTTGATGACCTCAATGAGGTCATGTCGGAATAGGATATAATTGAGTTTTAAACTTGCATTTTTATCTTTTTTTCTGTATCATAAAAATATTAGACAGTAAAGTATTAGTAAGTTAGATAAGACAAGTATTGGAGAATAAAAATGGCTAAGATTAATTTAACGCCCAAGAAAATCTACGAACAAGAATTTAAAACAAGCATGCGTGGATACGATAAAAAAGAAGTTGATGAGTTTTTAGATGATGTAATCAAAGATTACGGTGTCTATATTGCTCTAGTTAAGGAATTGCAAGAAGAAAATGCAAAACTTAAGGCTAAAACTTCTTCAGCTCCTGCAAGTCGCCCAGCATACGCAAGCGCGACAAGTGAGCCATCACGTGCGAATGCCAATGTTGCTTCGGCTTCAAACTATGATATCTTAAAACGTATCAGTCGTTTGGAAAAAGAGGTCTTTGGAAAACAAATCGTCGAATAAAACTGGTTTGTGCAATTTTTGGATAATCGCATGGTTGCTAGTCTTCCATGAGGAAAGTCCATGCTAGCACTGGCTGTGATGCCAGTAGTGTTTGTGCTAGGTGAATTAATAAGCCTAGGGACTTGATTTTCAAGTTACGGCGAGTGAACTGGCTAAGTCTTCGGATAGGTTTTAGTAGCTCTGAAAGTGCCACAGTGACGGAGTTTTTAGGGAAACCTAAAAAGTGGAACGCGGTAAACCCCTCAAGCTAGCAACCCAAACTTTGGTAGGGGCATGGGATGGCTGGAAACGAACGGACCATCCTGACTGCTTTGCAGTAGACAGATGATTATCGAAGGAAGTGGTACCTAGTCACTTCTGGAACAAAACATGGCTTATAGAAAATTGCATATAGGTGAGGCTGGGACACATGTCTCAGCCTTCTTTTAGCAAGAATTCTCTCTTTTTTAACTATATAAAGGGACGTTGAGTAATAGGCCATAGGTTAAGAACGTTTGTACTCGTAACAATGAGATAAAAGGATGAAAATGAAAGAAACATTTACATTAGTAGCAACTGCTGCAGCAGGTCTTGAGGCTGTGGTTGGACGTGAATTGCGTGAGTTAGGTTATGACACTCAGGTTGAAAATGGTAAGGTGCGTTTCCAAGGCGATGTTCGTGCAATAGCTGAAACTAACCTTTGGTTGAGAGCAGCAGACCGTATCAAGATTGTAGTGGGAGAATTTCCAGCACGTACCTTTGAGGAACTCTTTCAGGGAGTTTTTGCCTTAGACTGGGAAAATTATCTTCCGCTAGGTGCAAAGTTCCCAATTTCTAAAGCTAAATGTGTGAAATCAAAGCTTCATAATGAGCCATCTGTTCAGGCGATTTCCAAAAAAGCTGTCGTTAAGAAATTGCAGAAGTATTTCCACCGTCCAGAAGGAGTGCCTCTTCAAGAAACAGGTGCAGAATTTAAGATTGAAGTCTCTATTTTAAAGGATAAGGCTACGGTTTTGATTGATACCACTGGTGCTAGTCTCTTTAAGCGTGGCTACCGTACGGATAAAGGTGGGGCACCTATTAAGGAAAATATGGCGGCTGCTATCCTTGAACTTAGTAATTGGTATCCGGATAAACCGTTGATTGACCCGACTTGTGGTTCAGGGACCTTCTGTATTGAGGCTGCAATGATTGGTATGAACATTGCGCCAGGATTTAATCGTGATTTTGCCTTTGAAGCATGGAATTGGGTGGATAAAGATTTAGTACAGTTGGTACGTGATGAAGCAGATAGCAAGGCAAACTATGATGTTGAGTTAGACATTATGGGTTGTGATATTGATGGCCGTATGGTTGAGATTGCAAAAGCCAATGCTCGTGAGGCAGGTCTTGAAGATGTTATTAAATTGAAACAAATGCGTTTACAGGACCTGAAAACAGATAAAATCAATGGTGTCATTATTTCAAACCCTCCTTATGGTGAGCGTTTGTTGGATGACAAGGCTGTGGATATCTTGTATAATGAAATGGGTCAAACTTTTGCGCCACTTAAAACTTGGAGCAAGTTTATCTTGACCAGCGATGAACAATTTGAAAGCAAATACGGTATGAAAGCCGATAAAAAACGTAAGCTTTATAACGGGACCCTCCGTGTTGATTTGTATCAATATTTTGGTGAGCGTGTTCGCCGTTCTGAGGCTAGAAAGGTAAATTAAACGTGTCAGAAGATAAAACACAAAATGGCTATGAAGGTAGCCAAGAGCTAGATTTCCAAGATGCCAAGGAAATGACAGTCGGTGAGGCTGTCCGCAAAGAAGCTGAGATTAATGCTGGTGTAACAGAAACAGATAGCATTTTGGATAAGTATATCAAGCAACACCGCGAAGAAGTTGCCTCACAAAAATTTTCAAAGAAAATTGAAGCTGATGGCGACACATCACCTTTGGATGCTTTTATTCAAAAGCAACGTCAGGAGTTTGCAGATTCAGGTTTGATTGGTCAATCAATGGCTAATGAGTCAATCAACTCAACAGCAGCTACTGAAGAAGTAACACCAGTCACATTTGGTTTTGGTGCTACAGATAACAAGGCTGATGAAACTCAATCTCATATTGACAAGCAGTTGCCAAATGCTCCTGTTGAACCTGAGGTTATTGCAGAACCAGAAAGTCAAAGTTCTGAAGTTATCATTACATCAACGAATGCTGATCGTTTCATCACGTCAGAAACAGAAAAATTTGACCTTGGTGATGCACTTGCAGATTCAGCTACTTCAACTAATCAGCCAACGCCAGCCTATAACGATGCATTGGTAGATAATATTGATGATAACAATCCTTTGATTGCTAACATCGATGATCCAGAACCACAAAATCCTGTTGTTGCCAATGTTGACGATACTGAGCCGCAAGCTTCAAAACCATTGTTGGATGATGTTGCTATCTCAGACACTATCGATTTGGCGGCTATTGCATCAACAGTGGCAGGCGTAACTGGAGCAAAAGCTGACGAAGAAGAGACAACACCAACAGTGTCTATGACAGTTAATCGCCCATCTGCAGAAGACAGAATCTCTTCAGAGTCTATTTCACCATCGCATAAGAGTGCCTTTGATGGTGACATTCCAGTTTACCGTCGTAAAGGTGTTGTTATCGGTGCTCTAGCAGTTCTTGCTTTAGCTATTATTGGTGGTAGCTATGCTCTTTATAAAGGAACACATAGCCAATCGGCAAAAACAACAAGCACAGCTTCTTCAGCAGTGACGTCATCATCAAGCAAGGACACGGCAGCTGCTGATAATAAGGCCTTCGAAGAAATGTATAAGAATTTCTTCACAGATGACGAGCAAACAAAACTCGCTAATGATCAATTTGGTAAGCTATCAGATTTGGAAAAACTGCTCAAGAAATTGGAGAAAACCAAGTATTATGATGCAGCTAAGAAAAAATATGATAACTTGAAGAAACAAATTGAAGCTGTACAAAAGATTAACAGTCAGTTTGAGTCAGATGCTCTTGTAGATGGTAGCTATAATGCCTCTATCGCTGTTAAATCAGATGCTAACTTTAATAATCTTCCAGAAAGCGTAACAACAACTGGGAATGCGAGTCTTGATAGCACTATCCAAGAAGCGATTAAGGGTGGTAAGACTCAGCTTGAAGAAAAAGCTAAGGCTGCGAGCGCAACATCTGCAGCGACAGCTGCTGATAGCGCCAATACTGCTAGTCCTGCTGCACCTTCAGGTGATAACACGTCTGGAGCAGCTTCTACTGGTGGTGGTGCGGCTACGTCAAATACATCTGGAGCGCAAAATGGAGCAGCTAACTCAGCAGGTTCAACAGGTTCAGCTGGTGCGACTGGAGGAACTACTGGTGGCTCAGCTGCAGCTTCAACAGTTGTAACACGCGGAATCACAAATTATAACCCATCAATCCTTCAACGTGACCGCTCACGTGTGCCTTATAATGCAAATGTAGTAGCAGATACAAGTAACCCAGCTTGGACTTGGGCTGATGGTGTTCTTGATAAGATCATAAATGAATCACACTCACGTGGTTACTTCTCAGGAGATAACTTCATCCTTGAGCCAGTTAACATCATCAATGGTAATGGTTACTACAACTTGTACCTTCCAGATGGAACTTACCTCTTCAGTATCAACTGTAAGACAGGTTACTATGTTGGTAATGGTTCAGGTCACTCAGATAAACTTGATTATTAATAATAATCTGCGACACTCCCTAGGGAGTGTTTTTTGTTTTATCTTGGTGAAGGCCTAGTTTATAAGGATTTTGTGCTATAATAGAGGGATAAGATAGGGGTGAATACTATGGCAAAATTGATGCCGGGTAGAGTCCGTAATGAGGGTATTGAACTTTTTGAAAAGGATCTCATTACCATTCATCAGGTCTCAGAAACTCAGTTGGATACAACAGTTGACCAACATCATTTAATTTATGCACTCAATGATTCTGAAATCACGTGTGACTGTGATTATTTCGCTCAAAAAGGCTATTGTCCCCATTTGGCAGCGGTTGAGTATTATCTAAAAAATGATAAAGAAGGCCAGCGCCTCTTGGCAGAACTGGAAGAGGAACAAGAGTCCTCTCAAGGCCAAGAGCGAGGTCACTCTTTTGGTGGTTTATTTTTAGAAGGTCTTTCCCTGAATGAAGATGATACCGTTAGATATAGCTTGACGGTAGAGGGAGAGGAATCTACTTTTGGTTCAGAGATTTGGTGGAGTATACGTTTACGTCGCTTACCAGATGAACGTTCTTATGTTATTCGAGATATTCCTGCCTTTCTCAAACTTGTAGAGGCTGAGGGTTATTATCAGATAGGTAAGAACTACTATGAACCCCTATCGCTTATTCAATTTGACCAGGCTTCACAGGCATTTTTAAACTTCCTAGGACGGATGATTCCAGATGAAGCCAAGACTAATTTAGACTTTATTTTACCGAATAATGCACGACACCTTTGTCTCCCTTACGGTTTTTTTGAGGAAGGTTTGAGACGGATGCAAGATTTGGATGGCTTTAGGTTTGAATGGGAAGGAACCGAATATCGCCAACTTTTGGTCGAGGATTTGACTGCTGATGCTCAGCTCTTCTCGTTTGATATTTGTGTCGAGCCCAAGATGATTGAATTGACTGTCGCTGAGAAGAATAGTCAGGCCTTTTTTAATAATCGTATTCTCTTTTATCAAGGTGTTTTTTATCGTCTGAATCGAAAACAACAAAAACTTTTGGTTGGCTTACGCTCTCTTCCAATCGGAAGTGATTTGAATAAGCACGTCAGCTTTAATCTCGATGAACAAGCCATCTTGGCTGCTAGTCTTTTTGATTTTAGGACTATGGGGCCGGTTAAGGCACCAAAAGCTTTTAATATCAAGGATTTCACACCGAGATTTCGCTTTGATCTGAAAGGTGACAGTGAGATTATTCTTACATTAGCCTTTGATTTTGATGGTTTCTTGGTACATGATCGCCAAGAGTTGAGTCATTTAGGATTTACTAGTAACTATCGTCATGAGCAGGCTGTTTTTCGTTTGATGTCTAAGCATGGATTCACCCCTGATTTTCAGTCATCTAAACGATTAAGTAGCAGTCAAGAGCTCTATGATTTCTTTACAAATACTCTATCAGATTTTGAAAATGCAGGAACGGTTCTGATTGGCCAGGAGTTACGTGACTTACGGGTTGAGCAGAGTCCACAGGTTCAGGTAGAGCGTCAGGGAAATTTATTAGATATTTCCTTTGATTTTTCGAGTCTTGACGACGAAGATGTGGATCATGCTTTAGCAGCCTTGATGGAAAGCTCGCCCTATTTTATCAATCGTAGTGGTCAGTTGATTGTTTTTGACGAAGCGACGCATCGTATTAGTGAGAGTCTCAAAACTCTGAGAGCTCGTTACTCAGGAAAAGGTCACCTAGAACTCAATCAATTAACTGCCTATCAATTGATGGATGCTCTTTCAGAAAGTGATTCTGTTCGTTTTTCAAAAGATTTCCAACTCTTAACGCAACATTTGAGTAAGCCGGAGACCTTTGATTTGCCAATCTATAAGGTAGAAGCTGGCCTTCGTCCCTACCAGGAAAAAGGTGTTCAGTGGTTATCTATGTTGCATCACTATGGTTTTGGCGGTATCTTGGCCGATGATATGGGGTTGGGGAAAACCTTGCAAACTATTGCCTACCTCTCTGCACATTTAGAAGAAGGACAACGAGTTTTGGTTTTGTCACCCTCAAGCCTGATTTACAATTGGCAGGATGAGTTTAAAAAGTTTGCCCCTCAGTTAGATGTAGCGGTTTCTTATGGACTCAAGCCAAAACGTGATGACATCATTGCCGAAGACCACCAGATTATTATTACAAGCTACGCTTCCTTCCGTCAGGATTTTGATGCCTACAAGGCTGGCAAATATGACTATCTCATTCTCGATGAGGCTCAGGTCATGAAGAATACACAGACAAAGATTGCCCAATATCTACGTGATTTTTCTGTTCCACATTGCTTAGCACTATCTGGAACGCCTATTGAAAATCATTTGTTGGAGATTTGGTCTATTTTCCAGATTATTCTACCAGGACTTTTACCAGCTAAGAAAACGTTTCTTAAGTTAACACCTAAGGAAGTGGCTAGGTATATTTCTCCCTTTATTCTAAGACGTAAAAAAGAAGAGGTCCTTCCTGATCTCCCAGATTTGATTGAAATCACTCACCAAAGTGAATTGTCAGATGCTCAAAAGGCTATCTATTTAGCACAATTGCAACAGATGCAACAAGGATTAATTTCAGCAAGTGATCAGGAAATCAACCGTCGTAAGGTGGAAATCTTGTCAGGGATTACCCGCTTACGACAAATCTGTGATACCCCAGCTCTCTTTATGGACTATGCGGGAGATAGTGGCAAATTAGATAGCCTTAGAGAGTTGCTTAGCCAAATTAAGGAATCAGACCATCGTGTCCTTATCTTTTCACAATTTCGTGGGATGTTAGATATTACAGAGGGGCTCTTACAAGAATTAGGGATTTCCTCATATAAGCTAACAGGGTCAACGCCATCTGATAGTCGTCAAGAGATGACCAGAGCCTTCAATCAAGGAAGTCGAGATGCCTTTTTGATTTCTCTGAAAGCAGGAGGAGTGGGACTGAATCTAACTGGTGCTGATACGGTAATTCTGATTGACCTTTGGTGGAATCCAGCGGTAGAAATGCAGGCTATTAGTCGTGCTCACCGTATAGGTCAGGAACAAAATGTCGAAGTTTACCGTTTGATTACAAGAGGGACTATCGAAGAGAAAATTCTTGAGCTTCAAGAAGGCAAGAAAAACCTGGTAACAACCGTCTTGGATGGCAATGAAAGCCGTGCCAGCATGACCGTTGAGGATATTAAAGAAATTCTTGGTATTGCAATATCTTAATTTGTTATATTTGATATTGAAATACTAAGAGGTAAAAATGCTACTAGGCAAATCTTTTGAATTAGGCTATAATAGAATATTGCAAGACGTATCTTCCCATTCCCGATTATTTATATTAAGATACGCATCATCTCGAAAATGAAAGGAAGTCTTTTATGCATCGCCAAAGACGACAATTTCCGCTGATTCCAGACGGGGAACCTTGCTTGCAAGAACCGGTCTCTATGCGCCTATACGAAAATGAAGATTTAATCACAAATATCCGTAGCCCTTACCAAGATAAGGACTACAATGATTTGTTGCCGAACTATGATTTCTTGTCAGCTAAGCCTAGCAATCGTAAGAAGGCTCCAAAACGAGTGGAGACACAAGAAGCTGGCATGACTTATGCTGAGGAAGCCCGTGAAAAGGCTAAGCGTGATGTACGTGAGAAACGCCAAAAATTCCTCCGCCAAGAAGTTCAACAAACCAAACATACTAATAGCCGTCAATTGACTGCTAAGCCTAAGGTGGAAGCCAAACCAAGCTTTGAGGCCACTGTTGAGCCAGCTGCTGTAACAACGGATAAAGGACCAGTGACAGCCTCTATCTTGGGAGCTCCTGTAAGTGCTATCAAGCGAACTTTAGCACCTAATGGGAAGCACTCAAAGATCCATCACTTGGCAAATCGTCTGCAACAAGATTCTTACATCTTGGCAGAAGTGGCTCCAACCTATCAACAGCCTAGTAACCCATCTCGTAAGAACGTCAAGAAAAATAGCTATGACTTCTTGAAACGTAGCCAGGTTTATAATTACCCAGAACGTCAAACTTACCGTGAACACCGAGTTGCTCAAGAATTAAATTTGACGCATTTAGAAGACGCAAACTAATCGCAGTGCGATTGTAAGGAGAAACTATGTCAAAAACTTATCATTTTATTGGAATTAAAGGATCTGGTATGTCAGCTTTGGCTTTGATGCTCCACCAAATGGGACACAAGGTTCAAGGTTCAGATGTGGAAAAATATTACTTCACTCAACGTGGTCTTGAGCAAGCAGGTATCCCTATTCTTCCTTTCGATGAAAAAAACATCACAGAAGATGTTGAATTGATTGCTGGAAATGCCTTTCGTGAAGATAACAACGTTGAAGTTGCTTATGCAATTAAAAATGGCTACAGCTTTAAGCGTTATCACGAGTTCTTGGGTCACTTCATGGATCAATTCACTAGCTTTGGTGTGGCAGGTGCACATGGTAAGACTTCTACAACAGGTCTCTTGTCACATGTTATGAAAAATATCACCGACACGTCATACCTAATCGGTGATGGAACTGGACGAGGTTCTGCTAATGCACAATACTTTGTCTTTGAGTCTGATGAATATGAACGTCATTTCATGCCATACCACCCAGCATACTCAATCATCACTAACATTGACTTTGACCATCCCGATTATTTTACAAGTATCGATGATGTGTTCTCTGCCTTTGATGACTATGCTAAGCAAGTGCAAAAAGGACTCTTTGTTTACGGTGAGGATCCACACCTTCGTAAGATTACAGCCAATGCGCCAATCTATTACTATGGTTTCGAAGAAAATGATGACTTTATAGCAACAGACATTGTGCGTACAACGACAGGATCTAATTTCAAGGTGAAACATGATGGACAAATCCTTGGAGAATTCCATGTGCCAGCCTATGGTCGTCACAATATCTTGAATGCAACTGCGGTTATTGGGAACCTCTATGTAGCTGGTTTCGACATGGATTTGGTTGCGGAACACCTTAAAACTTTCTCAGGTGTTAAACGCCGTTTCACAGAGAAAATTATCAGTGGTACTGTTGTCATCGATGACTTTGCCCACCATCCAACTGAAATTATTGCAACGCTTGATGCAGCACGTCAAAAGTACCCATCTAAAGAGATTGTTGCTATTTTCCAACCACATACCTTCACACGTACCATCGCCCTTCTTGATGAATTTGCTGAAGCTTTGAACGAAGCAGATGCTGTTTATTTGGCACAAATTTACGGTTCAGCGCGTGAGGTTGACCATGGTGATGTTAAGGTTGAAGATCTTGCTGCTAAGATCAATAAACCTGCCAAAGTGGTTACAGTTGAAAATGTCTCACCTCTCCTTGACCATGACAATGCTGTTTATGTCTTTATGGGAGCTGGGGACATCCAACTTTACGAACGCTCGTTTGAAGAGCTCCTAGCAAGCTTGCAAACACATATGTAATAGATTAAGGGCTGTAGCGATTTCGCTCAGCTCTTTCTCTTAATAGAAAGGAATTTGATATGCTTATTCGACATGCTCGAGAGGATGATTGGGCTGATGTTGTTCGTATCGAACAAGAAAATTTTTCGCCTGAAGAGGCTGCAACTCCCGAGGCTATTGCAGAGCGTTTAGAGACGATTTGTGATACCTTTCTAATTGCTGAAATTGATGGCGTTGTAGCAGGTTACATCGAAGGACCTGTGATTGCGGAACGTTATCTCACAGATGACCTGTTCCATAAAGTGGCTCCTAATGCTAGTCAGGGAGGCTTTATTGCAGTGACTAGTTTGTCTATCTCCAAAGACTTTAAAGGGCAAGGTATTGGGACAGCTTTGATTGCTGCGCTTAAAGATCTGGCTATTGCTCAAAAACGCCAAGGTATTAGCTTGACTTGCCATGATTACCTGATTGCCTACTATGAGATGAATGGTTTCACTGATGAGGGAGAATCAGAATCAAATCATGGTGGAAGCTCTTGGTATAATATGGTCTGGGAGAACCCAGAAACCCATTGATTTCAGTGTTACGTTACTGTGACAAAGGACCAATTGATTTGCATTAACTGACTTTTTAAGATATAATGGCGTTTGTTACTATAGAGGAGGTATGCCTTGACGGACAAGTTTAATGAACACTCAGAATCTGCTGAAGATAGCCTAAGCTTCAAAAATCAGATTCTCCGAGACTTACAAGAAGCGACACGGCTCCGTTCTCTTCGTGAGGAGGAGCATAATAAAAGTGCAACTATGCCCGAGACACCACTTTCAACGTCAGCTGAGAGCGCTACAACTCGTAGTGATTCAGCGTCTAATAAAGTAAGTAACCAAGATTTTAGTTCACATTCTGTTTCTCACAGTGTCTTTGCTAAATCTATGACTTCTGAGACAGCCCGAGATTCTCAACAAGATAGTCTTGGCTTGTTTTCAGATTCTCAAGCGGAGTCTTTAGCATCTGATGCTCATTCAAACCTAGCGTCTATTCCTAAAGAGCCAATTGAGGAGGCGAAAAAGGTAAATATTCCTCAGGAGACTGAAACGTCGAAACGCCGTTTTAAACGTCCAGTTTGGGAGACTAGTCTTAACGAAGCATCTGAAGAGGAGTATATTCCTGCAGATGTGGCTAAGGAGCTCATTGAAGCTAAGTCTAACGAAGCTATTTATACAGACCCTAAAGAATTGGAGGCCAAATTGACCTCAGAACGTCAAAAAGAAGCATTCTTGCAGGAACATCATGCAACAAGTGACCAAGCTTCGCAAGAAAAGGTTCAATCAGAGCTAGTAGCTGATGGTAATGAGGATGATGAGAGTATTTCTCTAGAACCCTCTGGAAAACCTAAGAAAAAGAAAGGCAAGAAAGTGAAGAAGAAAAAGTCTTCGCCAAAAGATGTTAAACAGGCTGATATTGTCGACGAAGAGCCGATTTCACGTTCTAACCGAAATCACAAACGCAATAAAAATAACCGTCGTGCTGGTAAAATTGCAAGAAACATTATTATCTTCTTGCTACTTATCTTGTCAGTAGCTACATTCTTTGGTTATCGCTATGTTAGTGATGCTGTTGGCGCAAAAGATGTTAATTCAACTAAGTTTGTTAGTGTTGAAATTCCCGAAAATTCAGGTAGCAGTTATATCGGACAACTCTTGGAATCAGCTGGTGTTATTAAGTCTGGTAAGGTCTTTAATTACTATACCAAGTTTAAGAACATCTCAAATCTGAAAAGTGGTTATTACAACCTTCAGGCTAGCATGACCATGGATGAAATTATTGAGGCACTTCAGAAAAAAGGAAGTGATAAACCTCAGGAGCCATCTCTTGGTACGGTCTTGGTCAAAGAAGGATATACCATCGATCAAATTGCCAAGGCAGTTGAAGTTAATTCTTCAGCTAAAAAAGGCAAAAAATCATCAACTGGACTTAAGGCGAAAGATTTCTTGAAATTAATGAAGGATGATGCTTTCATTACTAAGATGAAAGCGAAGTACCCAACCTTGTTGGCAAACCTTCCGAATTCTACGGATGCTAAGTATGTCCTAGAGGGTTATCTGTTCCCAGCGACTTATAACATTCATGATGATACAACGGTGGAATCTTTGGCAGAGGAAATGTTGTCAACGATGGACACCTACCTATCACCTTACTATGCGACGATTTCATCTAGTGGACATAATGTTAATGAGATTTTGACCCTAGCTTCTCTCGTTGAAAAAGAAGGAGCTACAGATGACGACCGTAAAAATATTGCTAGCGTCTTCTATAATCGTCTAAACTCAGACATGGCTCTACAAAGTAATATCGCAGTTCTTTATGCTCTTGGAAAACTTGGTCAGGAAACGACCTTGAAAGAAGATGCAACTATTGACACAAACATTGACTCCCCTTATAATGATTATGTTCATAAGGGGTTGATGCCAGGTCCTGTGGATAGTCCTAGTCTGTCTGCGATTGAAGCGGTTATCAATCCATCATCTACCAAGTACATGTACTTTGTGGCAGATGTAACCACTGGTAATGTCTATTTTGCTGAAAGCTATGAAGAGCATCAGCATAACGTTGAAACTTACATTAACAGCAAACTAAAAGATAAATAGTCTGATTGGCTCATTAAAATCAAGCAAACGAATAGTGATTTTGATGATACAGCCAACGGCTCAAAAAATAGAAAAGAGAAAAAAATGGCAGAAAAAACATATGTAATGACACAAGCAGAGAAAGAACAACTTGAAGCGGAATTGGAGGAGTACAAACTCGTCCGTCGTCCAGAAGTTGTAGAACGTATTAAGATTGCACGTTCTTATGGTGACCTTTCAGAAAACTCTGAGTATGAAGCAGCCAAAGACGAGCAAGCCTTTGTTGAAGGACAAATTCAGATTCTTGAAACAAAAATTCGTTATGCAGAAATCGTTGATAGTGATGCTGTTGCTAATGACGAGGTTGCAATTGGTAAAACTGTTGTTGTTCAAGAAGTTGGTACAAACGACAAAGATACTTATCATATCGTTGGTGCAGCCGGTGCTGATATCTTCTCAGGTAAGATTTCAAATGAAAGCCCAATTGCTCAAGCTTTGATTGGTAAGAAAGTTGGCGACAAAGTCGCTATCGAATCACCAGCAGGTAGCTACTCTGTAGAAATCCTTAGTGTAGAAAAAACAGCCTAAGTGACTGTTGGCATTAAGGTGTCCAATATTTGAAACTAGTGGGAGTGAGACAAAACAGTTGTTCTGTCGCACTCCCTTTTTGGTTGCCGGCGTTATTAGGAGTTAGGCTAGTCTGAATTAATCTATAAGAAAAGCACTCTTGGTATTTGCCAAGAGTGCTTTGTAGCTTATTTACGATTTTGCTTACCGGCGTTACGGTTTTTCTTTGGTTTACTTGCAATTGCTTGAGTATTTTTTGGTGTTACATCTTTACGCTTGATTGGTGTTGTACGAGGTGCTTTTGGAGGGTTCTTTTTGAACTCTTCAGCCACTTTTTCTTTCAAGCGAGGTTTGATGATGTAGTTGGTAATCAACTGTTGGATAATAGAGAAGATACCACCAACGAACCAGTAGAGGATTACGGCTGCAGGTGAGCTAATACCAAAGAAAATCATCATGATTGGCATACTGTACATCGTCGCTGCCATTTGTTTACGTTGCTCTTCAGGAACTTGTTGAATAGACAACCAAGATTGGAAGTAGTAAAGAGCTGCGATGATGATAATCAATGGGAAGTCACGGTGACCAAGGTTAAACCAGAGGAAGTTATCTTGGAGTACACCAGGAGTGTAACGTGCTGCGTAGTAGAGTGCTGAGAAGAATGGGAACTGAATCAATAGAGGAAGACAGCCGACACCACCCATCAAGCTTAGACCGTTTTCACGCTGAGCTTGCATGAGTTCAGACTGGGCAGCCATTTTTTCTTCTTGAGTTTCAGCGTTACGCAAGCGTTCGTTGATTGGTTCCAAGATAGGCGCAAGGTACTCACGTTTTGCTGATTGGTAGGCTGCGCTACGAGATTGGTGAAGACCAAGTGGCAAGATAATCAAACGAACAATGATGGTAACAAAGATAATACCAAGACCAAAGCCGAGACCAAGATTATCAGCGAAGTAGGTGATGACGTGGCTCATAGGGCGACCAAGGAGGTTCCAGACCCAACCAGTAGGATTACCAGACTTATCAAGACTCACACATCCTGATAGGAAGAAAAGCATGCTGGCAGCAAGCCCCATCAGGGCTAGACGTTTTTGATTTTTATTCACAATATCATTCCTTTTGTTTTTTAGTTATACTTGTCTATTTTACCTTTTTTTAAGGAAGAGAACAAGCTAAAAACGGGGCTTCCTCTTAATTAGCCATCCGAAAATCGCTGTAATTTGAGAAGTTTGCCATGGTCACATCGACATAGGTTACTTTAGACCATTTTGAAGGTCCTTTTCGAACTTCTTGAATAAATTTAGCTAACTTAGCAGGATTTTCTGACTGAGCTAGGATTTCAACAGTTCCGTCGTCATTATTCCAAACCCGACCGTATATTTCTCCAATATCTAGTGCCAGAGCATAGGTTGAATAACGAAAACCAACACCTTGGACTCTTCCTGAGACTAATAATCGTACTTTTTGCATGGTCCATGACCTCCTTTTGAAAGCTCTTTCCTTTAGTATAATCCTTGCTATAAAGTCGGTCAAGTCCAAGATTTATCAAGGAATTTCTGCTATAATGAGTGTATGGAAATCATTCAATCAAAGCAAAATGCTAGCATTAAGTCTGCTAGAAAATTATTGCAGCGCAAGCACCGTAAAACTAGTTATCTTTTAGAAGGATGGCATCTTTTTGAGGAAGCAAAGGCAAGTGGTGCCGATATTCTTCAAGTTTTCGTGCTTGAGGAAATGGCTGATCGTGTGGCTAATATAGCTAAGGTGAAGTTGGTTAGTCCGGAGGTGCTCAAGGAGCTCTGTGAAACTCAGACCCCCCAAGGGATTGTGGCAGAAGTTGCTAAACAATCTAAAGCCTTGCCAGAATCTCTCTCAGGGAAGTACCTTCTCTTGGAGGATGTTCAGGATCCTGGCAATGTTGGAACAATGATTCGCACAGCAGATGCCGCAGGTTATGACGGAGTCTTTTTGTCAGATAAATCAGCTGATATTTATAATCAGAAGACCTTGCGTTCCATGCAGGGAAGTCATTTCCATCTTCCAATCTATCGTGGACCTATTCTTGACATGGTTGAGGCTTGCAAAAAGCAAGGGGTACCCGTTTTGGCAACGACTCTCTCAGATGTTTCCGTTGACTATAAAGCAGTTAAGACAGATGGTAATTTTGCCTTAGTGATGGGAAATGAAGGTCAAGGAATTAGTCAAGATATGGCTGAGTCTGCTGATCAACTCGTACATATTAGCATGCCAGGTCAGGCGGAGAGTCTAAATGTTGCTGTTGCAGCAGGAATTCTCATGTTTAGTCTCTAGGTCTCAAGGATGATTTTAGGAGAAAACAACTGACTTTTAAAGTAATTTTAAGCACTAGTGGTATAATGAAGAAGCATTAGAAACATTAATGAGGTATTATTATGAAACGACCAGAAGATGATAAAGAATTCATGGAAGTTGTGGGACATTTGATTTCACACCCACGTTTTCAAAAATTGGATGGGATTGTACAGCACCATCATTCGACACGTTTAGAACACTCGGTTAATGTTAGTTACACCAGCTATAAGATTGCTAAAAAATTTGGCTGGGATGCCAAGAGTACTGCTCGAGGCGGTCTCTTACATGATTTTTTCTATTATGATTGGCGAGTGACTAAATTTAATAAGAGTCATGCTTGGGTACACCCACGTATTGCTGTTCGTAATGCCAAGAAGCTTGTTAATCTAAACAAAAAAGAAGAGGATATTATCCTCAAGCATATGTGGGGAGCAACGATTGCACCGCCGAAGTATAAGGAATCTTATATTGTTACCATGGTGGATAAGTATTGGGCGGTTAAAGAAGCGGCGACACCCTTACGAAACCGAATTAAAAATCGTAAGTTTTTCCGTCGTAAGACCCTACAAAGCCACCACCAATAATTCATTATTTTTAGGAGATAACTATGGAATCAAATGCAATTTATACGACTAGTGATGCGGGCTTAAGCCGCTTTTTCGGAAAGATTTATGGCCTTGTCGGTATGGGAGTGGGACTTTCAGCAGTCATTTCTTATCTGATGCTCTTTCCTCTCTCTCATGTTTTTGTCAATATTCTCATGAATTATTCTTGGGTTTACATGGCAGCCCTCTTTTTAGAGTTTGGTTTGGTCTTTTTGGCTAGCGGTGCTGCACGAAGAAATACACCTGCGGCCCTACCTTTATTTTTGGTTTATTCTGCTCTGAATGGATTTACACTTAGTTTTATCATCGTTCAATACACGCAAGCCATTGTTTTCCAAGCTTTCCTTAGCACTGCCATCGTTTTCTTTATCATGGCCCTTATCGGAGTTAGTATTAAGCGAGATCTATCAGGCCTGGCTAAGTTCCTTATGGCAGCCTTGATTGGGATTATTGTGGCTAGCTTAATTAATATTTTCTTTGCAAGTAGCATGATGAGTTTTGTGATTAGTATTGTATCAATTCTTATTTTCTCTGGTTTAATTGCCTACGATAACCAGTTGATTAAAAAGGTTTACTACGGTGCCAATGGTCAGGTCACAGATGGATGGGCAGTTTCTATGGCACTTAGTCTTTACTTGGATTTCATTAACTTATTCTTGAATATCTTGCGACTCTTTGCTAGACGTAATTAGTAAAAAAAAATCAGCCACCTGGCTGATTTTTTTATGTCTAATAGTTTCTTGTAAGTGTCCCTTGCTGACCTGTGTAAGCGTAGAAGAGAGGATAGTACTCCCATTTTCCGACATAGCTATCTTTATCTGGGAAGGCCCACTTGTCGTCTTTTTTAGTAAGCTCGACTGAGTAATTATCAAAGATATTGGTTCCTTCTGTCTTTGGTGCTGATGGGCTTACTTCTTTGATTGAATTTGGTAGGTAAGTTTCCATGTAGTATTGTCTTGTTAGTTGGTCGACATTTCCAGCGTTGGCACCATTGCTTTGTAGGTAGTTTTTAAGGTCATCTGTGAGATTTGGGTGATTAGCACCATAGGCATCGTCTGCAGCTTTCATACTGATAGTTGACATGCTGACGTTAAACTCTGCCTTATCTTTAGCGACGATAATGTTATCAACAGTGTAGCTACCGCGTTCACGGTTAGCAGTTTGGACCCAACCAAAAACTTTTGGAATTTCATCACCGGTTGGTTTGATATGATCAGTATCATCATAGCTGTATTGAAGGCTATCTGAGAAATATTGATTAAGTTCACCCTTGGCTTTATCCAAGTCGTTAGAAACAAATTTACTGTAGTCTTTGCTTTCACCACCTAGAAGAACTGCGTTGAAATAAGCGTCAATAGCCTTTTTAACATTGGTAGTTGTTTTACCATCGAAATCTTTTAGGTTAGTAGAAACTGTTTGTCCCTCTGTTTTCTCATCTTTTGATTCAAAATAGAGTTTATAGCTTTCGTCGTTGTTAACTTCGAAAAAGAGTGAGACAGTCTTGTAGTCGTCAGCTTCAAGCTTTCCAAAGTCATCTGTAGCGTCCTCTACGTTCTTATTTTTATTGAAGAGAGTAGGTAGGTCGCCCTTATCGAGCTTGCTTGCTGTGACTTTTTTACCATCTTTATCTTTGAGGTAGAATTGTTTAGCAGATGTTTTGAGCTCATTTTCCATATCTTCCGAAGTATTCTCGAGTTTGAATGAAACTTCGACTAGGGTTTGGTCGTCCTTGAGCTTGAGGTCGCTTCCTGACATATAGACAATATCGTTAACAGAAAGCTTGGCATCAAGTTTTGGCTTGGCACATGCTGAGAGCGTTAAGATGGCTGCTAGAGCAAGAGCCCCAGAGTAAAGATATTTTTTCATAAATAATCCCCCATTATTTTATTTAGGTTATAGGTCTATTGTATCATGAAATATGCCTTGAGATTATTAGAAAATTGGGTTTCAAGCCTTTTCTTATGCTATAATAGGATTACTATTGTAAAAAAATGGAGAATCAAATGACAAAAACACCTTTTATTACGGCTGATAAACTTGAACAAATCACTGCAGAATTTCCAACACCTTTCCATCTTTACGATGAAAAAGGTATTCGTGAAACAGCGCGTGCAGTTAATGCAGCCTTTTCGTGGAATCCAGGTTTTAAAGAATTCTTTGCTGTAAAAGCTACACCTAATCCAGCAATCCTCAAAATCTTGAAGGAAGAAGGGTGTGGTGTCGATTGTGCGACCGATACAGAGCTTGTCATGAGTAAGAAAATTGGTTTTGATAGTAGCGCCATTAGCTTTACGTCTAATGATACACGTGCTGAAGAGTTTGTTTACGCGCGTGATATTAATGCGACAATTAACCTTGATGCTTACGAAGATATCTTTTTCTTGGAAGAGGCTGCAGGACTTCCTGAAACCCTTTCTTTGCGCTTTAACCCAGGGGGCGTCTTCTCTCTTGGTACTGATATCATGGATCATCCTGAAGAATCAAAATTTGGGATGACTAAGGAACAGCTCTTCAAAGGTTATGCCTACCTTAAAGAAAAAGGAGTGAAATCATTCGGTTTGCATGCTTTCTTAGCGTCAAATACAGTAACGAATGAGTATTACCCAACCTTGGCTGCTCAACTGTTTGAATTGGCGGTAGAAATCAAGAATGAACTTGGTGTTAGTCTTGACTTTATCAACTTATCAGGTGGTGTTGGAGTGGACTACACACCAGCCAATAAACAAAATGATATTGCCGTTATCGGTGAAGGGGTTCATGCTAAATTTGATGAAATCCTTGTTCCGAATGGTCTTGGACATATCAGTATTTACACTGAGCTTGGGCGTTTCATGACAGCACCTCATGGCCTTGTCGTTACTAAGGTTCTTCATATTAAGGACACTTATCGTCGCTATGTTGGTGTAGATGCTTCTGCGGTTAACTTGCTCCGTCCAGCTATGTACGATGCCTACCATCACATCACGAATATGACTAATCCAGATGGTAATATTCAAGTAGTTGATGTGACAGGTTCGCTTTGTGAAAATAATGATAAGTTTGCTAAGAACCGTGAATTGCCAGAAGCTCGTATTGGAGATACCCTGGTTATCCACGACACAGGTGCTCATGGTTTCTCAATGGGTTACAACTATAACGGACGTCTTCGTTCTGCAGAAATTCTCTACCAAGAAGATGGCACAGCTCGTATGATTCGTCGTGCAGAGACGATGAATGATTACTTTGCCACTCTTGATGGTTTTGATTTTGATATTTAACAAAAAAATAAGCTAGGCCTTAAAGGCTCTAGCTTATTTTACTTTAATGATGACAGCTTCAAGAATGATATCGGCTAACTCCTCAGGGGATTCGATACAGCCTTCTTTGAGCCATAGTGTTAAAATGGTAACAATAGTGCTAACATAAACTTCCAATGAATATTTGGCAGGGATATGATAGCTTTGTTCCATGAGCTCTGTAACATTTTCAATATCAGAGTTAAGGATAGTCTCGATAATGAATTCACGAATCATCTCATTGATGTTTGGAATGTGTGTCATCAAGGTGAGACAGAGTTTTTGATTTTCCTTAAGATATCGTAGCATTTCAGTGACAACACCTTCTTGGTAGGTCATGTCTTCCTGAAGAATACTTGAGATTTTATCTAAAATCTTTGAGAAGGTTGTTTCAACCAAATCTTCCTTATTTGAATAGTAGTAGTAGAAGGTCGGTCTGCTGAGATTTGCCTTCTTGATGATATCTGTGATGCTGATTTGTTCGAGTGAACTCTCCTCTAAGAGTTCAATAAATGCGTTGACAATTTTTCGTTCGGAAATAGTTGCTTCCTTGAGCATAAATAAACCCCTTTATATAAACATAATAATAATTCCACAACCTATATAATAACCTATTTTTGTTCTAGAAATCTTACAAGTCCTTTACAGTTGTAAGTGAAAAATACTGAAAGTCTCATTTTATCGGTATTTTAAACGAAAAAACTATTTTTCTAGACGTTTTTAAGAATCAACGTCTTATTTGTCAGTAGGGGCCATTTTTGCTATAATATAAGGTAAATCAACGTTATAGGAGAAATGAATTTATGAACACCGTCCTTTGGATTATTCTTGTTTTTGTAGCCCTTTTGGGTGGTTTTTATGGAGGCGCTTACTTTGCCCGCAAACAAATGGAGAAAGAATTGGCTGAAAATCCTCGTTTGAATGTGGACGCTGTTCGTACCATGATGTCAGCTGCGGGTCAAAAACCAAATGAAGCAAAAGTGCGTCAAACATATAACCAAATTATCAAACAACAAAAACAAGCACTTGCAGATAGCAAGAAAAAGAAAAAATAATGGTGGGGAGCTGGGACGTGAATCTCAGCTTTTTACATGTAACCTAGGGGATAAGGAGGCAAGATGGATAATCGACCTATAGGATTTTTAGATTCTGGTGTCGGAGGACTGACGGTGGTACGTGAACTTAAACGTCAGTTGCCTCACGAGTCTA
Organism: Streptococcus sp. HMSC078H12; assembly: GCF_001814615.1. Taxonomy (NCBI): domain Bacteria; kingdom Bacillati; phylum Bacillota; class Bacilli; order Lactobacillales; family Streptococcaceae; genus Streptococcus; species Streptococcus sp. HMSC078H12. Next base: position 94,450 of record NZ_KV817326.1, on the reverse strand, counting down.
TTGTTTATATTGGTGACTCTGCTAGGGCACCGTATGGTCCTAGACCAGCAGAACAAATCAGAGAGTATACCTGGCAGTTGGTTAAATTCCTTCTGACCAAAGATGTAAAGATGATTGTTATTGCCTGTAATACGGCAACAGCAGTAGTTTGGGAGGAAATCAAAGGAGCCTTGGATATCCCAGTGCTAGGTGTGGTTTTGCCTGGTTCTAGTGCGGCTATTAAGTCTAGCCAATCGGGTCATATTGGTGTCATTGGGACTCCAATGACGATTGCCTCTAACATCTATGAACAAAAAATTAAGCATTTGGCACCACAAATGAATGTCTTGAGTTTATCTTGTCCTCGTTTTGCCCCTATTGTTGAATCCAATGAAATTAACTCAAGTGTGGCTAAAAAGATTGTTTATGCAAGCATGGCACCTTTAGTCGGTAAGGTAGATACCTTGGTTTTGGGTTGCACCCATTACCCACTTTTACGTCCTATCATCCAAAATGTTATGGGGCCAAGTGTCAAGCTAATTGATAGCGGAGCTGAAACAGTTCGTGATGTTTCTGTTTTGCTCAATTATTTTGAGATTAATCGTAGCCGTGAAGTCGAAGACAAGACGGAAGAATATTACACCACAGCTAGTGTGCTTGGTTTTAAAGAAATCGCAGAACAATGGCTGGGTGAAGAAGTTGCTGTCCAACATGTCGATTTGGACAAGGAGTTAGAAAATGACTAAATCAATTTTTGAATATAAAGACGAACAAGACTGGTATTTGGCTAGTTTTGGAAGCTACAATCACTTGACTTGTTTTGGTGGTGATGAGGCCTATGAGCAATTTGTTGACTTTTTCCAAGCCTTGACTAACGTTTTGGCTGTTAGTGGCTTTCAGTTACATATTGCGAAACATTCTTCAGACCTTCGCTTGGTATCCTTTATTTTGGATTGCTTGAAAGAGGAAACTGGTCGTGACTTAGCTGTTACGCAACATAAAGGGGCTTTGGTAGTTAGTGAAGGAGATAAGCTTGTCTATGTGCATGTGCCTAGAGAGGGTGTCGCCTTGAGTGATTTCTTTGGTTCTGATAACAAATCAGACTTTGGTGATGTCCTATTGATTGCGACACGCAATGAAGGAAAAACCAAGGAATTTCGTAAACTATTTGGAAAACTAGGCATTAAGGTGGAGAATCTTAATGATTATCCAGACCTTCCTGAAGTTGCTGAAACGGGTATGACCTTTGAAGAAAATGCACGCTTGAAGGCGGAAACCATTTCTGAATTAACTGGTAAAATGGTCCTTTCAGATGACTCTGGTTTGCAGGTAGATGTTCTTGGAGGCTTACCAGGAGTTTGGTCTGCACGCTTTGCAGGTCCTGATGCTACGGATGCTGAAAATAATGCTAAATTATTGCACGAGCTGGCTATGGTGCTTGATGATAGCAAACGTACTGCGAACTTCCATACAACCCTAGTTGTTGCGGCCCCTGGACGTGATAGTTTGGTTGTTGATGCCGACTGGAAGGGTTATATTGGCCGAGAACCTAAAGGTGACAATGGTTTTGGTTATGATCCACTCTTTTTAGTTGGTAATACGGGTAAAACGGCAGCAGAGCTTTCTGCAGAAGAGAAAAATGAACAATCTCACCGTGGACAAGCTGTTAAGAAACTTATGGAGGTCTTCCCAGCATGGCAGAACAAACAATAATCGTAATGAGCGACTCCCATGGAGAACGTGATATTGTAGTAGATATAAAAAATCGTTATCAAGGGAAGGTAGATGCTATTTTCCACAACGGAGATTCTGAGTTAGAATCAAGTGATCCTGTTTGGGACGGTATCCATGTGGTTCGTGGTAACTGTGATTATGATTCAGGTTATCCAGAACGTTTGGTCGTTAAACTTGGTGATGTGATTATTGCACAAACACATGGTCATCTTTATGGCATTAATTTTACCTGGGACAAGTTAGATCTTTGGGCGCAACAAGAGGATGCAGATATTTGTCTCTATGGACACTTGCATGCGGCAGCAGCTTGGCGAAATGGTAAGACAGTGTTTATCAACCCAGGTTCTGTTTCGCAGCCACGTGGTCCTATTCATGAGAAACTTTACGCTAAGGTGATTATAAACAGTGCAAAAATTCGTGTGGAATATTACACACGTGACCATGAACTTTATTCAGAACTTACACAGGAATTTGAACGATGATTGCTAAAGAATTTGAAGATTTTTTGTTGGCTCATTTAGATAATTATTTAATTCCATCAGATCAGGTTGCTATTTTTATTGATAGTCACAACGCTGATCATGTGGTCTTGCTTTTGACAAGCAATGGTTATTCGCGCGTTCCCGTTTTGACTAAGGATAAGCATTATCTTGGGACCATATCTTTGACAGATATTAAGCGTTATCAAGATGAACATAACTTGCAAGAGTGGGAGATGGTTAACCGTGATATCGGACCGATGACATCGGATGTCGTGGAAACAGTGGAAGATAATGCCAATCTAAATGAGGTAATGCATAAGCTAGTTAATAATCCTTTCCTTCCTGTGGTTGACAGCCAAGGTGTTTTCAAAGGAATTATCACACGAAAATCGATTCTAAAGGCGGTTAATAGCCTCTTACATGACTTTACACATGACTATATCATCATTCCAAAAACAACTGACAACTCAGATCACTGATTTTCTGGCTACTAAGGTCATTTCGGAGAATTCAAAGCAAGCTTATGCTTATGATCTTAAGCAGTTTGCAACGTCGATTTCAGGACAAATTGATCAAACCAGTCTTAAGCTCTATGAAAACCAACTGAAGGAATGGAAGCCATCTGTACAAAAGCGTAAGCGCTCTGCGGTCAATCAATTTTTGCTATACCTCTATCAAAAGGGTGAATTAGAGAAATTTTTCAAACTATCAGAGACGGTTACAATACCTTCTCAGGAGGATAAGTTGCAAATACTGGATCTTTCATCGCTTTATGAGGGGCGTGAAGGGGTTGGTAAGCTGGCTTGTCTGCTGATTCTAGAGTTGGGGCTCTTACCTTCAGAGATTTTGGAGTTGGACTGGGCCGATATTGACTTGGATTTTGGTGTTGTAACTGTGGCCAAGGGAAGCACTAAGCGTGTTCTCAGACTTGAAGCAGATGTGAAACAGTATTTGTTGGCTATTAAAGATGTGAACAGTCAGGGCTTGCTTTTGGGTAAGGTCTATACTCGACAATGGCTGTATAAGCAAATCCAGACTTATGTTAGTGACTGTGGCTTATCAAATGTAACCGCTCAAGTCTTGCGTCAGCAATTCATTCTTAGACAGATTGAAAAGGGAACGGGCGCCTTTGAACTTGCTCGTTTACTGGGACTAAAAAGTCCAGTGACCTTGGAGAAATACTATAAAACCTAATGGATATTAAGTTAAAAGATTTTGAGGGGCCACTGGATTTGTTGCTCCATCTAGTTTCTAAGTATGAGGTAGACATTTACGATGTTCCCATTGTTGAGGTTATCGAGCAATACTTGGCTTATTTGGCAACCTTGCAAGCCATGAAGCTTGAAGTTGCCGGGGAATATATGCTTATGGCTAGTCAGCTCATGCTGATTAAGAGTCGTAAGCTTCTGCCCACAGTGGTGGAAGCTGAGCCTGAAGCAGATGATCCAGAACTAGAGCTCTTGAGTCAATTGGAAGAATATGCACGCTTCAAAGCAGCTAGTCAAGAGTTGGCTAAGCAGCATGAGGTACGAGCTCAGTATTTTTCAAAACCAAAAGTTGAATTGGTTTATGAAGATGTGACGTTGAATCAGGATAAGACCATTCAAGACATTTTCTTGGCTTTTTCAAAAATCATGGCTGAAAAGCAGGAAGAAATTCGCCGAAATCACACGACCATTGCGCGTGACGATTATAAAATTGAAGACATGATGTTGATTATTGAGGAAGCATTTGGCCCCAAAAATGAGCTACATTTAGATGAACTTTTCACAGATGCTAAAGATATGAATCAAGTAATCACCCTCTTTTTGGCAACTCTTGAATTGATTAAGGTACATCGCATATCAGTACAGCAGGAAACAATTTTTGGTACAATCACACTAAGAAAGGAATGGACGAATGAGTAGTCACTTAGCACGATTAGAAGCTTTACTTTTTGTGGCTGGTGAAGATGGTCTTAGTCTACGTACTATGGCACAGCTTTTGGAAATGCCAGTGACGGGTCTGACTCAGTCCTTGGAGAAATTGCAAGCCAAGTACGCGGCAGATGAGGATTCAGCTCTTTGTTTATTGGAATCGTCAAATACCTATAAGCTGGTGACTAAGCCAGATTTTGCAAGTCTCCTTCGTGATTATTCCAAAACGCCTATTAACCAAAGTCTGTCTCGGGCGAGTCTCGAGGTACTTTCCATAATTGCTTATAAACAGCCTATTACTCGTGCTGAGGTAGATGACATTCGAGGCGTTAATTCTAGTGGCGCTATTGCTAAACTTCAGGCCTTCAATCTGATTCAAGAGGCTGGAAAGAAAGATGCTGTCGGTCGTCCCAACCTATATGCGACTACTGATTATTTCCTGGACTATATGGGCATTAACAGTTTAGATGAGCTTGTGGCTATTGATCAACTAGAACTTGAAGAGCAAGAAACGAGTCTCTTTAGGGAAGATACTTCAGAGAAGCTTGAGGATATGGACAATCAAGATTGAATCTTGTTGAAACTAATGATAAAAATAAAGAAACATAGCAGAGATGCTAGGTAGAAAGGATACAGTTCAAACTGTAGAAAAAGAATGCGAATTAATAAATATATTGCCCACGCTGGTGTGGCTAGCCGTCGTAAGGCTGAGGAACTTATTAAAGAAGGTCGTGTGACCCTAAATGGTAAGACTGTTACGGAATTGGCAACTATTGTCAAAAACGGTGATGTCGTTGAGGTAAATGGTAGCCCAATTTATAATGAAGAGAAGGTATATTATCTTCTTAATAAACCACGTGGAGTTATCTCTTCGGTATCCGATGAGAAAAATCGTAAAACTGTAATTGATCTTATGCCCCACGTTAAAGAACGTATCTATCCAGTTGGTCGTCTTGACTGGGATACGACGGGACTTCTTATTTTAACAAATGACGGTGATTTTACTGATAGGATGATTCACCCACGTAATGAGATTGACAAGGTTTATTTGGCGCGTGTTAAAGGTATTGCGACCAAGGAGAATCTTCGTCCTTTGACTCGTGGTGTAGTCATTGATGGCAAGAAAACCAAGCCAGCACGTTACAATATTATCAAAGTTGACCATGAAAAGAATCGTTCAGTCGTTGAATTGACAATTCATGAAGGGCGTAACCACCAGGTTAAGAAAATGTTTGAATCAGTGGGCTTGCTCGTTGATAAGTTGTCTCGTACACGTTTTGGGACCCTTGATTTGACAGGGCTTCGTCCAGGTGAATCACGCCGTCTAAATAAGAAAGAAATCAGCCAGCTTCATAACGCTGCTGTCAATAAGGTCAAATAATGAAAAGATTTCTGATTGCCTTGGTCAGGGCTTATCAGAGATGGATTTCTCCCCTATTTCCACCGTCTTGTCGTTTTCGTCCAACTTGTTCGGTTTATATGATCCAAGCAATAGAAAAGCACGGTTTAAAGGGGGTTCTTATGGGAATTGCCCGTATCTTAAGATGTCACCCTTTATCAGAGACTGGAGATGATCCAGTGCCAGATTATTTTAGTCTAAAACGTAATAAAACTCCTTTGGATAAATGAATCCAAAGGAGTTTTTCTATACTTAAGTTTTTGACCAAGTTTTTGGCAGGAAGAGGAGTAATAAAGGATAGATTTCCAAGCGTCCTGCAATCATAGCAAATCCCATGATAAGCTTAGATAAAGGACTGAAAATAGCAAAGCTATCAGTCGTTCCAAGTAATGGTCCAATGTTGTTAAAGGTTGAAGCAGCAGCACTTGTCACAATCAAGAGGTCTTGATTATCCAGTGACAAAACAGTGACTAAACTTAGTATAATGAGTACATATACAGCTAGGTATTTGAGAACACTGTGCTGCGTTTCTTTATCGAGAACACTTCCATTAATATGAAGTGACAGGATACGATTAGGATAGAGGCTAGCCAGGGTCTGATTTCGTGCAATCTTAGCAATAATCATAGCACGGATAACCTTGAAACCACCAGCTGTAGAACCTGCTGACCCTCCGATAAACATCAGGAGGAGTAGGATATACTGAGAAAAGAGTGGCCATTTGGTAATATCTGTCAGACCAAAACCGGTTGTTGTGATGATAGTTGACACTTCGAAAAATGAGTATTTGAAAGAGTCAGCCAAATTGTGGTAGATTCCAAAAATATTGAGGATAATTAAACCAGTTGAAATAGCCACAATCGCAAAGTAGGTACGTAGTTCTTCATCTTGGAAGAAAAACTTGATTTTGCGAAGGAGGATATAGAAATAAAGGTTGAAGTTAACCCCAAAGAGTAGGGTACCAACAGTAACCACATAGGTAATCAGATCGCTGTGGTAGTGGGCGATAGAGTCATTATAGACAGCAAATCCCCCAGTACCTGCGCCCCCCATAGCAGTGATGATACTATCAAAGATTGGCATACCGCAAAGCCAGAGAATAACAGCAAAAATAACGAACATGGTTAAATAGATGATGTAAAGAATTTGAGCTGTATTTTTGAGCTTGGCCACGACCTTACCAAAAACTGGACCAGGCACCTCTGCACGCATAACCTCATGGTGACCATTTTTACTGTTGTTCATGATGGCTAGGGCAAAGACCAATACCCCCATCCCTCCAATCAAGTGGGCGAAGCTTCGCCAGAAGAGGAGGGAGTGGGTAAGTACACCAGTATCTGTGAGAATAGTAGCCCCCGTGGTTGTAAAACCAGAGCTCATCTCGAAGAAGGCATCAATGACACTTGGAATCTGACCAGCAAAGACGAAGGGCAATCCTCCAAAGAAGGACCAGAGCACCCAACAGAGGGCTACAATAAGCATCCCTTCTTTGGTGTAAATATGGTAGTTCTTCGGTTTAAAGAGAGTACCAAGTACTCCGAGAAAGAGGAGAATCCCCATCGTACCCAAGATGCTGGCAAATACTTTGGCATTTTCTTGATAAATGAGGGCAACGATAAGTGGTACAACCAAGAGTGCCGCCTCAATAAGCAGGAGCTTGGCAATAAGAAAACGGACAATAGATCGATTCATGGCAGCTTACCTCTTCAACAAGTCGTAAATATGAGTTACATTTTGTAAGAGTGTAACGATCACGATTTTATCCCCAATAGCGAGTCTGTCTTCTCCCGTTGGGAAAATAGATTTTCCATTGCGAATAATAGCAGCGATAAGGACACCATTAGCAAATTCAAGATCAGAAAGCTTCTTCCCAGCAATTTTGTTATTCTCTTTGATTTGGAACTGCAGTGTTTCAATACGACCATTAGCCACGTGGTGAAGGGCATCAAGACTAGAATCCTTGGCATTATAACGCCCACGGACAAAGTGCATAACTGTATCAACAGCAATACTCTTTGGTGTGACAATTGTTGTTGTCTCACGTGTATCGATAATCTCTAAAAGACTGGTACGGTTGACTTTAGTAATATTCTTGTGAATACCAAGGCTTTCGAGGAACATAGAGGTGATGATATTTTCTTCATCTACTCCAGTTAGGGTAGCTACGGCATCATAACTGGCTGCACTTTCCTCGAGAAGAAGGTCTTTAGCAGTACCGTCACCTAAGATAACAGAAACTTCAGGGAAGACTTGACTAAAGGTTTGTGCACGGTCCATTTTTTGCTCAATCAATTTGACCTTAATACGATTGTTTTTCAAGATATTGAGCAAGTAGTAGGAGATACGTCCAGCACCAATCAACAAAAGTTTTTTGATACTTTTTGGCTTGATGTAACTGTGGAAAAGTGCCATATCAACACGTTTACCAGTGACATAAATTTTATCCCCAATTTGCATGGTAGCATTCCCATCTGGAATGATGAGTTCACCTTGACGGTCAATCGTACAAACGAGAATATTGCCGAATTTCTTACGGAATTGCTCCATTGTCATACCAGACAATTGGCTATTTTCAGTGACTTTAAATGCCATAAGAATAACGCGTCCGTTAGCAAAAGTTTCTACTGATAGGGCGTTTGGAAATTCAACTGTATTGGCAATATAGCGAGCTGTTAAAAGTTCAGGATTAACTACTAATGAGAATCCAAGAAAGTTCTTGTCTTTGAAATAAGCATTTGAGTATTCTGGGTTACGCACACGAACAATGGTTTCTTTGGCACCCATTTGTTTAGCCAGAACGGCTGAAATCATGTTTACTTCATCTTTATCAGTCATCGCGATAAAGACATCGCAGTTGTTAACCTCAGCTTGTTCCAGAATTTTAAAATTAGCCCCATTTCCAGCAAAGCCCATAACATCATAACGTTTGCTGAGGCGTTTGAGGACCTCTTCCTTTTCTTCAATTAAAATAACATCGTGCTTCTCTTCAACAAGAGAACGGCAGAGTGCGGTACCGACTTTACCGGCACCTACGACAATAATACGCATGAGTTACCTCCAAATAATCATTACTATGATACTCTATTTTAGCGGAAAAATCATCCTTTTCAGCTAGCTTTATCAACTATTCCTATTTAAGTGAATAAAGGTAAAATTTTTCTTTAAATAGTCTTGACTTTTAGACTAGAAGTGCTAAAATATATTCAAAGATTCGTTATTTTAAATCTAACCTGTCATGATTTAAGCTAATGAACGTCCACAACCATGTCGTCTGCTGAGCTTGACTCCGGGCGACATGGTATTTTTTATGTCTAGGAGAATTGAGATGTCACGTAATCATATTGTCTTGTTTGAACCTCGTATTCCACAAAACACCGGAAATATTGCACGTACCTGTGCAGCGACTAATAGCCCTCTTCATATCATCCGTCCTATGGGCTTTCCAATTGATGACAAGAAAATGAAGCGTGCAGGCCTTGACTACTGGGATAAACTTGACATCACCTACTATGACAATTTGGCTGATTTTATGTCTAAAAATCAAGATGGCCGTTTGCATTTAGTCACAAAGTTTGCAGATAAGACCTATTCAGACGAGAATTATGCTGATGGCGGGGACCACTATTTTATGTTTGGTCGTGAAGATACGGGTCTGCCTGAAGATTTTATGCGTGAGCATCCTGAAAAAGCTATTCGTATTCCGATGAATGACGAACATGTGCGTAGTCTAAATGTGTCTAATACTGTTTGTATGATTGTTTACGAAGCACTTCGTCAGCAACAGTTCGAGGGCTTGGAGCTGAGTCATCGTTATCAGCATGACAAGTTAAAATAGAGCGCTATTTTCTCTTTTAAGAATATCTATAGTCATTGACTATCAAGAGATTAGAAATCCATAATTTGAGAACCTTGTCACCAAGGTTTTTTTATGTTATTCTTAAAAGGTCTTCAGGGCAGGGTGAAACTCCCGACCGGCGGTGATTCTATAGATAAGTCCGCGAGCGCAAGCTGATGAGGTGTGATTCCTCAACCGACAGTATAGTCTGGATGGAAGAAGACCAGTCTTTTTGCGTAGGCTTTTTTGGCATAGGCAAATCCATTGGGAACTTCTTTCAAATTGTTAAAATTTGGAGGAATTTTTTTATGACAAACACACGTAAATTGGCTTACATTGCCATTTTATCCGCAGTTTCATTCTTGTTGCTTTATTTTTCATTTCCATTGATTCCAGCAGCAGACTTTTTGAAGGTTGATTTTTCAATCCTTCCTGTTCTTATTGCCTTGGTTATCTTTGATTTTAAGAGTGCCATTGGTGTTCTCTTGCTTCGTTCATTGTTGAAGCTTTTGCTAAACAATGGTGGTCCAGGATCAATGATTGGACTTCCTATGAATTTCGTTGCTCTAGGAGTCTTTGTTTGGAGCCTAAGCTATTTTTGGAAGAAAAATCAAACAAGCAAGAATTATATTCTTGGTTCTGTTGTAGGAACTGTCTTGCTTACAGTTGTTATGGTTATTCTTAACTATATTTATGCAGTACCACTCTATGCTAAATTTGCCAACTTCGATATTGCGCAATTCATAGGTCTCTATAAATACCTTTTCGCTATGGTAGTACCTTTCAATTTACTTGAAGGATTGATTTTTGCGGTAGCCTTTGCTCTGATTTATGCTCCACTTAAGTCTATTCTAGTAAAATTATAAATATGAAACACAAACACACACATTATATTTATGCTTCTTTTGCCTTATTGTTATTTGTTGCTCTCGGTTACATGGTTAAGTTCTACCCTGAAGCCTTGACAGGATTTGATAGCAACATTCAAACTTGGGTTCGAGGAGACTTACCAGCAGGATTAACACGCTTTTTTAAAACGATTACCATACTTGGGAATACGCCCGTACAGGCTATTATTGCAATCGTAGCAGTAATCTGGCTTTATCTACGTCAGTATAAAGCAGAAGCTATCTTTGTAGGTGCCAGTGGGCTTCTCGCTAGTATCTTGATTGTAAGTTTGAAGTATATTTACCAGCGTCAACGCCCATCAATTACGCATTTAGTGCATGCTAGTGGTTATTCTTTCCCTAGTGGTCACTCTTTGGGAACTTTTATGATTCTTGGAGCAATTGCCATTGTTCTTGCTCAGCGTTTGGTGAAAAAAGAATCTAAAATAGCAGTTTATGGTATTACTGGGCTTCTGATTTTCCTTGTTGGACTTTCGCGTATTTATGTGGGTGTTCATTATCCAACAGATGTTTTAGCTGGTTTTACCCTAGCCTTTGGTTTGCTCAATGCTATCTACCCAACTTATGACCGCATTCGCTTTGAATGGCGATTCCAAAGTAAACAGAAATAAAACAAACATGTAGTTTTTGAACTGCATGTTTTTTTGATGCAAAGGAAGGCCCTTCTTATATAAAATGTATAAAAATAGCTTTTTTTGACTATTATTCTGTTAAAATCATATTAACTGTATATTAATTATATTACAGTTATGATATAATATTTTTAAATTTTTGAAATAAAGGAGAGTCTCTTGAACATAAAAGACAGCATTGGACTAAGAATCAAAACTGAGCGTGAACGTCAGCAGATGTCACGTGAAGTGCTATGTTTAGATGGTGCGGAATTAACTGTGCGTCAGTTAATTCGTATTGAAAAAGGGGAGTCACTCCCGTCTTTGGATAAATTATCTTATATTGCAAAACGTCTAGGAAAAAATATGGCTGATTTATTGGATCATGACAATATTACCATTCCTGACGAATATTATGAGATGAAGAATCGTTTGATTAAGTTTCCAACGTACAGAAATCCAGAAAGAATAAAGGCTAAACTTGCCTTAATTGAGGAAGTCTATGAGAAATTTTTTGAACTTCTTCCAGAAGAAGAGTTGTTAACTCTAGATATTTTGGAAAATATTTTGAGTTTTACTAGTTGGGAGGAGAGCCCAAAGGTTGAAGAAATATATGAAGACTTGTTTGAACAAGTCAAAAGGAAGAAGAAATTCTCAACTAACGATTTATTAGTTATTGACTATTATTTCTTCCATCTCTATGGAAGAAAACAGTTTGACAAAAAACTTTTTGAAAGGATTGTAAAGAGAGTATTAAATCAGGAAATTTGGACAGACGATGTCTATAATATTGTTTTATTTAATGATTTGATGGCTATCGCTGCTTTGAAGATTTTTCACAATTCCTTTTCAGACTTCTTAACAGTTGTGGATAAAGCATTAGCCGTTATAGAAAAATCACAATTCTATAGCTATAAACCTAGTGTTTTTGTTCTCAAAGCTAAATATGAACTTCTGCATAAGGGAAATAAGAAAAAGGCTGCAGAAAATTACGATAAGGCCATAATGTTTGCTTCCGTTTTAGAAGACTCGGTTTTAGAAGAAAGTATAAGAGCAGGGAAAGCGGCAGATGGTTTATAGAAATGGTGGTGACATAAATGTCACTACTTTTTTAATGGTTAAATGTTTACTATAGAAACATAAATAACAGTTAAAAGGAGTTTTATTTTGAAAAAACTAAAATTATTTACACTATTCTCACTACTTATCACTATCTTGCCTTATTTCACAGGTTGTCTTTAATAAGGAGTCACCATGTCAAAATATCCATATATTTCACAGGTTGATCAGCGTGATTGTGGTGTCGCTGCCTTGGCCATGATTCTTAAACACTATGGTTCATCTTATAGTTTAGCTTATTTGCGGGAGTTGGCTCAGACTTCTCGTGAAGGCACTTCTGCGCTTGGTTTGGTTGAAGCGGCCAAGCAGTTGGGCCTTGAAACTCAGGCCATTCGTGCGGATTTAGACCTGTTTAAACAAGAAAACCTATCTTATCCTTTTATTGCACATGTGGTTAAAGAAGGTGGATTGCAACATTATTATACGGTGTTTGGTCAAATCAAGGGGAAGCTTGTTATTGGTGATCCAGATCCTAGCAAGAAGGTCATTAAAATCCCCTTAGAGGAGTTTGCCAAAGAGTGGACGGGAGTTGCTCTCTTTTTTGTTCCAGGAGAAACCTACACTAAATACAAAGAAGATGTGCCTGGGCTTCTTTCATTTTTACCGATTTTGTTTCGTCGTAAGGGTTTGATTGCAGTTATTGTCTTGTTAAGTTTTCTAGTGACCCTTGTTAATATTATTGGTTCTTATTATTTGCAATCTATTATTGACCGCTTGATTCCTCAGGAGGCCTATACTCTTCTGATCATGATTTCGCTAGGCCTATGTATCTCTTATCTAGCTCAACAAGTATTTACTTTTTTCAAAGATTATCTTCTACATCGATTGGGGAATTACTTGTCCATTGCTGTCATTCTTCCTTATATTAAGCATGTCCTTTCCTTGCCTATTAGTTTCTTTAGTTCACGTCGCACTGGTGAAATCACGTCACGTTTTGGAGATGCCAACACTATTATCGATGCTCTAGCTTCAACGATTTTATCGATTTTCCTAGATGTGACCATTGTGATGACTTTAGCTGTGGCCCTTATTTTACAAAATCAGTCACTTTTTGTGATGACTCTCACGGTAGTTCCTCTTTATGTGTTAATCATTTTGGCATTCTATAAGCTTTTTGAAAAGGAAAATTATCAATTGATGGAGGCAAATAGTCAGGTTAATACCGCTGTTATTGATGATTTGCGAGGCATTGAAACCTTAAAATCCTTGAGAGTTGAAGAAAGACGCTATCAGGAAATTGAGGTGAAATTCCATGACTATTTGAAGAAGTCTTTGTCTAAGGCCAAGTGGCAATTAACACAGGATGGTTTAAAGACAGGGGTTCAGTTAGTTTCCAATGTCTTTATCCTCTGGTATGGGGCACAATTGGTCATGGAAGGACAGCTATCTGCAGGTCAGTTGATTACCTATAATATGTTGCTGAATTATTTTACAACTCCTTTAATTAATATTATCAATCTCCAATCCAAAATCCAGCAAGCCAAAGTAGCCAATAATCGTCTTCAAGAAGTTTATGTTGTGGATAAGGAAGAAAAAGGAAAACTTAAAGAGTTATCCTTTAAACAACTTGCTCTTAAGGGTGTCAGTCACCGTTTTAGTTATCAGCAAGAGACGCTTAGTAAGATTGATTTAACGATTCATAAGGGTGAGAAAATCGCCCTCATGGGTAAAAGTGGATCTGGGAAAACGACCTTAGCGAAAATGTTGTCAGGTTATTACACAAAATCTAGTGGTCATGTAACCCTAGATAAAGATGCTATTAGCCATGCGGAGCTGCGTCAAATGGTGACTTACGTTCCCCAGCAGACCTATGTGTTTACAGGAACCATTTTAGAAAATCTGCTATTAGGATATGAAGGAGAAGTTGACGAGAAAAAGCTTCTTAAAGTTTGCCAACAAGCTGATATCTTAGAGGATATTCAAAAAATGCCACTAGGTTTTCAGACCCAAGTATCTGAGGATGGTGGTCTATCTGGTGGTCAAAAACAACGCTTAGCGATAGCGAGGGCCCTCTTATCCAAGCAGCCTATCTTGATTTTTGACGAAGCTACCAGTGGTCTCGATAGTGATACTGAAAGCAGGGTTATGGCTAATCTTGCTAAGATTAAACGAACAATGATTTTTATTGCTCACCGCAATAGTGTCCGTCAACATGTCAGTCGTGTGGTGACTATGGTGAGTGGCCAGATTGAGTCGGACAGTCCTAATTTCAATCCATTCCAGTTTATTTAAAATAATCTTCCTATTATATATGTAGAATTATATATGTAGAAAACTTAAGTAGTCTAAATATTCACATCTTGCACCTATCTCCTTAATATAGTATACTGGTAGCATACTATTAAGAGGTGTAAACATGTTAGAGGCATATAAAAATTTTTGGTTAGGCTATCTCGATTTTTATGGTCGTACAAAACGACCAGACTATTGGTGGGTTGTCTTGATTAATGGAATTATCGGTAGTTTGATTTTCCTACTGATGGACTTACTTGGGGAAACAAGAGCTGCTGGCTTTACATTGACAGCTTTCATTCTATTTATAGCAGCAACGGCGCTTCCTACAATTTCTATTCAGATTCGTCGTCTGCGTGATGCCAATTTCAATGTTGCTTGGATTGTATTAAAAGCAACTCCATTAACAGTAGCTCTTTGGGTGATGTATGCCTTTCCCACAAGAGATTCAAAATAACTCCAATATAAAAAGGGTGAAACTAGTTAATCTAGTTCCACTCTTTTTTCTTATAAAATAAAGCTACCTAAGAGGCTAACCAAGGTGAAGCTGATAGTTGCATAAAATACAGCGAGACGGGTTGCCTGGATAGGCTTATAAAGTCTAATAAGTGTTAGGACACACCAAATAAAGAGTACTGTGACAAACCAACCTGATAGTAAGCGGCGTGGCGTCACACCATAGAGTGCCATATAAACGCCAAGGAGTTTCCAGCCAGCGATAAGGGCAAAGAGACTAGCAAAAGTAAAGAGTAGGGTACTTAACAAACGAAGCCCTTTGTGAGTGAAGAAGTTTTCTTTAGAAAAAATGTAAAGTCCAGCTAGGATTCCTAAGTTGAGGGTAGAAACTCGAACCAATTGCCAGAAGCCTTGAACCGCAATATGTGAGGCCTGATGAGCTGGAATGCTGGCTTGGTTGAGAGAAAGGAGTTCTCCCATTTGACTAGTGGCAGTTAATATGAATAGGGCGTAAGTGAAACAGAGGCTTCCGAGTACGATATAAGCTGCTACTTTTGGAAATTGACGGGTTGTTTTAAGATGGCCTTCAAATTGTTTTTGACTAAGTGGCTTTTCTTTTGCCAAATAGGTTGCAATGAGTTGAGCAAAAAGTCCTAGAGCCAGAGGGATACTGCTTATTAAACGAGAGAACAATAATCCGTTGTCCTTGAAGGTGAGGGTGAAATCAAGTAGAGAAGTTAGTGTCTGGAAGAACTGTCGCCAAAGTTGTCCGAAAGCAGGTAAGACCTGACTAAGCTGACTAGCAGCGAATACAGTTAGTACCAAGGCAATCATGATACTAATGAGAATCATCCATTTGTGGTTCTTGATTACGTGTTTTTCTTCTTCGGAGAGTTCTTGTTTAGGTGCTGTTTTATATAGGAGTGTCCAGGCTCCGATAAAGAAATATTTTAGCGGGAAGATGCAGCTGGTGTATATGAGGTCTAGCCAAACCATAATTCCCAAACGGTCTTGACTACTTTGTCCAGTGCGTGCCATTAAGTAAAGGAGGATACTCGCATGAAGGCAAAGAATCTGAGCGCTCCCCCAGTTGTCGTGCAGGCCCCAGAGACTAATTTGCAAGCCTTGGAGGAGACTAGTGACCATAAATATTCCCGATTCAAGTCTCATTCCCTTCGCTTTTCCACCTAATAGGCGACAGCCCAGTTCAATCGTACTGATCAAGACAAGGGTTGCTGGAAAGGCAAAGGAAAAATGGGTCAAGTAAGTGACATACAGGAAGCAGGCCACGAGACAGGCGACAAACATTCCCTTAATTTTCCAAATGTCTTTTGGTGAAAAATGTTCCAAGAGTTTCTTGGTTTTGGTTTGAAGACTAGTCTTTTCGTCGGAATATTCCTGGGAGACTAGCTGTAAATCAGTAGTGTAGTTATTTGTTTCCATCATAATTCTCCTTTTGGATTTTAGTCCAAAAAAGACTTTATCATAAAAAACGTTTGACTTTGTTACCAAACTGTAAAATTACTAAAAATAGGTCTATGGACTTAGGTCTGGAGAATGAGTTGGAAAAATAGGCGAGAAAAAAATATTATGCTCACATTGAATGATAGATTGTACGGGCTATATTGTCAGAAACTGTCAAATACTAAAGATAGCTTTTTATAGATTAACTGTTTATTTATCTGGGATTAAACAGAGGACTCCTATTGAGAATTACCAAATGTAATGTCATTTTTTGACACCACATGTTAGCTTGACTAACATGTAAATGTTGCAAAATTTCTGAAAATTCGTTGACATGTGTTGTCAAAGTAGTATGATATTAACATAAAAGAAACTTAGGAGGTTCTTATGTTAGGTGTCATCCTACTCTATGTTGGTATGGTTTTGATGAGTAATGGACTCCATCGTTTAGAGGGTATTCCTGATAAATCAAATGTTGTCATGAATATCTTTACGGGTGGTTTGGGGTTGATTCTCAACATTATTGTCATTGCTTATGGAGCTTGTACAGGGCAAGGCGCTGAATGGTTTTATGGTAGCGCCACTGGTCTTTTATTTGCCTTCACCTACCTTTACTCAGCTATCAATACGATTTTCGATTTTGATCAACGTTTGTATGGGTGGTTTAGTTTATTTGTGGCGATTAATACGCTACCAGCAGGGATTCTTTGCTTAACATCTGGATACGGTGGTAATGCTTGGTATGGTATTATTTGGTTCTTGTGGGGTATCCTATGGCTAACTGCCTTTATTGAAATTAACCTTAAGAAGAACCTAGGAAAATTTGTCCCTTACCTAGCTATTTTTGAAGGAATTGTAACAGCTTGGATTCCAGGGCTTTTGATGCTTTGGGGCAAGTGGTAAGCATTGATTTAAGGAGGAAAAACGATGCAATTGACAATGCGTGAGCAGGAAAAAATGATGATTAGCCTTGCGGCTATGATTGCTCAACGACGTAAAGATAAAGGAATCAAATTGAATCATCCAGAAGCGGTTGCTTTGATTACAGACTATGTGCTTGAAGGTGCAAGAGAAGGTAAAACGGTTGCCCAATTGATGGATGAAGCTCGCAATCTTTTAACACGTGAAGATGTTATGGAAGGTATTGCGGAAATGATTCCAATGATTCAAGTTGAAGCTACTTTTACGGACAGTACAAAACTGGTTACTGTTCATGATCCTATTCAGTAAGGAGAAATGTAATGATTCCAGGTGAATACCATGTGGCGAGTGAGCCAATTGATTATAACGGTGGTTACGAAGCCATTAGTCTTGAAGTGAAAAATGTGGGTGACCGGGCTGCTCAAGTGGGCTCTCACTACCATTTTTATGAAGCAAACGAAGCTGGTCTTCAATTTGATCGTGAAAAGGCGCGAGGCAAACGTCTAGATATTCCAGCAGGTACAGCCATTCGTTTTGAGCCAGGTGAAACGAAAACAGTACAACTTATTGACTTTGGAGGGAAACGTCGTATTTTTGGTTTCAATAACAAGGTCAATGGTTTCTTAGACTAGAAAGAGGACAAATCGATGAGTTTTAAAATGGATCGTGAAGAGTATGCTCAACACTACGGACCAACTGTAGGTGATAGCGTACGTCTTGGAGATACCAATCTTTTTGCAGCCATTGAAAAAGACTTTACTGTTTATGGACAGGAATCTAAGTTCGGTGGCGGTAAAGTTTTGCGTGATGGTATGGGTGTTAGTGCTACGGAAACACGTGACAATCCATCAGTTGTTGATACCATTATTACAGGTGCAACCATCATTGACTATACAGGTATTATTAAAGCAGATATCGGTATTCGTGATGGTAAGATTGTTGCTATCGGTCGCGGTGGTAACCCAGATACAATGGACAATGTGGACTTTGTTGTGGGTGCTAGTACAGAAGCCATTGCTGCTGAAGGTTTGATTGTGACTGCTGGTGGTATTGACCTTCACGTGCACTATATTTCTGCCGACCTTCCTGAATTTGGTTTGGATAACGGGATTACTACCCTCTTTGGTGGTGGTACTGGTCCTGCTGACGGAAGTAATGCAACAACATGTACACCAGGTAAATTCCATATTACTCGTATGTTGCAAGCTGTTGATGATATGCCTGCTAACTTTGGTTTCCTTGCCAAAGGTGTTGGTTCTGAGACTGAAGTGGTTGAAGAGCAAATTAAGGCCGGTGCAGCAGGAATTAAGACACACGAGGACTGGGGTGCGACTTACGCAGGAATTGATAATTCCCTTAAAGTTGCGGATAAATACGATGTTTCCTTTGCGGTCCACACTGACTCTTTGAATGAGGGTGGATTTATGGAAAATACTTTGGAATCCTTCCAAGGTCGTACCGTTCATACCTTCCACACCGAAGGTTCAGGTGGTGGACATGCTCCAGATATTATGGTCTTTGCTGGTAAGGAAAATATTTTGCCATCATCAACTAACCCAACTAACCCATACACTACAAATGCTATTGGTGAGTTGTTAGATATGGTTATGGTTTGCCACCACTTGGATCCAAAAATTCCAGAAGACGTCTCTTTTGCTGAATCACGTGTACGTAAACAAACTGTAGCTGCAGAAGACGTTCTTCACGATATGGGTGCCCTTAGTATCATGACTTCAGATGCCATGGCAATGGGACGTGTCGGTGAAGTAGCCATGCGTTGTTGGCAACTAGCTGATAAGATGAAGGCTCAGCGTGGTCCACTTGAAGGGGATTCAGAATTTAACGATAATAACCGTATCAAACGTTACGTGGCTAAATATACAATTAACCCTGCTATCACTAACGGTATTGCAGACTATATCGGATCTGTAGAAGTTGGTAAATTTGCAGATTTGGTTATCTGGGAACCAGCACAATTTGGTGCAAAACCTAAGTTGGTGCTCAAGGGTGGTATGTTAACTTATGGTGTCATGGGTGACGCTGGTTCAAGTCTTCCAACGCCTCAACCACGTATCATGCGTAAATTATATGGTGCTTACGGTCAAGCGGTTCATGAAACAAATCTTACATTTGTCTCTCAATACGCTTATGATCACGGTATCAAAGAAGAAATTGGTTTGAATAAGATTGTTCTTCCTGTTAAGAATACGCGTAACTTGACTAAGCGTGATATGAAACTTAATGACTACGCTCCAAAAACAATCCGTATCGATCCACAGACCTTTGATGTCTTTATTGATGATGAGTTGGTTACTTGTGAGCCAATCCATACGACATCATTGTCTCAACGTTATTTCTTGTTCTAAGGAAGACGCTATATAAATGAGGCTGGAATTTTTCCTCCAACCTCTTTTGTATTTTATAGCCATAACGTTTTTAGCGCTTTATTAAGTTGCTATATGAGTTTGATGCTAGATTTTTAAAATGTAATAGAAAAGGAAAAAGTATGATTTTTACAAAAGTAGATGCTCTTGTTAAAGATATCGATGTGGACAAATACCATATTGAAACAGTCATTCTTTCGAGCGATGACCTTAACAAAAAAATTATTCGTGTGAAGAGTGATCACGGGAATGAATTTGGTATTCGTCTTGATAAGGGACAAAAATTGCAAAATGGCTCTGCCTTTTTTATCGATGATCACCATGTCCTAGCTATTGGTGTTGAGTCACAGGATTTGATTGTCATTTCACCTAAAGATATGGATGAAATGGGAATCACAGCTCATATTCTTGGGAATACTCATAAACCGATTGAGGTGAAAGATGCCAAGATTTATTTAGAGGTTGACCCAGTTGTAGAGCAAGTCTTGACTCAAAAAGAGATTGCCTACACGATTGAAGAAGTGGTCCTTGATAAGCCCCTACGCCATGTGAATTTAACTGCCCATGAACATTAATCCTTTTGCTAATGTGTCTTTGCAAGATTATCTTGAAATTGTGCAAATTGTCGATTCAACCTTTCCAATTGGATCGTTTAACCACTCTTTTGGGATGGAAAATTATCTGCGCGAAGACACTGTAACAGATGATAAAGGTTACGAAGAGTGGCAAGAAGCCTATTTAGCTAGTCAGTTTAAATATGGTGAAGGTCTTGTAATCAAACTGGTTTATGATGCTATGGCTACAGACAACTTAGAGCAGGTTTGGCATTATGATAAGGTCTTGACAGTTTCGACGCAAGCGCGTGAAACAAGACAGGGGACTAAAATGATTGCTAAGCAAATGCTTCGACTCATTCAAAGGCTTCATGCTATTCCGGTATTGGATGACTATCAGTCCAAAATACGTAAGGGTGAGGTCTTCGGCAATCCAGCTATTGTCTTTGCGCTCTATGTGTTTAACAAGGGCTTGGGATGTAGTGAAGCCATTGCACTTTATGGCTATAGCGTGATTTCGACGATGGTTCAAAATGCTGTTCGTGCCATTCCACTTGGACAGTTTGCTGGACAAGAGATTGTTTTACGTAGCTTTTCGCAATTAGAAAAAATGACACAGGAAATTCAAGAACTGGACGCGTCCTACCTTGGGGCCAATACGCCTGGTCTTGAATTAGCTCAGATGAAACATGAAACACAGGTATTCCGCCTATTCATGTCCTAAAATATCAACAAGGTTGAGAGGAAAAAACAATGACAAAACGTACTGTAATTATTGGAGTTGGTGGACCTGTTGGTTCAGGTAAAACTCTTTTACTTGAGCGTCTTACACGACGTATGTCCGACTTAAATTTAGCAGTTATTACTAACGATATCTATACAAAAGAAGATGCTCTTTTCTTGGCTAAAAATTCAAGCTTAGATGAAGACCGTATCATTGGTGTAGAAACTGGTGGATGTCCTCATACTGCGATTCGTGAGGATGCTTCTATGAACTTTGAAGCGATTGAAACTCTTCAAGAGCGCTTTGACCATGATTTGGATGTTATTTTCCTTGAAAGTGGTGGGGATAACTTAGCTGCGACCTTCAGTCCTGATTTGGTTGATTTTACGATTTATATTATTGACGTTGCTCAGGGTGAAAAAATCCCACGTAAGGCTGGTCAAGGGATGATTAAGAGTGATTTGTTCTTGATCAATAAGACTGACCTTGCACCTTATGTTGGAGCTAACCTAGATCGTATGCGTGAAGATACCCTTCATTTCCGTAACGAAGATTCTTTCATTTTCACAAATTTGAATAATGATGACAATGTTAAGGAAGTGGAAGAATGGATTCGTAAGAATTTCCTACTAGAGGACTTGTAAGATGACACAAGTATACGATGGCTTTGTCCATCTTGGATTTTCAAACCGAAATGGTCGTACAATTTCCCACAAGAAATACCAAGAAGGTAACTCTCGAGTGTCAGCGGATAATTCAGATGCCAATGGTGTTCCTTACTATTTCCTAATTAATATGGGTGGGGGTTTTGTCGAGGGTGAGCAGTATCAAGTGACTATTGATGTTAATAAAGATGCTCATGCCTTGGTAACAACCCAAACACCTACCTATGTTTACAAGTGTGAAAGAGGGCAGTTGACGCAACAACATACGTCCATCACACTTGAAGAAAATAGCTATTTGGAGTACATGGCTGATGAAGTTATTCCCTATTTGAAATCACGCTATTTCCAAACAAGTCGTATTGATATGGACAAGTCTGCCCACTTGATTTATTCAGATGGTGTGACGGCAGGTTGGTCTCATGAGGATTTGCCGTTTCAATACCATTATTTTCGTAATTTGACACAAATCTACCAAGATAATGAGCTTGTTTATAGCGATCAGACCCTCTTAGAGCCTCAGAAACAAGATATGTTTAAACTTGGTTATTTTGAAGGCTGGCGTAATTATAATAGTTTGGTAATGGTGTCACCAAATATTGACGAGGCTTTTGTTAAGGCTTTGCAGAAGCACTTAGAAGATCTGAATTTAGAGTCTGATTTTGCTATTTCATCCTTAGATATCCCAGGTCTGGTGTTACGTATCTTAGGAAAAACTGCTGAGGATAATCGTCGCGTCATTTATGCCTGTGCAGACTATTTTAGACAAGAAATACATGGATTAACCCCTTTGAATTTGAGAAAAAATGATATGAGGAGATAAAAAATGCATATTCCTGAAAATTACCTAAGCCCTACGACTTGTGCGGCAATGGGGGCAGTTATGTTGCCTATTTGGTATAAGGCTGTCAAGGAAGTAAAGGTTAAAGTTGATACGGATAAAAAAACGATTCCTATGTTGGGAATCGGGACTTCCTTGTCCTTCCTTATCATGATGTTTAATCTTCCAGCCCCAGGTGGAACTAGTGCCCATGCTGTTGGAGCAGTGCTAATTGCTATATTGTTAGGGCCTTGGGCCTCCTGTTTAGCAGTTAGTGTGGCCCTGGCTATGCAGGCCTTGCTCTTTGGTGATGGTGGAATCTTGGCCTTTGGTGCTAACGCCTTTTGTATGGCCGTTGTTATGCCATTTGTAGGTTATGCTGTTTATAAACTCTTGAATAAGTGGACAAAGAACAGGATAATTGCCAGCTTTTTTGGAGGTTATATTGGGATTGTAGCTGCGGCTCTGACTGTTGCAGTTTTATTAGGAATTCAGCCTATTCTCTTTAAAGATAGCAGTGGTAATCCGCTTTACAATCCATACCCTTTGAGAGTGACACTTCCAGTAATGGGCTTGACTCACCTCCTCATCGGTTTGGTAGAAGGATTCTTCACAGCTGGTGTTCAAGAATTCATTGAACGTTTGAATATTGATAATACTCAGGAACTAACGACTAAAAAACTACGTCCGTTATTGCTCTTTATCCTAGCCTTGATTATCCTAACACCACTTGGTTTATTGGCGACGGGAACAGCTTTTGCGGAATGGGATGTCAAAGAGTTGGTGGAAAAATTGGCTCATTATCATGTGGAAGCCCAAGCGCCAAAAGGAATGTTGAATGGTTTCTCATTCAATGCTCTCTTCCCAGATTATAGTATTGCAGGTATTCCAGAAGTCTTGGGTTATGTCTTGAGCGCTGCTTCTGCTGTTTTGATTTTCTTCATCCTCTATCGCTTGATTTTCGGTAGAAAGGTTGAAAAATGATTCTGCCAGATTGGATGTCGGAAGAGCGCCCGGTAGTCACTAAAGTCGGTAGAAATAACTTTCTTATCCGGAATCGTCACCATCTGGAAGCTCTTCTTCAAAAGTTTGAAACGCCTCCTTTAAAAGTAGCATCAGTCTTTCATCCAACTGCTAAGGTTTTACTTCTCTTTTTCTTACTTATTTCAGTAGGAATTAGCCGAAATCTCACAGTTTTGTGGATTCTAGCCTTGTTTTTAGGAGCTGGAGTGGCTTTTCTGCCACATTCTATTTTAGTAAGAACCTTGAAAAAGACCGTAGTGTTGTTGATTTTTCCTTTAGTTCTTTATCTACCACATCTCTTACTTAGCGGAGGTCAATCGCTCTTTCTCTTTAGACTTCCTTTGATTGCTGTAGCCATTGCTTATTATTCAGAGACGAGTACAATAAGTGAGATGTTAGCGGCATTAAAAGGATTGCATTTTCCTGATCTTGTTCTGCTCCAGTTAGATATCACCATAAAATATATCGATGTCTTTGGAAAACAATTAATGGATTTGCTCAAAGGGATTGAAGCACGAAGCTTTGGTGGCAATCATCGTTTCCGGATTGGAAGTAATATCTGGGGGATTTTATACCTTAAAGCTATTCGCTATGGTGAGGAACTGACTCAAGCCATGGAAGCACGTTGCTTTGTTGGTGAGTATGTCAAGTCATCACAGTCATTCACATGGAAGGATTGGCTGGCCTTGATAAGTCTAGTAGCAGTGATTTTAGGACAGATTCTGTTAGGAGGATGAGATGTTTCAATTGAATCAAGTGGCCTGTGCCTATGAACAAAAAAAGGTCTTTACTGGTCTTGATTTGGAGATTAGACAAGGACAATATGTGATGTTGATGGGAGAAAACGGGACTGGGAAATCAAGTCTTATCAGTTTATTAACCGGCTTCAAGCAGGAAGAATCTGGACGCATTCTTTTCTTAGGTAAGGACCTCAAAGAATGGCTGAAGGACAAACGTCAAAAACGAGATTTTTATAGCCGCCTCGGAATCCTCTTTCAGGATGTGGATAGTCAGTTATTTAATAGTACTGTCTATGATGAGATTGCTTTTGGTCCTCGTCAGCTAGGTCTGACCGAAGAAGAAGTCTCACAGCGGGTCCAAGACACACTATCCCTGCTGAAAATTGAAGATTTAAGGGATCGCGTTCCCTATCAACTGTCTGGTGGAGAAAAGAAGAAAGTGGCCTTTGCCAGTATCATGGTAACGAATCCAGATGTCTATATTCTTGATGAACCCTTCAATAATCTTTCTAAAGAATATGAAGAATTTTTTAGGGAACTTCTACATGAGCTTCATTCATCTGGGAAAACCATTATCATGTCTGCTCATCACTTTAAGCACCTTCATCATGAAAAGGCTGATGTTCTTCTTTTTGAAGATGGCAAAGCTGATTTCTTTCCTGCCCAGGAAGTGCTCAATAACCAGCAAGTGATTGAGCGTTTGTCACATTATTAATTAGGAATAAGGTAGAAAATCGTTATTGGTTTTCTACTTTTTTCTTGTCAAACAATTGATATTTTTAGGTGATAGTATTTTCTTATCACCTTGATTATGTTTAAGTATTAGTTAAGCTTAGTGAATTCTGTTACAATAAAAACAATCAATCTCAAAGGAGAATATTATGAAACTTAAAAAAATTCTTGGAATTACAGGTGTAGCCATTGCTTCAGTAGCATTGCTTGCTGCATGTTCATCTAAATCATCAAAAGAAGCATCTAAATCTTCAGGTGCTAAAGAAACAATTAACTTTGCCACAGTTGGGACAACAGCACCGTTCTCATATGAAGAAAACGGTGAATTGACTGGTTACGATGTGGAAGTGGCTAAAGCAGTCTTCAAGGACTCTGACAAATATGAAGTGAAATTCCAAAAAACAGAATGGTCTTCAGTCTTCACAGGTCTTGACTCAGCTAAATACCAAATGGCTGGGAACAATATCTCTTATTCAGAAGAACGTGACCAAAAATACCTCTTCTCATATCCAATTGGTACCACACCAGCTGTTTTGACTGTTCCAAAAGATAGTAATATTAAGAAATATGATGATATTGCTGGACACTCAACGCAGGTTGTTCAAGGGACATCGACAGCGACACAATTAACTGAATTTAACGATAAACATTCAGACAAGCCAGTTGAACTTAACTACACAAATGAAAATATTACACAAATGTTGACAAGTTTGAATGAAGGCAAGTACGACTTCAAGATCTTTGATGCACCAACTGTTAATGCAATCATCAAAAACAATAAATTGAGCAACTTGAAGACGATTGAACTTAAATCTGATCAACAACCATACATCTACTTCTTGTTCGCAGATAACCAAAAAGATCTTCAAACATTTGTAAACAAACGTTTGGAAGAACTCCAAAAAGATGGTACTTTGGCTAAGTTGGCTGAAAAATTCCTTGGAAATAAAGATTATATTCCAACTAAAGATGCTTTGAAAGTTCCTAGTAAAAAATAATAAGGAAGGCTGGGAGTGATTCTCAGCTTTTTCATATAATTAAAATCTAGGGCGAGTTATAGTTAAAAACTATAGATATATACAATTATAAACAATTTGATACAATTCTCATCCTATGGGATAATAATTTTATACTTAAAACAATTAAAGGGAGTTCGTTATGAAACTTAAAAAAATTCTCGGAATTACAGGATTGGCAGTCGCTTCAACAGTAGCTTTGGCTGCTTGTGGTGCTGGTGGTAATAAATCAGCTAAAGATGATAAAACTTTGACAGTTGGTATCATGACTTTGGATGATACAACTGAGCCATTGTGGGATAAAGTCAAAGAATTGGCTAAAGACAAGGGTGTTACTATCGAGTTGAAAGAGTTCACAGACTACAACCAACCAAATGAAGCCCTTAAAAACGGTGAAATCGATGTTAATGCTTTCCAACACATTTATTTCTTGAACAACTGGAACAAAGAAAATAAAGGTGATGTTGTTGCGGCAGCTGACACACTTCTTAGCCCAATCCACCTTTTCTCAGGTACTGAAAACGGAAAAGCTAAGTATAAAGATGTTAAAGAGCTTCCAGAAGGAGCTACAATCTCAGTACCTAACGATGGTACAAACGAAAGCCGTGCTTTGACACTTCTTCAAACAGCTGGTTTGATTAAGTTGGATGTTAAAGATGGTGAATTGGCAACTATCAAGAACATTTCTGAGAATCCAAAGAAATTGGACATCAAAGAAATCTCAGCTGAACAAGCTGCCCAAACGCTTTCATCAGTAGATGCAGCGGTTGTTAATAACTCATACGCACAACAACAAAACGTTAACTATGATACAACTCTCTTCCAAGAAGAACCAAGTCAAGATTTGAAAGATTGGGTTAACGTCATTGCAGCTAATAAAGATTGGGAAAAATCAAATAAAGCTGATGCTATCAAGACTTTGATTAAAGCATACCAAAACGATGAAGTAGCACAAATCATCTATGATGCATCTAACAAGGTTGACCTTCCAGCATGGAAAGGTGCCCCAACACAAGATCAATTGAAAGCTAATTCAAAGAAATAAGCTAAGGACAGAGGGCGTGTGAGAGCACGCCATTTTGTCGTGTATGAAGGAGACGATTTGATGGCATTTTCAAGTGAAGAAGAGCAGTTACGAAAATTTCGTAACGATGAAATTGCTCAGCACTATTTTGAAGTTTTGCGGACTTTGATTTCTAAAAAATCTATTTTTGCTCAAAATATTGGTCTCTATGATGTGGCTGCTTACCTTGGTGAGATTTTCTCTGGTGTTGGCGCAGAGGTGACAATTGACGAGACCTATACGGCACCTTTTGTCTTGGCAAAATTTAAGAGTCCAAATCCAGATGCGAAAACAATTATTTTCTACCAACACTATGATACGGTTCCTGCGGATAATGATCAGCCATGGACAGATGAGCCTTTCCGTCTGACAGTTCGTAAGGGCTACATGTATGGTCGTGGTGTTGATGATGATAAGGGGCATATTACAGCTCGTCTGACAGCCCTTCGGAAATATATTCGAGAAGTTGGCGACCTTCCTGTAAATATTACGTTTATGATGGAAGGGGCTGAAGAATCTGCATCAACCGATCTTGAAAAGTATTTGGAAAAATACAGAGATGACCTTCTTCCTGCAGACCTATTGGTTTGGGAGCAAGGAAATCGAAATAGCAAAGGTCAGTTGGAAATCACAGGGGGCAACAAGGGGATTATTACCTTTGATTTGTCTGTCGAGAGTGCTGATGTTGATATTCATTCTAAATTTGGTGCCGTGATTGAATCGGCTTCATGGTACTTGCTCAATGCTATTTCAAGCATGAGAGATGATCAGGGACGTATCCTTATCGACGGTATCTATGAAAAGATTGTCCAACCAAACGAACGAGAGATGGATCTTATCGAAACTTATGCCATTGAAAATGCAGATAGTCTTCGTAAGATTTACGGCTTAAAACTACCCATTTTAGAAAGTGACCGCCGAGCTTTCTTAAAAACTTACTATTTTGAACCTGCCCTTTCCATTGAAGGTATTTCAACAGGTTATCAGGGGCAAGGGGTTAAGACTATCTTACCAGCTCAAGCCAGAGCTAAGATGGAGATGCGTTTGGTCCCTGGCTTGACGCCTGAGTACGTTTTGGAGTGTATCAAGGCTCACCTCAAAAAAGAAGGATTTGACCGTATCAAGGTGACCTTCACTCTTGGTGAAGAAAGTTATCGTAGTGATATGTCTGATCCAGCTATTGTCAATGTTATTGAGTTAGCAAAAGGCTTTTATGAAGAGGGCGTTGCTGTGCTTCCAACGGCAGCAGGTACAGGGCCTATGCATATGATTCATCAAGCTTTGGGTGTACCAATGGCAGCCTTTGGTATAGGGAATGCTAACAGTCGTGACCATGGTGGGGATGAAAATGTTAGCTTAGCAGATTACTACACCCACATTGAACTAATTAAGGAGTTAATTGCAAGTTATGAGTAATGTCATTATTGATTTGAAAAATATTGATATCACCTTTACGCAGAAACGCCGCACTATTCAAGCGGTTAAGGATGTGTCTATCCAGATTGAAAAAGGTGATATTTACGGAATTGTTGGTTATTCAGGGGCTGGTAAATCTACCCTTGTGCGCGCAATCAATCTTTTGCAAGTGCCTACAGCTGGTAAAATCACTATCGGCAAAGATGTGACTTTTGCAGATGGTAAGGTCCAATTGTCGACAAAAGAATTGCGTCAGAAACGTCAAACGATTGGGATGATTTTCCAACACTTTAACCTTATGGCTCAAAAGACGGCTTATGAAAATGTAGCCTTTGCCCTTCGTCATTCTAAACTAAGCAATGAAGAGAAAGACAAAAAAATTCGTGGTCTTTTGGAATTGGTTGATTTGGCTGATCGTGCGGAAAACTATCCTGCACAATTGTCAGGTGGTCAAAAACAACGTGTAGCGATTGCGCGTGCCTTGGCTAATGATCCTGAAATCTTGATTTCAGATGAGTCTACATCAGCCCTTGACCCTAAAACAACTAAGCAAATTCTTTCGCTTTTGCAGGATTTGAATAAAAAGCTTGGTTTGACAGTTGTTATGATCACCCACGAAATGCAAATTGTTAAAGATATTTGTAACCGTGTTGCCGTTATGCAAAATGGTCAACTTTTGGAAGAGGGTAGTGTCCTTGATATCTTCTCAAATCCTCAAGAAGATTTGACACAAGAATTTATTGAAACTGCAGCAGGGATTGAAGATGCCTTGGCTAAGATTAATGCACAACCTTTGGTGAAAAACTTACCAAGCTCAGCCCTTCTCGTTCAACTTAAATATGCTGGTTCTTCAACAGATGAGCCACTCTTGACCGAACTTTTCAAAGAGTACGGAGTTTCAAGTAACATCCTTTATGGTAACGTTGAGATTCTAGGTGATACTCCTGTTGGTGAATTGGTCGTTGTCTTGGATGGTGAGGCAGATAAGGTTCTTGCTGCTCAAAAAGCGATTGAAAATGCAGGTGTCAGCTTGCAAGTACTTAAGAAAGGAGCCCAATAATGGCAGATTGGATTCAACAAAACTTTCCAGATATTTATCGTATCGGTATGCAGGGGGTTAATTCTTGGCCAGACGCCATCTATGCGACTCTCTACATGACGGTTATTTCCTTCATCATTGGGGGACTTCTTGGTCTTGTTATGGGGCTCTTCTTGGTATTGACAGGTCCTCGTGGCGTTATTGAAAATAAATTTGTTTTCCAAATCTTGGATAAAATCACTTCAATCTTCCGTGCCATTCCTTTCATCATCCTCTTGGCGATTTTGAAAGGCTTCACTTACTTTATCGTGGGGACTAACCTTGGTATGACAGCTGCCTTGGTTCCATTGTCAGCTGCAACCTTCCCATTCTTTGCACGTCAAGTACAGGTGGTACTTGCAGATCTTGACCGAGGCGTTATTGAAGCAGCACAAGCTAGTGGTGCAACACTTTGGGATACGATTAAGGTTTACCTTAGTGAAGGGCTACCTGAGTTGGTTCGTGTATCAACCGTAACTCTGATTTCCCTAGTCGGTGAAACTGCCATGGCCGGTGCTATCGGTGCAGGTGGTCTAGGTTACATCGCCATCTACTATGGATATAACCGTTCAAGTACATCAGTTACCATTTTGGCAACTTTCTTGATTTTGATTTTGATTTTCCTTATCCAATTCTTGGGTGATTTCTTGACCCGTAAATTGAGTCATAAATAGGATTTGAGAGCCTGTTTGCCACAGGCTTTTCTCATGTCTTGACGATTTCAGATATTTATCATAGTATGGAAGCTATCGAATGCTTTATGGTTGGCTAACCATAAAAAAGGAGTTAATGAGTTATGAAACGTTTTATTTCAACTTGGAATAGAACCAGTCTAATTAAGCGCATTGCCATTGGTGTGGTAGTGGGTGCTGTGCTTGGTTTGCTTGTTCCTAAGTTTACGGTTATTGGTCTCTTAGGAGACATGTTTGTTGGTGGTTTGAAGGCAATTGCTCCACTTTTGGTCTTTGCCTTGGTTGCCAATGCCCTTTCCCAAACGCGAGAAGGTCAACAAAGCAACATGAAGACAGTTATTGTTCTTTATCTCTTTGGAACCTTTGCGGCTGCTTTGACGGCTGTTATCTCTCACTATATTTTTCCAATTTCTCTGAAGTTGGGAGCAGCGGCGGCGACTAAAGCGACAGCACCTCAAGGTGTGGGAGAAGTCTTTAAAGATTTATTGCTTAAGATGGTGGATAACCCTGTCAATGCCTTGGCTCAAGCCAATTATATTGGTGTTTTGGTATGGGCAGTTGTCTTTGGTTTTGCCATGCGAACAGCTAGCAATCACACGAAGGATTTGCTTAATACCTTGGCAGAAGTGACTTCGCAAATCGTTCGTTGGATTATCAACTTGGCCCCATTTGGTATCCTTGGTCTTGTCTTTAATACTATTTCTGAGAATGGTGTCGGTGTTTTGGCAGATTATGGTGTCCTAATCCTTGTTTTAGTGGGAACAATGGCCTTTGTTGCCTTGGTTGTTAATCCAATCATTGCTTTTGTGATGATGGGCAAAAATCCTTTCCCACTGGTTTTCCGTTGTTTGAAAGACTCTGGGATTACAGCCTTCTTTACTCGCTCGTCAGCAGCCAATATTCCAGTTAACCTTCAACTTTGTAAGGATCTTGGTTTGAATCCTGATACCTATTCGGTTTCTATCCCTTTGGGGTCAACTATTAATATGGCTGGAGCAGCCGTGACAATCAATGTCCTAACTCTTGCTGCAGTAACGACTTTGGGAATTCAGGTCGATTTTGCGACAGCACTCATTCTTAGTGTGGTTTCAGCTATTTCTGCTTGTGGTGCCTCAGGTATTGCTGGAGGATCCCTCCTATTAGTGCCAGTAGCATGTAGCCTCTTTGGTATCTCAAATGATTTTGCCATGCAGGTTGTAGGTGTCGGCTTTATCGTAGGTGTCATCCAAGACTCTTGTGAAACAGCCCTTAACTCTTCAACAGATGTTCTCTTTACAGCAGTAGCAGAAAAGAGCCGTTGGAAGAAAGCATAGCTAATTGTATAAGGTCGGCCTATTTGGCTGGCTTTTTGATTTTAGAGAAAACATAGTCAAAGACTATAGCTAGCTCAAGAATCTATCATCTTTAAAAAGCCCTTAAAATATGGTAAAATAAACCGTTCAAAGAGAAAAGGTAAAACATTTATGACTAATAATTTATTGGTGCTTCAATCAGACTTTGGTTTGGTTGACGGTGCTGTTTCGGCCATGATTGGTGTGGCCCTTCAGGAAGAACCAAGTTTGGGAGTTCATCACCTGACACATGATATTACTCCCTACAACACTTTTGAGGCTTCCTATCGTCTGTTTCAGACCATTGAATACTGGCCAGAGGGCACAACCTTTGTTTCGGTAGTTGATCCGGGTGTAGGCTCCTCACGTAAAAGTGTGGTTGCCTTAACAAAGACGGGGCAATATATCGTCACACCAGATAACGGGACACTTTCTTATATCAAGAAGGTTGTTGGTATCGAGGCTGTTCGTGAGATTTCCGAGGTCGAGAATCGTCGTAGTAATACAGAGCTTTCTTATACCTTCCATGGTCGTGATGTTTATGCCTATACAGGTGCCAAATTAGCTTCTGGTCATATCAGTTTTGAAGAAGTTGGTCCTGAGTTACCTGTGGACAAAATTCTAGAACTTCCAGTGGTTGAAACCATCATAGAGGATAATTTGGTTCGTGGGGCGATTGACATTTTGGACGTCCGTTTCGGCTCTCTGTGGACCTCTATCACACGTGATGACTTTTACGCGTTGGAACCAAACTTTGGTGATCGATTCGAAGTAACCATCTTTAACAATGATATGTTGGTCTACCAAAACCAAGTTACCTATGGGAAATCTTTTGCGGATGTTCGTATCGGTCAGCCAATTATTTATATCAATTCCCTCTATCGTGTTGGCTTAGCCATTAACCAAGGGTCTTTTGCCAAGGCCTATAATGTTGGCGTAGGGTCTAACTGGCACATTGAAATTAAACGTTTAGGAGATTAAAGTAAGATTATGAAAAATAATTCAATTCGTACAGTAGTTGCGACAGGTATTGGTGCAGCACTCTTTATTATCATTGGTATGTTTGTTAATATCCCTATTTTTGGGAATACTAGCATCCAACTTCAGTATGCTGTTCAAGCCCTATTCTCAGTGATTTTTGGGCCTATTACAGGTTTCTTTATGGGCTTCATTGGCCATGCGCTTAAAGATGGCATCCAATACGGAAATATCTCATGGGCTTGGGTACTTGCAAGTGCTATTACAGGTCTTGTAATTGGTCTATTCAACAAAAAATATGATGTGACAACTGGCAAGTTCTCTTTGATGAGCATGATTTGGTTTAACCTAGCGCAAGCATTGGCTCTTCTTATTGCCTATGGTATCGTTACCCCTATTGGTGACAGACTCCAATTTGCACAAGCTTGGTCATACCTTTATGCACAAAGTTTTGTAGCTGGCGTAGCTAACTTTATTACGATTGCGATTGGGGGTACCCTCCTTCTTGCTATCTATGCTAGCTCACGTACACAATCTGGTAGTCTTACAAAAGACTAGCATGAATCATAGGAGAGTGGGACTGTCAGTTTGTTTTGATACCTCCTCTCTTTTTTAGTAGAAACATGGATAAATACATTAGTTTTAATCAGTTTACATTTCAATATGATGCGCAAGCAGAAGCGACGCTTAAAGATATCAGCTTTGATATTGCCAAGGGCGAGAAAGTCCTCATCTTAGGTCCTTCTGGTAGTGGAAAGTCGACTCTAGCTCAGTGTCTTAATGGTATCATACCTAATATTCATAAAGGACAGGCACAAGGCCAGGTAAGGATAGATGGTCAGGATATTTTCAAGCAATCTATCTATGATAAGTCACAGTTGGTATCGACGGTATTGCAGGATCCAGATGGTCAGTTTATTGGCCTAACAGTAGCCGAGGATTTGGCTTTTGCCTTGGAGAATGATTGTGCTGATCAAAGTGAGATGAAAGATAAGGTAGCTCTTTGGGCTGAGCGTCTAGACTTGACCTCTCTTTTGAATCACCGCCCTCAAGATTTATCAGGTGGCCAAAAGCAACGAGTCAGTTTGGCTGGTGTCTTGATTGATGAAAGTCCTATTCTTTTATTTGATGAGCCTCTGGCAAATTTAGATCCTAAATCAGGACAGGAAACCATTGACCTCATTGATAAGATCCACAAGGAGGTGGGAGCTACGACGATTATTATTGAACATCGCCTAGAAGATGTTCTTTATCGTCCCGTTGACCGCATTTTACTGGTCAATGAAGGAGAGCTCCTCTTTAATGGTAGCCCAGATGAGCTTTTATCGAGCAAACTCTTGCTAGAAAATGGGATTCGCGAACCTCTATATGTGACGGTTTTACGTCAGTTTGGATTTGACACAAGGAGTGCACAAAATCTTAGTCAATTAGATGCTTTAGACTTATCTGACCTTGCTCTGCCAGCCAGAGTTTTGAAAGATAAAAAAGACAGTTCGAGTGATTCTATTTTGAAAGTTGAGGGGCTTAGTGTTTCCTATGGAGATAATCCAGCAATCATAGAGGATATGTCCTTTAGCTTGAAAAAAGGTGAGCGACTAGCGATTGTCGGTAAAAATGGGGCTGGAAAGTCGACGCTTGCCAAGGCTCTATGCGGTTTTGTCCCAAGTCAAGGAAAATTGACTTACAAAGGGCAGGATATTAGCCAGGATAGCATCGCCGGGCGTTCAGAACGTATAGGCTTTGTTCTGCAAAACCCAAATCAGATGATTAGCCAAACTATGATTTTTGATGAGGTCGCTCTTGGTTTGCGTTTGCGAGGGATTGAAGAAGCTGAGGTTGAAGAGCGTGTTCATGAGGTCTTGAAGACTTGTGGTCTCTATAGTTTTCGTAAATGGCCCATTTCTGCGCTTTCCTTTGGTCAGAAAAAGCGCGTGACCATTGCATCTATCTTGGTTTTGAAACCTGAAATCATTATCTTGGATGAGCCAACAGCTGGTCAAGATTACAAGACTTACACAGATATCATGAATTTCTTGGACAGTCTTCAGAAGCAAGGTCATACGATTGTGATGATTACCCATGACATGCAGCTCATGTTGGAATATAGCGACCGTTGTCTCGTTGTGGTTGAGGGGAAAGTCATTGCAGACGACAAGCCTGTTACAATTCTTAATCAGAAGGATTTACTAGAGTCAGCTAATCTCAAGCAGACCTCTCTTTATACTTTGGGTCAGAAATTGTCAAGTGATCCAGTAGAAGTAACCCAGTATTATATCGAAAAAGGAGGCCCTAATGTCTAATCGTTTAATTGGTTATCAGTCAGGTCAAGGTTTCCTCTATGATTTGTCTGGGGCAAGTAAGATGCTTTTCTTTATCTTGGTTTCAGTTGCCTGTATGGCAACCTATGACCCCCGCTTTATCCTAGCAGTAGGCTTACTTTCCATTTATCTCTTTTATTTGGCTAAGATTCGTTGGCGAGATATTTCTTTTGTTGTTAAGATTATTGGATCCATTGCCCTCTTTAATTTACTTATGGTCTACCTTTTCGCACCTGGTTATGGTGAAGAAATTTACGGGGCAAAGACAGTTCTTATTGAAGGCTGGGGACGTTTCTATCTGACCAGTCAGGAGCTTTTTTACCTTGCAAATCTATTGCTTAAATATTTTTCAACGGTCCCTCTTGCCATCCTATTTCTCATGACTACCCATCCGAGTCAGTTTGCGGCTAGTCTTAATCAGATTGGGATTCCTTATAAATTTGCCTATTCCGTGAGTTTAACCTTGCGTTATATTCCAGATGTTCAAGAAGAATTCTTTACGATTCGTAAGGCTCAGGAGGCTCGTGGTTTGGATTTGTCGCAAAAGGTGGGATTGGTCAAACGCATTCGCGGGAATCTCCAAATTGTTCTTCCACTAATTTTTTCATCTCTCGAACGAATTGATACCATATCGACAGCCATGGAGTTACGACGATTTGGTCGCTACAAAAAACGTACATGGTATGTGCATAAATCTTTGATGAAACAAGATTACCTTGTCATCCTATCAGCTATCCTTATATTGGGGATTAGTATTGGATTAATTTTCTTCAATCATGGTCGTTTTTATAATCCATGGAGATAATGCTCTTAGCATAGAGAGAATCTGCCATTAAGCATAATAAAAAAACGTTCCCGTCTTGTCCAGATGAACGAGATTGGAACGTTTTTTGTTATTTCAAATAGCCTAAATAATCAAATTTTTCTAGTGTCCGATTGTCGGCGACAACTAGGATGATTCCTTCGTCAGGTAGTTTCTTAATTGGGTCAAAGTGAGTGTTTAACTTGCCATTTTGCTCATCTCTAAAACCAATAACGTTGACGTTATAATTTTGTCTTAGATTTAATGTATGCAAAGACTTTCCAGCCCATTCCTTTGGAATTTTAAGTTCAATTAAAGCCACGTCGTCCTCTAAATGAAAAACATTTGAAATGTTATAACGGAGGATGTTTGAAGCCAATTCTTTTGCTGTGCTACGCTCAGGAGTGATGACCCAGTTGGCCCCCATTCCGTAAAGGACTTCCTCATAATTGTTATTCATAGCTTTAGCAATAATATTTGTAATGCCAAGTTTTTTACATTGCAGGAGCGCCAGTGCAGAAGATTCTAAGTGTTCTCCAGTTGCAATAATGACCGTATCGCAAGTATCAATACCAGCAGAACGTAGAAAGTCAATGTCAGTAATGTCACCAACAGCGGCCTTAGTCACCTGATCAGCAAGGGAATCAATTGTTGTAGAGTTATTATCTAAGGCAATAACATCTTGTCCAAAAGAAGAGAGTTCGGTTGCAATAGTTTGTCCAAAGATTCCCAAACCAAGGACCCCAATAATTTGTGTTTTCATATACAATCCTTTCAGAATATTGTCAATTAATAAAATAGTTTAGCCGACTGAAATGTCAGTTGGGGCATAAGAGATATGTTTTTCTTTTTTGGTCATCAAGCTCAAGAGAACAGTGATAGGTCCGACACGGCCAATGAACATCAGAGCCATGATAACGAGGCGTCCTAGGGTATTTAGATTAGGGGTCAAATCCATTGAAACACCAACGGTAGCAATGGCTGATACGCTCTCAAAAAGCAGGCCTAGTGGTGAGAGAGTAGGATTAGTTTCCAGCAAAATAACATAGCCGACAAAGAGCATCGTTAGGAAAAAGAGTATAACTGTGAATGCTTGCAAAATGGTTTTGTTAGATATAATACGGTTTCGAAAAACCACGCTCGAGTTACCAGATAGCTCTGACTTAAAAAGTAGGAACATGATAGAGGCAGTTGTCACCTTGATACCACCCGCAGTTCCTCCAGGACCACCCCCAATAATCATTTGAATCATAAAAAGAAGATTTGTGGAGAAATCTGCATTGGTATAGGAAATAGTTGCAAAGCCAGCGGTACGCATGGTTACAGTCTGAAAGAAACTCACTAGAAGTTGTTGCCAGACATTGAGAGTACCGATTGTCTTAGAGTTATCCATTTCCAGTAACCAAGCAAGTAGTGTTCCTCCCAAGAGGAGACAGCCTGTACTTATAAGAACAAGACGGCTTTGATTGCTGAAAGGTCTACAAGCTAATTTCCAGTTCCTAGGACGATCTGTCATATAGCGTCTTAATAGTTGAATCAAATCAATCCAAACTGCAAATCCCAAACTTCCAGACATAATGAGAAAAGCTACAGCAAGGTTAATGGTTGGATTGGTTGCATAATCCTGTAAACTGTTAGAACCTAAGTTGTCAAATCCAGCATTACAAAAGGCAGAGACAGCTAGAAAGAGACTGTTAAAAATGCCGTGACCAAGTCCAAAACGAGGAATGAAATCAGTCATAATCACAAGTGCTGCCAAAACTTCAATAGAAAAAGTAATTTTATAGACCTTAAAAAGATAAGCTTTCAAATCTTTTTGGTTATCCCTGCTAAGTGCGGATTGAAGGAGATCTTGATCACTCAGTCCTAATTTATTTTTCAGGGTATAGGTGCTAAAGGCTATAAGAGAGACGAGCCCAAGTCCTCCCGTCTGCATGAGAAGCATAGAGAAAATTTGACCGAGACCATTGTATGCCTTACTGACCGGGACAACAGAAAGTCCAGTTACACAGACCATTGACACAGTATTGAAGAGATGATCCAGGTAGCTTGTTTCTGGACTATTAGCATAGTGGCTTATGGGAAGGCTAAGTAAAATACTCCCCACTATAATGACAAAGACAAAGCTGAGCACCAGCTTTTGCGTAACAGAAAGACGATTGATCAATGAAAACCTCCGAGTTATCATAAGAGTAAATAATAATCCAAGGAGTAAGACACCTCCTTGGATAAACGTTATAGTGGCTTCTTGTTAGGAATTCCAGCACGACGTGGGTACTTATTAGGGGTTTCTTTTTTCTTATCGACAATAGTGACATTACGTCCATCCCCATTTGGCAGTCTGTAGTTCTCGTTGAGAATAGGCTTGGCAAAAAGCAAATTCAAGGCATTTTTAGCATCGGCTAACTCTTCATCAGCTGCTGCAGCTTTAAGTGCAATAAGTTGTCCACCAACCTTCAAGAAAGGAATGGTCAATTCTGAGAGAACCTGCATGCGTGCGACGGCACGGGCAGTAACAATATCAAACTGAGCACGGAAGGCCTTGTCTTGTCCAAAATCCTCTGCACGTCCATGATAGAAGTGAACACCGCTGAGCTCAAGTTCATCAGCCAAGAGATTGAGGAAATTGATACGTTTATTAAGAGAGTCGATGATAGTCACATCAAGCTCAGGGCAAAGGATTTTCATAGGGAGACTTGGAAAGCCAGCTCCAGCTCCGATATCCAGAAGTCGAATACTTTGATTTTTAATATGCCCTTGAAGAACAGGAGCCAAAGAATCATAGAAATGTTTGAGGTAGACCTCGTCTCTTTCTGTGATTGCAGTAAGGTTGATCTTTTTGTTCCATTCTACCAAAAGCTCAAAGTAGCGTTGGAATTGGTCTTTTTGTTTTTGGCTGAGATTGAACCCCAGTTCTTTCAGAGCCTTGTAAAAATCTTCAGGTGTCATTATATATTCCTTTTATCTAGTTTCAATGCTCTTATTTTACCATAATTAAGAGCTTTCATCTAACTCTATAGGACAGATGGAAACTGGGTCCGAGTAAGTTTCTCATTAGCTTTGAAAAAAGTTCTAAGTTTAAGAAATATGTAATATTAAAGGTGTTATTTTTTCTTAAAAATTTGATATAATACTAATTAAGTCTAAAATCATAATCATGCTCTCTAATGAAAAGTGAATGTAGGGGATTATGGTCTTGTGGATTGAAAATAGATCCCTATGGGGAAATTTAATTTGAGGATTAAGAATGATTTATCTTTCAGAAGTTAGAAAGTCTCCAGAGGGGCTTGCCTTTACCGAAGCACCTTCTTTGTTGGAGTCTATTAAAGAACGCTATGATCAAGTTTTAAATCTTGAACAGATTCAAGCAAGTGGTCAGGTAGCCTATGATAATGGCTTGTACCTTTTGGACTATCAACTTAGCTATGATATTACCTTGCCATCTAGCCGTTCACTTGAACCTGTGACACTTAGCTTTAACTATCCAGTTTCAGAAACCTTTATACAAGAGGCAGATGCAGCTCTTCAAAAGGAATTAGTCGAAGAAAATCTAGTTCTTATCTTGGATGGGGATACCATTAATCTTGATGAGAGTATTCTAGATAATATTCTTCTTAATATTCCTTTGAGAGTATTAACACCTGAGGAAGAATCAGGACAAATTTCGCTCTCAGGTAATGACTGGGAAGTCATGTCAGAAGAGGACTTTGCCGCACTTCAACAGGAGAAAAAAGAGGCAAGTAATCCCTTTGCCCAATTGAACGGTCTATTTGACGAAAATTAATTCAAAAAAATAAACTAAAAATGTTTGACAATTTTAAAAATCTGTATTATTATATCATTAGAAGTTAATTTTCGGATTTATTTATAGGGTAAATCTACAGACTTTTTAAGGGAAATAGAAGTCAAAAAATTTTAAGAAAGTGGTAAATACTTATTATGAGCAAACGCATTTTGATTGTTGAAGATGAGAAAAACCTTGCTCGTTTTGTCTCTCTTGAACTTCAACACGAAGGATACGACGTTGTGACAGCAGACAACGGACGTGAAGGACTTGAAATGGCACTCGAGAAAGATTTCGATCTTATTCTCTTGGACCTTATGTTGCCTGAGATGGACGGTTTTGAAGTAACACGTCGTCTCCAACAAGAAAAAGATACTTATATTATGATGATGACAGCCCGCGATTCAATCATGGACATTGTTGCTGGTTTGGACCGCGGTGCTGATGACTATATTGTAAAACCATTTGCGATTGAAGAACTATTGGCACGTATCCGTGCAACCTTCCGTCGCCAAGATATCGAAGCTGCTAAGAATGCACCAGCAAAAGCATCAACTTATCGTGATTTGAAATTGGATGTTCAAAACCGTACAGTTGTTCGTGGTGATGAAGCAATTCCATTGACAAAACGTGAGTTTGATTTGTTGAACACACTTTTGAGCAATATGAACCAAGTGATGACCCGTGAGGAACTCTTGCTTCAAGTTTGGAAATATGATGACGCCATCGAAACAAACGTTGTAGATGTTTATATTCGTTACTTGCGTGGAAAAATCGATGTTCCAGGTAAGGAATCATATATTCAAACAGTACGAGGAATGGGTTACGTTATCCGTGAAAAATGAGTAAATTACAAGATAAATTATTTGGTAAAGTAACCATTAGAAAAAAGTTGACCATGACAACTGCTGTGGTCTTCTTTCTTGTATTGTCGATGTTCACTCTGGTTGTTGTTTTCTCAGCCAATACGCTACTTTTGCAACGTGAACGTCAAAATGTAAACACTACAATCTCAAAAGTTGTTACTTATATCGAAAAGGACTGGGACTCCGACGAAGAGTTGAGTCCAGA
Organism: Streptococcus sp. HMSC078H12; assembly: GCF_001814615.1. Classification (NCBI taxonomy): domain Bacteria; kingdom Bacillati; phylum Bacillota; class Bacilli; order Lactobacillales; family Streptococcaceae; genus Streptococcus; species Streptococcus sp. HMSC078H12. The sequence continues at coordinate 54,206 of NZ_KV817326.1, read as the reverse complement.
ACCGCTTTTAGCGGCCCTTTATTCGCCTAAAAATATCTATGCATCGATCATTAATGGCGTGCTTTCCGAAAAGCACTCTTTGGATGGTCAGGTTGCGATTTCTAATAAATTATATTCTAACCAATCTGTTTTTGTTTATGACAAAAAGGGAACGTTTATCTTTACTTCTGAGGAGAACACAGATTCGCCTCCAGGTATGTCCGAGGTAAACAAACTGAAGTCAGTTTCCTATAAAGGGAAGCGTGGTTTCTTGCTGCAAGTTCCAATCTACGGTAAAGATAAAAAGACCATCGTTGGTTATGCCCAAATTTTCCATGATTTGGAATTCTACTATGCTCTTAAAGAGCGTTTGATTTTCTTATTGATTTTCCTAGAAGTGGGGATGACGGTCCTAGTTATCGCAGCAACTGTAGTTGTCTTGACATCTATTCTTCGTCCGATGAGACAGTTGCACGAAACGATGGGAGTTATCACCGATTCGCCAAGTGATTTGGAACTTCGTTCTAAGATTGAAAGTCACGATGAAATTGGTGATTTGGCGGTTAACTTTAACCGTATGATGGATAAAATCCAAGAAAATAATCAGATGCAGATGCGTTTCTTGAGTGACGTCAGTCATGAATTGCGTACACCGATTGCTGTTATCAAGGGGCATATGGACCTCTTGCAACGTTGGGGTAAAAATGACCCAGAGATTCTTGAGGAAAGTCTTGAGGCTGCCAGTCACGAGGCCAACCGTATGACGATTATGATTAATGATATGTTGGATTCTATCCGTGTCAAAGGATCATTTGAAAATCATAGAAACGATACTTGTGATTTGAATTCTTCAATCCGTACGGTTATTGGTAACTTCCGCGTCTTGCACGAAGACTACCAATTCTATCTCAATGATTTTGAGAGTTCAGAGCGCCCTGCACAGATTTACAGCCAACACTTTGAACAGGCGATTACGATTTTGATTGATAATGCGGTCAAGTATTCTCCTGTTAACAAGGAAATCCAGGTTACAATTAAGGCTCTGGAAGATGAAATGTTGGTACAAGTTCAAGATAATGGTGAAGGGATCTCTAAAGAAGATATTGAACATATCTTTGAGCGCTTCTACCGTTCAGATAAGGCACGTAATCGTACGACAACGCAATCTGGTGTTGGTATTGGTTTGTCAATCCTTTACCAAATTGTGGAAGCTTATCGTTGCCGTATCGATGTTAGTTCTGAACTTGGTGTTGGAACACGTTTCGACCTTTACATTCCATTTGCGGATGGAGGAACGACGACACCTCAGCTTGAGCTTTAAATCAATTTATAAGAGACTTAAAGTGATTCTTGGTCATGAGCACGCCTCGTTTAGGGCGTGCTTTTTATGTGTTTTTATGGTAAAATAGAGTACCGAATTTCAAAGATTGGTGGTGAAGTGCATGCGTTGTCCAAAATGTCAACATAATAAATCTAGTGTTATCGATAGCCGTCAGGCAGAGGATGGGAATACCATTCGTCGTCGTCGTGAGTGTGATTCTTGTCATGCTCGTTTTACAACATTTGAGCGTGTGGAGGAAGTTCCACTTTTGGTTGTCAAAAAAGACGGTACCCGTGAACAATTCTCTCGCGATAAGATTTTCAATGGTATCTTGATGAGTGCTCAGAAGCGTCCGGTTTCTAGTGAGGATATCGAAAATGCCATCACCCGTATTGAGCAAAACATTCGTCGTAACCATGATGGAGAGGTTGATAGTGATGTCATTGGGAATTTAGTGATGAAAGAACTTGCTGACCTTGATGAAATCACTTATGTACGTTTTGCCAGTGTCTACCGTTCTTTCAAAGATGTTGATGAGATTGAAGAGTTGCTTCAAGAAATCACCAAAACTGTACGTGCGAAAAAAGAGTCTAAAAAATGAGACCTATTGAAGAATTTGTCTATGTTGGCAATCAGGTTATCGTTCCCGATCAGGCAAGTTTGATGCGTTGCTATTATCCCATTATTGGGAGTGAAGGATACGCTCTCTACCAGTATTTCGTGGCTTTTTATGACAATGGTAATCACCGCCATAAGTTTGCGGCTATTCTGAACCATCTTAACTTTGGAATGCAGCCCCTTCAGGAGGCACTGGCGGTTCTGACAGCAGTAGATCTCTTGGCCTTTTACCACTCACCTCAAGGGTTTTATGTTATAGAGCTTAAGTCTCCCTTATCAATTGAGCAGTTTCTAAAACATGCCGTTTATAGTTCACTTCTCGAGCAAAAGATTAGTGAACCAGCAGTAGATGCTTTGAAACCGGCAGGTCTACAAGGCTTGCAAGATTTATCTAAACGTTTTTCGGATGTCTTTACCGATGAGCGTTTGGCTCAAAAGTCTGTGTCTGAAATCAAGCCTAAAAATTCGTTTGATTTAAGCAGTTTCAGGAATCGTATGCAGGCTGACGGACTTGTATTTACAGATGAAAAGACAGATGTGCCAGAAATCTATAAATTGTCTGAAACTCATGACATGAATTGGTATGATACCTATCTCTTAGCGAAAAAGACAGCCGTGAACCACCAGATTATTGTCAAGCGTATGCAGGTGCAATTAGAACAGGCTCAAGCTCAAACATTGGGTGGTGATTCTGCTTTGACGGAGACGGAGAAAAAGATTCTTAAAGCGGTTAGGTCCGAAAAGCCTATAGATTACTTGCAAAGTGCTAAAGGCCCAAGCGGGACTGTGACTAATTCTGAGAAGCAGATTCTCACGGATTTGGCACAAAGAGGCTTTATGGATGAGGTTATTAACCTTATGGTTGCCTACAGTTTGGGACGGACACGTTCGACGAATGTAAATCGAGAGTATATCTCTAAACTTGCCAATGACTTTGCTTTTAAGAATATCGTCACTGCTGAACAGGGACTTTTAGCCTTGCGTAGTGGTTACGACAAGAAATCACAGCAAGCAAAAGCTGATTCTAAGAAGAAAACAAATGTGCCGAGCTGGAGTAATCCAGATTATGATAATCAAACCAGTCAGGCTGATCAGGCCAAGTTGGATGAAATTAGACGTCGAGCTTTGGCAAAACTAGAAAAAGGAAAGGAGTAGCCTATGGAAAGAATTGGACAAACCCTAAACCGAACAGGGCATCATGGGTCTGGCAATGCAACAGATTTAACGAAGCAAATTTTAGCAGATCCAAGAGTGGCTAGCTTTATTCAAGAGCATAGCCTAAGCCAGGATGAAATCAAACGTAGTCTTCCTAAGTTTAATCAATTCCTAGTGGAATGCCGTAAGGTCAAAGAAGGTGATGCCTCGTATATTGCCAAAGGGTATGAACCGATTCTGACCATGAATGAAGGCTACGCTGATGTCACCTATAAGGAGACGCGTCAGCTCAAGGAACAACAAGAACAGCAGGCTATTGCTAAACGGATTAACTTGGTGAGTCTGCCTCAGTCTTATCGTAAGATTACCTTTGCGGACATTGCTCTAGATGATGTGGCGCGTGTAGATACCTTTGAGAGTCTCGTGGATTTTGTGGCGAATTACCCTAGTCCAGACCAGAAAGGCCTATACATTTACGGAGACATGGGGGTTGGAAAATCCTTCATGTTGGCTGCTATGGCCCATGAACTTTCCGAGACTAAGAAGGTTGCGACGACCATTATTCATTACCCATCATTTACTATTGATGTTAAAAATGGAATCAAGGATGGTTCTGTCAAGGAGCAAATTGATGCTGTCAAACAGGCGGAAGTTTTGGTTCTAGATGATATTGGTGCAGAACAATTCTCTTCTTGGATTAGAGATGATGTTTTGCAAGTTATCCTCCAGCATCGCATGATTGAGGAGTTGCCTACCTTCTTTACGTCTAACTATAGTTTTGCGGATTTAGAAGCGAAGCTATCCAATGGACGTCAAGGAGATGAGACTTGGCAGGCCAAACGTGTGATGGAGCGTATCCGTTTTCTAGCCAAAGAGGTTCACTTGAAGGGTGTTAATCGCCGTTAGGGTGATCCTAATAATGATAAAGAATAAGAGAGTTTGCTTTCCTTGGTGGAAGTGAGACTGCTAAATGAAGAAAGGAATCCCTATTTAATCAGGGACTTAAACATATGACATTACCTACAGTTGCTATCGTGGGTCGCCCAAACGTTGGGAAATCGACCCTATTTAACCGAATTGCGGGTGAACGTATCTCTATCGTCGAAGACGTTGAAGGGGTAACACGTGACCGTATTTATACCTCTGCTGAATGGCTTAACCGTCAGTTTAGCTTAATTGATACAGGTGGTATTGATGATGTTGATGCACCATTTATGGAACAAATTAAGCACCAAGCTGACATTGCCATGACTGAAGCTGACGTTATTGTCTTTGTCGTTTCAGGTAAGGAAGGTGTGACAGATGCGGACGAGTACGTTGCTCGTATTCTCTATAAGACCAACAAGCCAGTTATCTTGGCGGTAAATAAAGTGGATAACCCTGAGATGCGTGCAGATATCTATGATTTTTATTCTCTAGGTCTTGGTGATCCTTATCCAGTTTCATCTGTTCACGGTATTGGTACAGGGGATGTTCTCGATGCTATCGTTGAAAATCTTCCAACAGAAGTTGAAGAAGAAAATCCAGATATCATTCGTTTTAGTTTGATTGGACGTCCAAACGTCGGAAAATCAAGCTTGATTAACGCCATTTTGGGTGAGGACCGAGTGATTGCCAGCCCGATTGCTGGTACGACTCGAGATGCCATTGATACAAACTTTGTGGACAGTGAAGGTCAAGAGTATACCATGATTGACACCGCTGGTATGCGTAAATCTGGTAAGGTTTATGAAAATACGGAGAAATACTCTGTCATGCGTTCAATGCGTGCCATTGACCGTTCTGATATCGTCCTTATGGTTATCAATGCCGAAGAAGGTATCCGTGAGTATGACAAGCGTATTGCTGGTTTTGCCCATGAAGCTGGTAAAGGGATTATCATCGTAGTTAACAAATGGGATACGATTAAGAAAGACAATCATACCGTTGCTAACTGGGAAGCAGATATCCGTGATCAGTTCCAATTTTTGAGCTATGCACCAATTATCTTTGTATCGGCTGAGACGAAACAACGTCTTAACAAGTTGCCAGAGATGATTAAACGCATCAGTGAGAGTCAGAACCGTCGTATTTCATCAGCTGTTTTGAATGATGTTATCATGGATGCCATTGCCATCAACCCAACACCAACTGACAAAGGAAAACGCCTTAAGATTTTCTATGGCACACAAGTTTCGGTTAAACCACCAACATTTGTTATCTTTGTCAATGAAGAAGAGCTTATGCACTTCTCATACATGCGTTTCTTGGAAAATCAAATTCGTCAAGCCTTTGGTTTTGAGGGAACACCAATCCATTTGATTGCTCGTAAACGTAAATAAAAAAAGAGACCAACCGGAATAGAATCGTTATGGGTTGGTCTTTTATCATTGTAAGGAGAAAACGATGTTAGAAAATATTCAATCTTATTTATCTAAACAAGGGGTTAAGTATATCAAACCTGAAAAAGCGGGCCCACATAAGGAAGAGATGGAAGACCTCAAGGCACTTGGTCAAGCAGCTCGTAAGGAGATGCAGGCTTTAGCAAAACTTCTAGAGGAGCGTTTGGCACCCTTTAAGATGGATCGTGTCAGTAATTGGGCTAATCAAGCACAAATATGCCGGCCACACTTTTGGTGCTATTACAGGGCCCCTGAGGATAGTTTAGACGATGTTGCCATGGCGATTCGACTTTATGGTCAGCCTGAAAAATGGGGGATTTCAGTAGAAGTTAGCTTTGTCGAACGTAAAAAATCAGATACCACTCTAGCTAAGCAACATAAGGTCCTAGACTTACCGATTGCACCCTCTCTATACTATTTTGCTCAGGAAAATGGTGTTAGTCATCGTGTGGAAGGAACGGAAGAGAATCGTCAGATGCTTAAAGAAGCAATTAGAGATGGTCGAGTTCGTAAGGTGTTGGTCAAGTATGATGTGACAGTGACTGCTAGTGAAACAATGGAAGAATTGGTAGAAGAACTTACTGATGGATTCTATAAGTTGAAACCATACTACGAGGAAGCTAATCAAAACTAAAAAATCTCCAGGTTCTTTCTGGAGATTTTCCTTGTTATTTTGGTGAAATCACTTCAGCACCACCCATGTAAGGACGAAGAACTTCAGGGATAGTTACTGAACCATCTTCGTTTTGGTAGTTTTCAAGGATAGCGGCTACTGTACGTCCAACAGCAAGTCCTGAACCGTTAAGAGTGTGAAGAAGTTTTACTTTACCATCGGCTTCGTCACGGTAACGGATTTGTGCACGACGGGCTTGGAAATCTTCTGTGTTTGAACATGAAGAAATTTCGCGGTAAGTGTTTTGTGCTGGAATCCAAACTTCCAAGTCGTAAGTTTTCGCAGCTGAGAATCCCATATCGCCAGTACACAAAGTGATGACACGGTATGGCAAGTTAAGTTTTTGAAGAATGTTTTCAGCGTTAACTACCATTTTTTCCAATTCATCATAAGAGTTTTCAGGTTTTGAGAATTTGACCATTTCAACCTTGTGGAATTGGTGAAGACGAATCAAACCACGTGTGTCACGACCAGCTGAACCAGCTTCTGAACGGAATGAAGGGCTCATAGCTGTGAAGTAGATTGGCAATTCTTTACCATCAAGGATTTCACCACGGTAGTAGTTTGTCAAAGGAACTTCGGCTGTTGGGATAAGGACATAGTCAGTACCGTCAAGCTCGAAAGTATCTTCCTTGAATTTTGGATATTGACCAGTACCGAACATTGAGTCGTGGTTAACCATGTAAGGTGTGATCATCTCAGTGTAACCTTCTTTAGCGTGCTCATCCAACATGAAGTTGTAGATTGCACGTTCCAATTTTGCTCCAAGGCCTTTGTAGAAGAGGAAGCGAGAACCAGTGACTTTAGCACCACGTTCCCAATCTAGGATACCAAGGTCTTCCCCAAGATCCCAGTGTGCTTTAACTTCAAAATCAAATTCACGAGGTGTTCCCCAACGACGAACTTCTACGTTTTCGTCTTCGTCAGCACCTACTGGAACAGAGTCATTTGGTGTGTTTGGAAGTGTCACAACGATGGCGTTAAGCTTCTCATCGATAGCAGCAAGTTCTGCATCAATCTCCTTAATTTCTGCAGAGACTTTTTGCATTGCTGCGATTTGTTCGGAAGCATCTTCTTTGTTACGCTTAGCTTGAGCGATACCATCTGAAGCAATGTTACGTTGAGCCTTGAGTTCTTCAGATTTGATAAGAAGTTCGCGACGTTTAACATCAAGCTCTTTGAGTTCATTTAAAGTTTCAGCAGCGACACCACGTGTAGCCAATTTTTCGGCAAGGGCATCGAAGTCGTTACGAATACGTTTTACATCTAACATAAGTTCCTCCAAAAAGTAAAACACTCCAGTGAAAGTGTTGGAGTGACATAGGCCACGGTTCCATCCAACTTCACAGGAGTGCACTTGTTTATGTTTTTAATTATTAGAAACGGTAGAATTTCGTAGGTCAACCCTACCTGCTCGCAGCAACCGCAGGCTTTCTGTAAGGGTCTAGCTAGTACTTATCCGTCTGTTATATTATACAAAAATTATGATTTTTTGGCAAATAAACCTTTGAGTCGAGCCCCAATAGTTTGAATGAGAGTTGGTAGCTTGACGACTTTTTCATTGCCAAGGTGTTCCCTAGCAATTTTTAGAATCTTCCCAGAATCTTTAGAAGCAAAGAGGAATTTGCTCTTGTCTGTCAACACTTCAAAGTGACGGCTAATTCTCTTTCCTGATACATTCGCACCGATTTGAGTAATGCTAGTCCATGGAATTTGAATGTATTGCTCGACATTGACATCTGGGTAGAATTCAAGAGCCACATCTCCGATTAGAAATTTACCGACTTTCCCCCCGATAGCCATGTAGGAAACGCCTGTTGTATGTAGTTCAACTGTTTTGTTTAGTGATTGTGCCATATCTATCTCGCTTTTTGATTGTAGTACCTTTATTATAGCATAAGAAAAGAGTTCAGCTTTGCTAAACTCTTACTCTTTTTACATGATTCCGAAGAAGCTTGCAACAATACCAACTACAAAGAGTCCGATGATGATTGTGATTGGTGAAACTTTCTTCTTAAGCAACCACATACATGCAAAAGTAAGGAGAAGTCCCATCAAACCTGGAATCAATGAATCCAATTGTTTTTGAAGGGTATCCACTTGAATCTTATCGAAGCTAAGTTTGTCATTAACTTGGCCGAGGATAGTCTTAAGTTGGTCACCGCTAACATTGCCTTTAGGCCATTCGATATAGGCACCTTTAGACAAAACTTTACCTGGAAGTTTTACAGTGAAGACGATAGAAACCCAACGTTCAACAAGGACAGCCAAGATGAACATACCAAGGATTGATGCCCCTTTAGTAATATCTTTCAAGATACCACCAGACATGTCTTTAGTGATTTCTGAACCTGCTTTGTAACCAAGTTCTTGAGTGTACCATAAGAAGGCCATACGGATAAGGTTCCAACCGATGAAGAAGATAAGTGGACCAGCGATGTTACCAGCTTGTGCCAATGATGCACCAAGGGCACCAAGGATAGGACGAACTGTGAACCAGAAAACAGGGTCACCGATACCGGCAAGAGGTCCCATCATACCGATTTTAACCCCTTGGATAGCAGCATCTTCGATGTCAGTACCGTTAGCTTTTTCTTCTTCAAGAGCCAAGGTAACACCCATGATAGGAGCAGCTACGTAAGGGTGGGTATTGAAGAATTCCAAGTGACGTTTAAGAGCTGCGGCTTGGTCTTCTTTGTTAGTATAGAGTTTTTTAATAGCAGGAATGAGTGAGTAAGCCCAACCCAAGTTTTGCATACGTTCATAGTTCCATGAACCTTGCAAGAATTGTGAGCGCCACCAAACCTTTTTACGATCCGCTTGAGATAATTGAATTTTTTCAGCCATGAGAGCACCCCTTCCTAGTAGTCTTCCAAGATATCGCCGATTGGGTCGCCTGAACCAGATGAAGTTCCGCCACCATTTCCGCCACCTTGTTTAGAAAGGTTGAGGTAGATGAAGGCAATAGCGACACCGATAGCACCAAGAGCGATAAGTGTCAATTGGCTAATAGCAGCAAAAGCAAAACCGATGGCGAAGAATGGCCAAACTTCACGAGTTGCCATCATGTTGATAACCATGGCGTAACCAACGGCTACGACCATACCACCACCGACAACCATACCGTGGTTGAGCCAGTCAGGCATCAAACCAAGGGCATGTTGAACAGATTCTGCTGGGATAGCAAGAAGAAGGGCAGCTGGCACAGCGATACGCAAACCTTGAAGAAGGAGGGCGAGGTAGTGTGCACGTTCAACACCAGCGATGTTTCCGCTTTCTGCAGCTTTATCTGCAGCGTGAACAAGGGCAACAGATGCTGTACGAACAAGCATAGTTAGGAAGAGACCGGCAACTGCAAGTGGGATAGCTGTTGCAGTCGCAACACCGATACCTTCAGTTGTGAAGTTACCACCTTTAACCAAAATAATGGCAGCAGCAACAGAGGCAAGGGCAGCGTCAGGAGCGACAGCGGCACCGATATTAGCCCAAGCAAGGGCAATCATTTGAAGAGAACCACCAAGCATGATACCTGCAGTGAGGTTACCTGTAGCAGCACCGATGAGGGTACATGCAACAAGTGGTTGGTGGAATTGGAATTGGTCAAGGATACCTTCAAGACCAGCAAGGAAGGCAACAACTACGACCAAAATTGCAGAAATAATTGACATATCTGACATGGTAATAATTCCTTTTCTATTGAGTTGTGATTAGCTGAGATTATCAACTAATTTATCCGAATGAAGGTTATTGAACGTTAGCTTTTTTGATAAGGTCGAACAAATCTTTCTTAGAATCATTTGGTACCTTACGGACGTCGAATTCAACGCCAAGGTCACGCAATTTTTCGAAGCAAGCAACATCGTCTTTGTCCATAGACAAAACGTTGTTAACCATTGTTTTACCAGTTGAGTGAGCCATAGAACCAACGTTAAGTTCTTTGATTGGCACGCCACCTTCGATAGCACGAAGTGCGTCTTGAACAGTTTCGAACAAGATAAGCGCGTGTGTGTTACCAAAGCGAGGGTCCTTAGAAGCATCAATCAATTTTTGAATTGGAACAACGTTTGCTTTAACCCCATTTGGTGCTGCTTGTTTGATCAATTCTTTACGAAGCTCATCTTTAGCAACGTCATCTGAAGCAACAATGATACGGTCTGCTTTAGAAGCAGGTGTCCAGTTAGTTGCTACCTGACCATGCAAGAGACGTGTGTCCAAACGTGCCAAGTTAATCTTGAGTTTACCATCTCCGATAACTGTCCCTTCTGGGATAGCTCCTTGAGGTGCAGCAGCTTCTACAGGAGCTGCTGTTGTTTCCTCAACTGGATTAAGCTCCTCTGGAAGTGCTTTGATACCACCCTTAGCTTCCTTGATGATATTAGCAGCAACTTGCTCTGCAGTAGCGTTAGCATCCATCATACGTTCAGTGTATGCTTGGATTAGCATTGGCAAGTTAAGTCCTGTGATGATAGCAATCTTGCGATCTGGATTTTCTCCAGCAATTCGGCTAGCTTGGTTAAATGGTGAACCAGACCAAAGGTCAGCCAAAACAAGAATTTCATCATCAGCATCGAATTGTGCAATGGCGTCGTTGAAGTGAGCGTACAAGTCATCAGGACCTTCACTTGGCATGAAAGTTACGACTTGAACTTTCTCTTGGTCTCCAAAAATCATAGAGCCTGATTGGTGGATTCCTTCAGCGAACTTACCATGGCTGGCAATAATAATACCGATACCCATTCGTGTTCTCCTCCTTATAAATTATTTTTTCCTAGGCTTAAAAAGACTATCTCCGATTTTTATCAAGACGCTAAAAAAAGCGTCTCTCAATCTTTTTAAACATAAGAAATCAAGAACAATTATATTGTAAAACGCTTTCACGCAAATGTCAATAGCTAGTGAGAAAAAATTTCAAAAGAAGTCAAATTCTTTCAAAAATGAGCAAAATATTATAAAAAGATTGCCCAACCATTAGATCAGACAATCTTTTTATAATATTCGGAGATTATTTCTTCTTGACAATGAGTCGGAAAAGATTTTTAAATCCTTGTTTGAGGACAGCGATAAAGCTAGGTGCTTTTCTTAAACTTTCTCGAGGAATTCTTTTTTGAATTTCTTTCAAAGTTATTCGGCTTTTTCGACTGGCAAAACGGAAACGTCCATTTTGCTTAGTACGGATTTCAAAACGTGGGATGAACTTACCACCGAAGTACACATCAGCAATCACATAAGTGACTTCATCCCAAGGAATTTGAACGTAGTCTTGTAACTTCGTATCATTGTAAAATTCGAAAGCCTTATCTCCGACCATGATATTTCCGTAAATAGGCCCTTCACGAAACCAAGTTCCCTTAGTTGTGTGAGCCATTTCGGTATTGAGCGATTTAACCATATCTTGCTCCGATTAGAGTACACCAATAATGTGGAGCACAATAGCTAGAACAAAGATACCCAAAATGATAACGATTGGAGAAACTTTTCTCTTAAGAAGGTACATACAGAGGAAAGTCAAACCAAGGGCAGCAAGACCAGGAATCAATTGGTTCAAGTTATCTTGCAATGTTGTCACCTTGTTGGCTTCGAGTGATTTGCCAGCAGCTTGTTCTAGGAAGGCTGCTTTAACACCAGCAATACCTTTTGGAAGTTTATCCCAATCGATATAAGCGCCTTCTTGTTGTTTAACAACAGAGACAACTGGTGTGAAGGTAATGCTTACCCAACGTTGGATAAGAGAACCGATAACGAACATCCCCATCATTGATGCGCCACGAGTTACTTGTTGAAGAAGGTTACCTGACAAGTCGTCTGTAATCGCAGTACCAGCACGGTAACCGAATTCTTGAGTGTACCATTTAACGGCAGCTACCATGACGTTCCAGAGAACGAAGAAGACGATTGGGCCTAGGACGTTACCTGAAACAGCCAAACCTGCTCCTAGTGAAAGGAAGATTGGACGAAGGGTAAACCAGAAGAGAGGGTCACCGGCACCTGCAAGAGGTCCCATCATACCGACCTTAACCCCTGAGATAGCAGCATCATCGATCTCAGCACCGTTGGCACGTTCTTCTTCCAAGGCAAGTGTAACCCCAAAGATTGGGTTAGCCATGAAAGGTTGTGTATTAAAGAATTCTAAGTGACGCTTAAGCGCAGCAGCACGTTCTTCTTTAGTTTGATAAAGTTTTTTGATTGCAGGAATAAGGGTGTAAGCCACACCACCATTTTGCATACGTTCATAGTTGAATGAAGCTAAAAGGAAGTATGAGCGCAAGAAAGCTTTGAAACGATCTGCTTTTGTTAATTTAATTTTTGAATCAGCCATTTTCTTTCCTCCTAATTAAAAGTCTTCCAGAATTTCACCGAGGGGATCACCTGATCCTCCATCATTTGAAGAACCATTTGAACCACTAGCTTCAAGCGCAAGGTACATAACGGCAAGACAGAGGCCGATGATACCCAAGCTAATCAAGGTCAACTCTTTGAGGGCAGCCAAAGCAAAACCAAGGAAGAAGAATGGCCAAACTTCACGACTAGACATCATGTTGATAACCATGGCATAACCAACGGCTACAACCATACCACCACCGATTGTCATACCTGATTTTAACCATTCAGGCATAGCTTCAAGACCAGATTGTACGAGGTGAGCAGGAATCAAGAGCAAGAGGAGGGCAGGGATAGCAACACGGAGACCTTGGAGGGCCATACCGATAAAGTGCCATCTTTCAACACCAGCGATATCAGCAGCTTCTGCACGGCTATCCATAATATGAGCGATGAAGACAGTTGCTGTACGGACAACCATTGTCAAGGCAAGACCGGCAACAGCCAAAGGCACCGCAAGGGCGATGGCAGGACCAATCCCTTTAGTTCCTTGACCACCCAAGATAAGGATGATTGTAGAAGCTACAGCGGCAAGTGAGGCATCTGGTGCCATGGCAGCACCAACGTTAGCCCATCCCATAGTGATCAACTGTAAGCTACCACCCAACATTACGCCGAGTTCGAGATGACCAGTAACAAGACCGATAAGGGAACAAGCCACAACTGGTTGGTATGTTTCGATTTGGTCGTTAACTGAGCTACAACCGATGATGAAAGCAACAATTACGACTAAAATAATTTGTACTAAACTCATTTATGCATCCTCCAAAATTATTTCTTCTCTGCTAATTTAGTTTCAGCTGACTTAATCAAGGCATCAACGTTTGCTGGGCTATCACTTGGCACCCCACGAACGTCAAATTTGACACCCAATGATTGCAACTCTTTGATAGCATCCACATCTGTTTGGTCAAATGAAAGAGCCTTAGTAACGTTGACTTTTCCTTCTTTATAAGCTGAAGAACCAAGGTTGATTTCTTTAACATCAACACCTGCTTTAACAGCAGCAAGAGCATCTTCAACAGATTCAAAGAGAAGCATAGCACGTGTATCTCCAAAACGTGGGTCATTGTTTGCTTTAACCATGTTTTTAATTGGGATAACGTGAACTTGAACACCAGATGGAGCGGCTTGTTTAATCATGTTTGTACGAAGTTTATCATGACAAACAGTGTCTGAAACAACGATGATACGGTCTGGGTGAGTTGAGTGAGTCCAACCAGTCGCAACCTGACCGTGGAGGAGACGTGTGTCAACACGAGCCAAAACGTATTTGATTTTTCCATCACCAAGAACGGTTCCTTCAGGAATGGTACCTTTAGGAACAGAAGGCTTAGCGTCTGCTGGTTTAGTGTCTTCTTCAGGAATAAGGCCTTCTGGAAGGACTTTAACGCCTTCTTTTGTTTCCTTATAAATGTTAGCGACAATCTCTTCAACCCCAGCATCAGGAGCTACCATACGTTCTGTATATGCTTGGATAAGCATTGGCAAGTTGAGTCCTGTCACGATAACCATCTTGCGATCAGGATTTTCTTCCTTGATTCGGCTTGCCTGGTTAAATGGTGATCCAGACCAAAGGTCTGCAAGGACTAGAATTTCGTCGTCAGCGTCAAATTGAGCAATGGCATCTTTGAAGTGAGCGTACAAGTCGTCAGGACCTTCATTTGGCATGAAAGTAACCACTTGAACTTTCTCTTGTTCACCAAAAATCATAGAACCTGATTGGTGAATACCTTCAGCGAATTTACCATGGCTAGCAATAATAATACCGATACCCATTAGTGTTCTTCCTCCTTTTATATATTGCTTCTTAGGAATAGAAAAATGATTATTGGTATTATCATTCATGACATGAAAATGACAACAATATTTTTTTAGTCCCTCGAAAATTAGAACAATCTAATTGTAAAACGTTATCATAGATTTGTCAATGCTTTTCGTAATAAAAGTGTCATAAAATTGAAAAAAATATCAAATTATCGCAAATATACTTTCTTTTCAGACAATCAGACAAAAGGTGTTAGATATAGTTTGAAGCTATATTTAAATAGAGGAAATGGGATTATGATAAAATGAGATAAATGCTTGTAATAGCTAGTAATGGCTGCTATAATTTCGTCAATTAACTGTTTAATGTTAAATCTATAAGAAAAGAGGACCTCCTTATATCAGATTTACTAAGTATTTATAAAGAATTGCAATCTAAGAAATGGGTTGACTTGACCCACAAAATTAATGCAGAAAGTCCACACTTTCCAGCTCTCCCAGCCTTGAAACAAGAAGACCTTTTTACATTAAAAGATGGTTTCCATGTTCAAAAATTTACAGTGGTTGGTCAATACGGAACGCATATTGATGCACCGATTCACTTTGTAGAAGGTGGTCGTTGGTTGGATGAGATTGCCCTCAAAGATCTTCTTTTACCACTCTATGTTATCGACAAGTCTAAAGAAGTTGCTGCCAATCCAAACTTTATTTTGAGCAAACAAGATATCTTAGACTTTGAAGCAGAATATGGACAAATTACTGAAGGGGCCTTTGTCGCTTTTCGTAGTGATTGGTCGAAGCGTTGGCCAGATCAAGATGCTATGCGCAACCTTGATGAAAATGGGGTTCAACAGAGTCCAGGGTGGAGCCGTGAAGCTCTAGAATTCTTGATTTATGAACGTCAGGTTAAGGCTGTCGGTCACGAGACTTTTGATACAGATGCTGGCATTCCAGCAGCAGAACATGGTTTGGTAAACGAATACTACCTCTTGGAACAAAACATTTATCAGGTAGAAGTTTTGAATCAATTGGATCAAGTTCCAGCCGTTGGTGCTTTGATTTCGATTGCATTTCCTCACTGGGACAAGGCGACAGGCTCCCCAGTGCGTGCAGTGGCTATTTTACCTTAATCATAAGAAAAAACACCGAAGAAATTTTCGGTGTCTTTTGTTATTTATAAGAAGAGTTCCTGGAGTTTGCGAGCAACGCCATCCTCTTCATTAGTCCACTCAATTTGTTCGTTAGCGTGGGGGAGAAGGACAGAGCTAGCATTCTTCATGGCATAACCAGTTTTAGCAAGTTCCAACATCTCTGTGTCGTTGTGTTCGTCTCCAAAAGCAATCAGATCATCCGTTGATTTGCGCATAGCCTTAAGTAAGTAGTTTAGGGCGTAGGCCTTGTTAATACCTTTAGGTGAAAACTCCAAAATATTAAGCGGGCCACCCCAAGAATCAACTTCAATTTCTTCCTTGAAGTCTTTCTTGATATCATCGGCTAGCTGGTACTTATCTTCGTGACGAGTTTGCATAAGAAGAGCATTTGGGTTGCGCGTGATTTTAGTTGGTTCTAAACGCATAGCCTCAATAATTTTATCAACACCAAAGAGTTGTGGTTGGATACGTTCTGGGTGATTCATAGTGATATAGAAATGTTTTCGGTATTCACTTGCCAGAAAATCCATTTCTAACTCATCGTGTCGTTGTAGGAGGTCAATCAGATATTTTTTGTCTAATTTAACCGAATGCTCATAGGCCCAGTCTTGGTCTGGAAGATTGGTCAAGGAGCCATTAAAGGTAATGAGTGGTGTTTCTAACCCAAGTGTTTTGTAATGGTCGATAGCCATACGATAAGGACGACCTGTAGCAATAACGACTTGGTGTCCTTTGTTTTGTACATCTTTAATTGTTTTTTGTGTAAATTCTGAAATAGTTCCATCTGGACGCAAGAGGGTTCCATCAAGATCTAGTGCAATCAATTTTTTTGTCATGTTCCTATTATAGCAAAAATCTGTCCTTTGTTGGTGATTAAGAAAGAGCTTTCTGAGAACGTTCGGTTTTTCATAAGAAAAGTCTCAGGAAATAAACCTTGCGCCGTCAAATAATTTCATGTAGAATAGTAACGTTGCATTCTACGTGAGAATGTTCCGAAATTATTCGGATTTTGACAATATTTTTTATTAAGGAGTCTAAACTTTCATGGAAAAGTTTTTCAAATTGAAAGAACATGGTACTGATGTCCGCACAGAAGTGACTGCCGGATTGACAACTTTCTTTGCCATGTCTTACATCCTCTTTGTTAACCCAGCGATGTTGGCTCAGACAGGAATGCCTGCACAAGGTGTTTTCTTAGCAACAATTATTGGTGCGGTTGCAGGGACATTGATGATGGCCTTTTATGCCAACCTACCATACGCTCAAGCGCCTGGTATGGGACTTAATGCCTTCTTCACCTATACAGTGGTCTTTTCTTTGGGATACTCTTGGCAAGAGGCCTTAGCAATGGTCTTTTTATGTGGTGTTATTTCATTGATTATCACAGTAACTAAAGTACGTAAGATGATCATTGAGTCTATCCCAACAGCCCTCAAATCTGCTATTTCAGCAGGTATCGGTGTTTTCCTTGCCTATGTGGGGATTAAAAATGCTGGTTTCTTGAAATTCTCAATTAATCCTCATACCTACACTGTAGCAGGTAAAGGTGCTGATATGGCCAAGGCTTCAATTACAGCTTCATCATCAGCTACACCAGGTTTGGTTGCCTTCAATAACCCAACTGTTATTGTCGGTTTGATTGGTCTTGCGATCGCGATTTTCTTTATCGTTAAAGGTATTCGTGGTGGTGTTCTGCTTTCAATCCTCGTAACGACTATCATTGCTATTTTTGCTGGTGTCGTTGATCTTGGAAGCATCGACTGGCACGCAGCTAGCTTGACATCATCTATCAAAGACCTTGGTCAGGTCTTTGGTGCAGCGCTTGGATCTAAGGGATTGGGTTCACTCTTTGCAGACGTTTCTCGTTTGCCTGGTGTCTTTATGGCTATTCTCGCCTTTTCGTTGACTGATATCTTCGATACTATCGGTACCTTAATCGGTACTGGTGAAAAGGTTGGTATCATTGCTTCAACAGGTGATAACAACGAATCAAAAGCTCTTGACCGTGCCCTATACTCTGACCTTGTTGGTACAAGTATTGGTGCCATTGCAGGGACTTCAAACGTTACAACTTACGTTGAATCTGCAGCAGGTATTGGTGCTGGTGGACGTACTGGTTTGACAGCTCTCGTGGTTGCTGTACTCTTTGCCATCTCTAGTTTCTTTAGTCCAGTGGTATCAATCGTTCCTAATGCAGCAACAGCGCCTATTCTTATTATTGTAGGTGTTATGATGCTCTCTAACCTTAAGAGTGTCGATTGGGAAGACTTGTCTGAAGCTATTCCTGCATTCTTCACTTCTATTTTCATGGGATTCTCATATAGCATTACCTATGGTATCGCAGCTGGGTTCCTTACTTATACTTTGGTCAAAATTGTCAAAGGTCAAGCTAAGGATGTCCACTTTATTATGTGGATTTTGGATATCTTGTTTATCCTTAACTTCATCAGTATGGCTGTGTTCTAAAGCTTGAAAGAAAAAGTCTGTACATTTGTCAGGCTTTTTCTTTTGCGTTTTTTATCTGGAGGAATATAAGAGAGTTTTTTTGATTAACTTTCAAATATATAGTAAGTTTTACAAAACCATTTCTAATTCATGAGTGATTGATGTGGTAAAAATAAATGTAAAATTAAAATAAGCATCTTAATTTCTGACTTAAATGATTCAATATTTATAAGTTTCTACTGTATTTTTACAGTGGATTCTAGTCCATATTTTTATTTTTTGATATAATGAAAACATGATTTACAGTCAAAATGAAGAAGAATTGATTAGTATCGGCAAAAAGCTAGGTCGACTGCTCGATTCTGGAGATATAATTGTTCTCTCAGGTGATCTGGGAGCTGGCAAAACGACCTTAACTAAGGGAATTGCCAAAGGTTTGGATATTTCACAGATGATAAAGAGTCCAACGTATACTATTGTAAGGGAGTATGAGGGGCGACTGCCACTCTATCATTTAGATGTCTACCGCATTGGTGATGATCCAGATTCTATTGATTTAGATGATTTTCTGTATGGTGAAGGTGTGACAATCATCGAGTGGGGTGAGCTCCTAGATGAGAGTCTGTTAGGGGATTATCTCCTAATTTCGATATCTCATCATGGAGATGGACGTCAGTTGCTTTTTGAATCTTTCGGTCCTAGAAGTAAGGAGATTCAGGAGGAAATGATAAATGGCTGAGCAAGAATTAGTCATTGAGGAAGCTCAAAGAGAGGATGCTGCCTCTCTAGCTCGTTTACTAGAGACTGTAGCCTTGGAATCGGATTTTCTAGCACAAGATGATAGAAGTTCTATACTGAGTGCTGAACAGTTAGCCACTTATATTGAAAGTCATCAGCATAGGCTTAATGAGATTTGTTTGGTGGCGAAATTGGGTCATGAGGTCATTGGTGTTTGTAATGTTACCTCTGATCAAGATACTAAGACCAGTCATATTGGCGACGTATTTATTGCGGTTTCTAAACCCTACTGGGGGAATGGTGTTGGCCAGTTTCTTATGGAAACAATGATTGACTGGGCAGACCATACACCAGAGATCCGCCGCTTAGAGTTGACGGTTCAAGCACGTAATAAACGGGCGGTTCATCTCTATCAAAAATTCGGATTTGACATTGAAGGCACTAAGAAACGTGGTGCAAGAACTAAAAATGGAGAATTTCTAGATGTTTACCTTATGGCTAAACTCATAGATTAGGAAAAAACATGAAACTTGGACGAAAAATTTTATTGATGTTGTTGGCGATTTTTGCAACGACAGTAGTAGCTGCTGGTATTTACCTAACGACAACTTATAATTACGCCACAGGCGAATTGTCAAAAACGTTTAGGGCTTCTAAAGCAACTTCAGGGAATAGTAAGGCTATTCAACAGACTAAGCCTATAACTATTCTCTTGATGGGGGTAGATACAGGATCCAAAGAACGTAAGGAAACCTGGGAAGGAAACTCTGATACCATGATTTTGGTAACAGTGAACCCTAAGACTAAGAAAACAACCATGACCAGTTTGGAACGTGACCTTTTGACAGATATTGAGGGGTCGGGTGAAGCAAAACTAAATTCAGCATATGCTGAGGGTGGTGCTGACTTGGCTATTTCAACCATTCAAAAGGTTTTAGATATTGATATTGACTATTATGCACTGATTAATATGCAGGGTATGATTGATTTGGTAGATGCTGTTGGTGGTATTGAGGTAACGAATCATTTTGATTTTCCAATTTCGATTGCAGAAAATGAACCTGAATTTCAGGCAAAAGTTGAGCCCGGAACCCATAAAATCAATGGTGAGCAAGCTTTAGTCTATTCACGTATGCGTTACGATGACCCTGATGGTGACTATGGTCGTCAAAAACGTCAACGTGAGGTTATTCAAAAGGTTGTAGCTAAGCTATTGAAGATGGACTCTATTGGTTCTTACAAGAAAATTTTGTCGGCTGTAAGTTCAAATGTTCAAACCAGTATCGATCTTGGTGATACCAATACTTTGCGTAGCTTGATGGGTTATAGTGATGCCCTTAAAAATATTAAGTCCTACCAATTGGCTGGTTCGGATGCCATGATCAATGGTGGAAGTTATCAAGTAGCTTCAACTGAGGATATTCTTAAGGTACAAAACCGTATTAAGAAGGAAGTCGGTAAGAAGAAAGTTTCTGAATCTAATCTTAAGACTAGTTTGGTTCTCTATGGTTCTGGTAGCTCTAACTATGGCTCAGATGATTTCGTTAATTCTAAAGGAAGTGCGGCTTCGAGTGAAGCTTCTTCAAATTATGAGGCTGGGACATCTGAGGCAGCTGGTGGTGGATCGGTAAGTACCTACAATGGAGGTACTACCTATAGCAATAACTATAGTGAAAACACAGGTAATTATGTTCAGGAACAAGGTACGACAACCCCTACATACAATAATAATGGATCGGGTGTAACTACTTATAGCACTGTTCCAGCGACGCAATAAATAAGGTTGGGTGATTCCCAACCTTTTTGTTATGAAATGATAGCAATATGGTTATTCCTTGCAATGGCTTTTGAGCTATGCTATAATATAGGAAAATAACGAAAGAGAGGCGGAGTAGAAACTTCGTCTCTTGTGTGTGTAAGGAGGTCATAATGTCGCAAAAAATTATTGATCTCGTGACGGCAGTCGTAGCTCCAGCTATTCCTGAGCCATACGAACTGGTCGATATCGAGTACGAAAAGCTTGGCGGTGACTATGTCTTGTCAGTTTTGATTGATAAGCCAGGAGGTATTACTGTAGAAGATACTGCAGACTTGACTGAAATTATCAGTCCCCTCTTGGATACTATTCAGCCTGATCCTTTCCCGGATCAATACGTGCTGGAAGTTTCTAGTCCAGGGTTAGAGCGTCCCTTAAAAACCAAAGAAGCTTTGACAAATGCTGTTGGTCAGTATATCAATGTTAGTCTTTACAAGGCTATTGATAAGATCAAGATTTTCCAAGGTGACTTGGTGGCCTTTGATGGGGAAACCCTAACAATTGATTACCTTGATAAGACTCGCCATAAAACTGTTGAGATTCCCTATCAAACAGTTGCTAAAGCTCGTTTGGCAGTCAAACTCTAAAACTCTTAGTGTAAATAAAGAAAGGATGCCAGTTTTAGCCTTTAGAGGCTAAAACAACAAAGAATATGAGCAAAGAAATGCTAGAAGCCTTCCGTGTCTTGGAAGAAGAAAAACACATTAACAAGGAAGACATCATTGATGCCGTGGTTGAATCGCTTAAGTCAGCCTACAAGCGTCGTTATGGTCAGTCAGAATCAGCTGTAGTTGAATTTAATGAAAAAACAGGTGATTTTCAAGTTTATACCGTTCGTGAAGTTGTAGACGAAGTCTTTGATAGTCGTTTGGAAATTAGCTTGAAAGATGCCCTTGCTATCAGCTCTGCTTACGAGCTTGGTGACAAGATTCGTTTT
Organism: Streptococcus sp. HMSC078H12; assembly: GCF_001814615.1. NCBI lineage: Bacteria > Bacillati > Bacillota > Bacilli > Lactobacillales > Streptococcaceae > Streptococcus > Streptococcus sp. HMSC078H12. Next base: position 32,847 of record NZ_KV817326.1, on the reverse strand, counting down.
GAAGAGTCAGTCGATGAATTTGGCCGTGTTGCAGCGCAATCTGCCAAACAAACCATTATGGAAAAGATGCGCAAGCAGATGCGTGAAATCACTTATAATGATTATAAGCAACATGAAGGTGAAATCATGCAAGGAACAGTTGAACGCTTTGACCAACGTTTCATTTATGTGAATCTTGGAACGCTCGAAGCTCAATTGTCACGCCAAGACCAAATTCCTGGCGAAAGCTTTAAGTCACACGACGTCATCGATGTTTATGTTTATAAAGTTGAAAACAACCCTAAAGGTGTTAACGTCTTTGTAAGCCGTAGCCATCCAGAATTCATCAAACGTATCATGGAACAAGAAATTCCTGAAGTATTTGATGGAACTGTAGAAATCATGAGTGTGTCTCGTGAAGCTGGTGATCGTACCAAAGTTGCTGTTCGCAGTCACAACCCTAACGTTGATGCTATTGGTACTATCGTTGGTCGTGGTGGAAGCAACATCAAGAAAGTTGTCAGCCGTTTCCACCCAACACGTTTGGATGCTAAGACAGGAATTGAAGTTCCTGTTGAGGAAAATATTGACGTTATTCAATGGGTTGAAGATCCAGCTGAATTTATCTACAATGCTATTGCACCCGCGGAAGTGGACTATGTTCTCTTTGACGAAGATGATAGCAAACGTGCGACAGTAGTTGTACCAGATAACAAATTATCTCTTGCAATTGGTCGTCGTGGACAAAACGTTCGTTTGGCAGCTCATTTGACTGGTTACCGTATTGACATCAAGTCAGCTTCTGAATATGAAGCACTCGAAGCTGAAAAAGCTGAGGCTGCTACTGAGGAAGTTGTTGACGAGATTGTTGCAGAAGATGCTACACCTGTTGAAGTCACAACAGAAGAAGTAACTGAAACAACAGAAAAAGAATAAGAAGAACATAGAGGTGTTTGATGGCTAAAACACGAAAAATACCTTTACGCAAATCAGTTGTCTCAGGAGAAATCATTGATAAACGTGATTTGCTCCGCATTGTAAAAACTAAAGATGGTGAGATTTTCATTGATCCAACAGGAAAGAAAAATGGCCGAGGTGCTTACATTAAACTAGATAATGAAGAAGCTCTCCAAGCTAAAAAGAAACGTGCTTTTAACCATAGTTTCTCAATGGATGTTCCTGAAAGTTTTTATGATGAACTTATTGCTTATGTGGATCACAAGGTCAAAAGAAGAGAGTTAGGTCTTGAATAACACAGAAAAATTGTCAAATATGTTAGGACTGGCACAAAGAGCTGGAAAACTTATTTCTGGCGAAGAACTTGTCATCAAGGCAGTTCAATCAGGGCAGGCGAGACTAGTTTTTCTTGCCAATGATGCTGGTAGTAACGTGACTAAAAAGACGACTGATAAATGTAACTACTATAATATAGAAGTCTCCACAGTGTTTAACGCACTGGAATTAAGCATGGCTATTGGTAAACCAAGAAAAACGGTTGCTGTAGTTGATGCTGGATTTTCAAAGAAAATGAGGACTCTTATGGACTAAAGAATAGGAGGACATCACGTGTCAAAGAAACGATTATATGAAATCGCAAAAGAGGTTGGTGTAGAAAGCAAGGTTGTTGTTGCAAAAGCTCAAGAACTTGGTCTTTCTGTGAAGAGCCACTCCTCATCAGTTGAAGAAGCTGATGCTAATCGTATCACTTCAAGTTTAAAAGGGGGAACAGCTAAGGCTGAAAGCAAGCCAGCTCCTAAAGCGACACCAACTCCTAAAGAGGAAAAGGTAGCGCCTAAGGTTGATAAGGCACCTGTTGCCAAATCAGCTCCAGCTAAAGAAGCATCGAAGGCTGAAGTCAAAGAAGCCCCTGCGACTCCGAAAAAACCACAAAGCCGTAATTTTAAGGCAGAACGTGAAGCACGTGCCAAGGCAGAAGCAGAGCGTCGTCAAAATGGCGGAGGCCGTGACAACCGTAATCGTAATCGAAATCAACAAGGAAACGATCAAGGTAAGCGTCAGAATAATGATCGTCGCAACCAAAATGGAAATGGTCAAGGAAACCGTAACAATGGGAACCGCGATAACAATAGTAATCGTGACCGTAATTTCCAAGGTAAACAGCGCAATAATCAGGGTCGAAATAAACGTAACGATACTGCCCGCAACAATCAGGCAGGTCCACGTATTGACTTTAAAGCGCGTGCAGCAGCCTTGAAAGCAGAGCAAAATGCAGAATATTCACGTCAAAGTGAAACACGCTTCCGTGAAGAAAAAGCTGCAGAGCAACGCCGTGCGAAAGAACAGGAAAAGGCAAGAAAAGAAAAACAACAGGCTGAAGTCGCTGCTCAAAAAGCAGTTGCTGAAGCTAAGCCAGCTCCAAAACCAGCACCGGCTGCTCAACCAGCTCCAGCTGCACAAGCACAAGATACACGTCGTAAAAAGGCACGTCCAGATAAATCACGTGATAATCGTCGCGAGAATGAAGATGGACCTAAGCAAACAAGAAATAATAAGTGGAATAATCAAAACCAAGTGAGAAATCAACGAAATAGTAACTGGAATAAAAACAAAAATAAAAAAGGTAAAAATAACCGTGGTAATTCAGCTCCAAAACCAGTAACAGAGCGTAAATTCCATGAATTACCAAAAGAATTTGAATATACTGAAGGCATGACGGTTGCAGAAATCGCAAAACGTATTAAACGTGAGCCAGCTGAAATCGTTAAGAAACTCTTCATGATGGGTGTTATGGCAACTCAGAACCAATCTCTTGATGGGGATACTATTGAGTTGTTGATGGTTGACTACGGTATTGAGGCAACCAAGAAAGAAGAAGTCGATAATGCTGATATCGAACGTTTCTTTGTTGACGAAGACTACCTCAATAAAGATGCTATGGTAGAACGTGCACCAGTTGTTACTATTATGGGACACGTTGACCATGGTAAAACAACCCTTCTTGATACCCTTCGTAACTCACGTGTTGCGACTGGAGAAGCTGGTGGTATCACACAGCATATTGGTGCCTACCAAATTGAAGAGGGTGGTAAGAAAATCACCTTCCTTGATACTCCAGGACACGCGGCCTTTACATCTATGCGTGCCCGTGGTGCTTCTGTTACAGATATTACTATCTTGATTGTAGCTGCGGATGACGGTGTTATGCCACAAACTATTGAAGCCATCAACCACTCTAAGGCTGCTGGTGTTCCAATCATTGTTGCGATTAACAAGATTGATAAACCAGGTGCTAACCCAGAGCGTGTAATCGGTGAATTGGCAGAGCATGGCGTTATCTCAACAGCATGGGGTGGCGATAGCGAATTCGTTGAAATTTCAGCGAAGTTTGGTCAAAATATTGAAGAATTGCTTGAAACAGTTCTTCTTGTGGCTGAAGTGGAAGAACTTAAAGCTGACCCAACAGTTCGTGCCATCGGAACCGTTATTGAAGCGCGTTTGGATAAAGGTAAAGGTGCGGTTGCAACCCTCCTTGTTCAACAAGGTACCTTGCATGTTCAAGACCCAATCGTTGTTGGTAATACCTTCGGACGTGTCCGTGCTATGACCAATGACCTTGGTCGTCGTATTAAGACTGCAGCACCATCAACACCAGTTTCAATTACTGGTTTGAACGAAGCGCCTATGGCAGGTGACCATTTTGCCGTTTATGAAGACGAAAAAGCAGCTCGTGCAGCCGGTGAAGAACGTGCCAAACGTGCCCTTATGAAACAACGTCAACAAACACATCGTGTTAGTCTTGATAACCTCTTTGATACCCTTAAAGCTGGTGAATTGAAGACTGTTAATGTTATCATCAAGGCCGACGTGCAAGGTTCTGTTGAAGCCTTGGCAGCATCACTTCTTAAGATTGATGTTGAGGGTGTTCGTGTTAATGTTGTTCACTCAGCAGTAGGTGCTATCAACGAATCTGATATTACTCTTGCGGAAGCTTCGGATGCTGTCGTTATCGGATTTAACGTTCGTCCTACACCACAAGCACGTCAACAAGCGGAAACTGATGAAGTTGAAATTCGTCTTCACAGCATCATCTACAAGGTTATCGAAGAAATCGAAGATGCCATGAAAGGGATGCTTGATCCTGAATTTGAAGAAAAAGTCATTGGTGAAGCTATTATCCGTGAAACCTTCAAAGTTTCTAAAGTCGGAACAATCGGTGGATTCATGGTTACTAGTGGTAAAATCACTCGTGATTCAAGTGCCCGTGTGATTCGTGATGGTGTCGTTATTTTTGATGGTAAATTGGCAAGCTTGAAACACTTTAAAGATGACGTTAAAGAAGTCGGAAACGCTCAAGAGGGTGGTTTGATGATTGAAAACTATAACGATATTAAAGTTGATGACGTTATCGAAGCTTACATTATGGAAGAAATTAAACGTTAATTTTGTTAGCTTTTAAGAAAGCTTACTTAGGAGACAAAGCTAGGTCATCTGGCCTGGCTTTTGTTCCATCATAATAAGAGAGAAAGGATAAGACTATGGGAAATTCATTTCGTGTAGACCGTGTTGGTATGGAAATCAAACGTGAGGTCAATGAAATTCTTCAAAAGAAAGTTCGTGACCCACGTGTGCAAGATGTCACTATCACAGATGTACAGATGCTTGGTGATTTGTCAGCTGCTAAGATTTTTTACACTATTCATTCAACCTTGGCCTCAGATAACCAAAAAGCACAAACTGGTCTTGAAAAGGCTACTGGGACAATCAAGCGTGAACTTGGTAAAAAATTGACCATGTATAAGATTCCGGATTTGACCTTCATTAAGGATGAGTCTATCGAATACGGTAATAAAATTGATGAAATGCTTCGTAATTTAGAGCGTAAAGACTAAGAAAAAATTCCTGTCAGTTATGGCAGGAATTTTGCGTTATAATAGAATAAAAAGGAGGACTTCAATGAAAGTAACGGTCTATTTGGGTGCTAATATGGGTGATAATCCTAGCTTTAAGAAAGCAACGATTGCCTTGGGTCAGTGGATTGCTAAAAATGGGCATACCCTAGTCTATGGTGGCAGTAAGATGGGACTTATGGGAGTTCTTGGTGATACGGTTTTGGAAAATGGTGGACAGGCTCATGGCATTATGCCACAATTCCTCAAAGATAGGGAGATAGCTTATGAGGGGTTAACCTCAATGACCATAGTAGAAACTATGGCAGAACGAAAGACTGCTATGCTAGAGCAAGGAGATCTCTTTATCGCCCTTCCAGGAGGTCTAGGGACACTGGAAGAAATCTCTGAAGCTATTGCAGCTGCTCGAGTCGGTAAATTGGACAAACCCTGTGTTTTCTTCAATCTCAATGGCTATTATGATGCTATGAAAACGATGTTAGATACCATGGTTGCTCATGATTTTTTGGAGGCTGAAACAGCAGCAAAATTCCTCTTTACAGATGATTTTTCAGAAATTGCAGCTTTTGTCCAGTCTTATGAACCACCTCAATTGAGACGTTATCGGTAACTTTATATGATAGGTTAGCTCTCTAAGTTTAAAAGGAGAGCTTTTTTGATGGAGAGACGTTAGTAATTATTTTTTTCTTTTAAATTTCAGAAAATTAACTAAAAAAACCTTAACAAAAATGGTGGATTTGTATATAATAGTGTTTGTAAATTTAATCATTTAACAAATTTTCCTCATCATCTGTGAGTAATATCCATGAATACTTAGTACCCCACTTGGTTAGGAAAACTTTGCCAATCATTTATTTTTATGGGGAATGTGGGATATAGGATGAAATGGAAGGAATGATAAGTATGTCTATTATGGTTAAACATGTGAGTTTTGATGACTATCAAAAAACACAGACAAACTATAAAGATGCCAACTTTTTACAGTCAGCTGAGATGGCTAAGCTTCAGCTAAGCCGTAATCATATCGGAGAAGTAGAGGCTCTGGTTTTTGAAAGGGATGGCCTGCGGATAGGTCAAGCCATCGTTGTCTATAGAAGAAGCTTTCGTATCTTTAGAAAAGCTCTCTTGTTTCATGGACCCTTGCTAGATTACAATTCTATAGCTGATTTGACAGACCTTCTAGAGGCCTTGATACTCTACTTAAAAAAGAAAAATATTGCATCACTTTCTATCCATCCCTATCTTACCGATCTTATTAGGAATGAAGAACTTGAAATCATTGAAGAAGAAAAGGCTGATGAGGTCTCCAAGGTATTTGAAAAATTAGGTTTTGAGCAGTATTTAGATCCAGAACAGGCCCTAGTTGTTAATCAGATGTTTGTAAAACCAATTGATACCTTTACGACTTCTGATGAGATGCTCGCAGCTTTTTCACCATCTTTGAAGCGAGATTTAAAAAAATTCACTGCTTTGAATGTCAAAGTTGAAGAACTACGTGAGGACAATCTCAATCAGTTTTATGACATCCTAGTTCGGACAGCAGAGAGAAAAGGATTTTCAGTTCATCCATTGACCTATTTCCAAGATTTGAAGAGGAACTTTGGAGAATCTGCAAAGTTTATGTTGGCTTATTTGGATTGTCCAGCTTATTTGGCTTATCTTGATGAGAATATTAAATCTTTTGAAGCTAAGATTCAGGCTTTAAAAGATGGCCCACAGAAAAAACGAACCAAGGGTCAGATTGCGGATGCCGAAGATCAGCTTAGAAGTTACTATAAACGTTTAGAGCAATTTAAGACCTACCAAGTCACTGGTGACAAATTACCTCTTTCGGCTTATCTTTTTATGGATTATGGTCCAGAAGTCGTCAGCTTTTACGGTGGGAATGATGAAGCCTATCTTAATTTTGGTGGGGCAGTTCTTCTTCATTGGGAAATGCTACAATATGCTAAGCATGAGGGAAAAGAACGGTTTAATTTTTATGGGACAATCGAAACTGAAGCGGCAAGTGCTGGAAAAGGGAATTTTAACTTCAAGCGTCAGTTTGGTGGGCAACTCGAGACTCTTGTTGGCTCTTTTGATAAAACCCTGAATCCTTTCTATGATATTTTTAAGAAGACACTAGGTAAAGACTAGTTCCTTGTATAGAAAAAAGTCAATTGAGGTAACGAATTTAACCTCAATTGACTTTTTGTTGTTTACAAATATTTCTTAGCGACTTCAATATCGCCAGCATAGTTATCGCGTTTACCATTTACAATCTGGAAGGCATCGGCACCTTTACCAGCAATAACCACAGCATCCTTGGAGTCTGTAGTCTCAGACATTGCTGTTTTAATAGCTTCCTCTCGATCAACAATGATACGAACCTCGCGACTGATGTGACTAGCAATTTCCTGACAGATAGCAAGAGGATCCTCCTTGTTAGGATCATCGGCTGTTAGGATGACATCAACATCAGGGTAGGTATTGAGGACATGTCCAAAGTCTTTACGACGACTTTCACCTTTATTTCCTGGAGCCCCTAGAATTAGACTAATACGACCATCTTGATGGCTGGTTACGACTTGTAAGAGCTTATCTAGGCTATCCCCATTGTGAGCATAGTCAACAAATGTCTTAGCCCCATTAGTTTGAGTTAGAACCTCCATACGCCCTGGAACAGAAGTTTGAGCGATTCCTTCCTTGATGTCTTGAAGGCTAGCTCCAAGACGTAGGCAGGCCAGACCAGCAGCCATAGCATTGTCCTGGTTGAAGTCACCGATAAGTTGGATATCATAGTCACCGGCTAATTTTCCACTTGCCTTAAAGCTAAAACCTGAGCCATGTTTAACAGCATTGTCAGAGTTTTTACCATAGAAGTCATGCTCTTTATCCGCAACTTCCTCAGCGATAAAATCAAAGTGATCCATACCGCTATTAACAATAACAACTCGACTGTTTTCCAAGAGGAGACGCTTATGGTAGAAGTAGTCTTCAAAGGTTGGGTGTTCAATAGGTCCAATATGGTCTGGGCTGATGTTAAGAAAGACACCTACATCAAAAGTCAATCCATAGACACGCTTTGTCAGATAGGCTTGACTTGAGACTTCCATAATCAGATGGGTCATGTCATTAGCAACAGCTTCAGCCATCATACGGAAAAGGTCCAAACTCTCAGGTGTTGTTAAGGTAGACTTGAAGAAGGTTTTTCCGTCTAGTGTTGTGTTCATGGTTGAAAGCATAGCAGGTTTATGACTTTGCTTGAGAATATTGAAGGCAAAGTAGGCTGCTGTTGTTTTCCCTTTTGTCCCAGTAAAGGCCAGCAATTTAAGCTTGTCTTGAGGGTATTGGTAGAAGGCCTGAGCAACGAGGCTCATAGCCTGCTTGATATCTGATACGATAATGACAGGAATTCCCACTTGATAATCTTTTTCAGCCACGTAGAAACTTAAGCCAGCTTTGACAGCATTCTCTAAAAATTCGGGCTTGAAAGCAGCTCCTTTGGCAAAGAAGAGGGACGATGGTGTGACATCACGACTATCATAAGAAAGATGATCAAAAGTCACCCCAGTCCATGAATAGTAGTAGTTGTCTTGGTCGATAATATCTCTAAAATTATGGTCCTTTTTAAGAACCTCTAAAACTTGTTCAATAGTAATCATAGTTCCTATTTTAGCCTTAATGTTCTTGTTTTACAAGTCACAGCCAAAAGTTTATAATAAACTAGATTATATTTTATTCTCTAGAAAGAAAGTTATGACTGAAACTAAAACTGATACACAGCAGCAGCAGATGCTAAGAGGGACGGCATGGATGACGGCATCCAATATTATCAGTCGTCTATTGGGGGCACTCTACATTATTCCTTGGTATGCTTGGATGGGTAAACAGGGTGACCAGGCCAATGCCCTCTTTGGTCAAGGGTATAACATTTATGCTCTTTTCCTCTTGATTTCAACAGCAGGTATTCCAGTCGCAATTGCCAAACAGGTATCTAAATACAACACACTTGGAAAGATGGAGACGAGTTTCTTCTTACTCAAGCGTATCTTGTATTACATGATTGGTCTCGGACTGATCTTTGGTGTTTTCATGTACTTTGCTTCGCCGTGGATGTCTTATCTTTCTGGGGGAGACGAAGATCTAGTTCGCGTCATGCGTAGCCTATCTTGGGCGGTTGTTATTTTCCCATCTATGTCTGTTTTACGAGGCTTTTTCCAAGGCTTTAACAACATGAAGCCTTATGCCTTAAGTCAGATTGCAGAACAGATTATCCGTGTTATTTGGATGCTGTTGGCGACCTTATTCATCATGAAAATTGGGACAGGCGATTATGTGACAGCAGTTGTCCAATCGACTTTTGCCGCTTTTATCGGTATGTTGGCTAGTTATGGGGTGCTTTTCTTCTACCTTTGGAAGGAGGGCAAGCTCAAGAGTCTCTTTGGCAAGCAGGCTGTTCATCCGGATATCAATCCAACTGCAATTGTTATTGAAACCTTTAAGGAAGCCATTCCTTTCATTATCACTGGGTCAGCGGTTCAACTTTTCCAGTTGATTGACCAATGGACCTTTATCCGTACTATGGAGAAGTTTACAAGCTATAGCAACAGTCAGCTTCAGGTTCTCTATGCTTACCTATCTTCAAATCCAAGTAAGATTACTATGATTTTGATTGCTGTAGCTATCTCCATTGCTGGGGTTGGGATTCCACTCTTGACTGAAAATATGGTTAAGAAGGATCTTAGGGGAGCAGCTAAACTGATTATTAATAACTTACAGTTGCTTTTGCTCTTTATTGTTCCTGCCATTGTAGGATCAGTGATTTTAGCTAAACCACTTTATACAGTCTTTTATGGTGCGCCAGATAGTCAGGCCCACTTGCTCTTTGTAGCCAGTCTGATTCAAGTTATTTTCTTGGCCTTGTATAGCGTTTTAGCACCAATGCTTCAGGCAATCTTTGAAACCCGCAAAGCTATCAACTATTTTGCGATTGGGGTTTTAGTTAAGGCTATTCTACAGCTGCCATTGATTATTTTCTTAGGAGCCCTTGGCCCGGTTATTTCAACAGCCATCGGTTTAGGTGTTCCAATTGCTCTCATGTATAATCACCTCCACACTGTTACGCACTTTAGTCGTAAGACAGTGTTTAGAAAAGCCTTGCTCATCTGTATCCTTACGGTACTCATGGCTATTCCAGTTGCGATCTTCTATTGGTTGTTCCAGTTTGTATTGTCACCAACAAGCCGTATGGGTAGTGTGATTTACTTGGTCATTGGAGGAGGCCTTGGAATCGGTGTCTACGGCGTTCTTGCTCTTGTAACTCGTATGGCTGACCAACTACTTGGTGCCCGAGCTGCTAGTCTGCGTGCTAAATTACATATTAAATAAAATCTAAACCAAGTCATGTGGCTTGGTTTTTTTCTTTTCAACCTTTTCTGAAAAAGGAGTATAATAGGGGTGAAAAAATGAAATCGTTTTAATGATTTAGAATCGAGGAAAGGATTATGGTTGATTCTAGACAAGAACATATAAAATTAGGGACCTATCCTCCCGAACAAGTTTACCAAGTCTTGCAGACAAGCCCTCAGGGTTTGAGCTCACAAGAGGTTAAGGAGAGGCAGGCGACGTATGGCCCTAACCAATTGAAGGAAAGTAAGAAGGAGCCTATTTGGCTGACCTTTTTCAGACATTTTACTAGTCTTATGGCACTCTTATTGTGGGGTGGTGGCTTTATCGCCATGCTTTCTCATAGTTTAGAGTTGGGGATTGCAATTTGGTTGGTCAACATTATTAATGGTCTCTTTAGCTTTATTCAAGAATATAGGGCGAGTCAGGCTACGGCAGCTCTTAATAAGCTTCTTCCATCCTATGCGCGAGTTCTTCGTGATGGTAAGGAGGATAAGATTCTAGCTCAGGACTTGGTGCCAGGTGACTTGGTTTTCATTGAAGAAGGAGACCGTATTTCTGCAGATGGACGCTTGGTCGCTGTGACAGATTTGCAGGTTAACCAGTCTGCCCTCACTGGTGAGTCTAATCCTATTTATAAGTCAGATCAAGCAGATTTGACTCCCGACAAGACTGAGTTAGAGTATGACAATATGGTATTTGCAGGGACTACTGTCTCTTCTGGTTCTGGACATTTTATAGTATCTGCTATCGGGATGAAAACTGAGTTTGGACAGATTGCGGATTTGACACAGAATCTTGCTCAGGAAAAGAGTCCCCTTCAGAAAGAATTAGACCATTTGACTAAACAGATTTCAGTTATTGCGGTGTCTGTAGGTCTCTTCTTTATGGTGGCAGCGACTCTATTTGTCCATCAGCCTTTGTCTCAAGCCTTTATTTTTGCATTGGGGATGATTGTGGCCTTTATTCCTGAAGGACTTCTTCCCACAGTTACTCTATCTTTAGCCATGGCCGTTCAGCGCATGGCTAAGGACCATGCTTTGGTTAAGAAACTGTCTTCGGTTGAGACGTTGGGAGCAACTTCTGTTATTTGTTCGGATAAAACAGGGACTTTGACGCAAAATGCCATGACGGTTAACCATCTGTGGACTTTGTCAGACAGTTATGAGGTAACTGGGCTAGGTTATGCATCAGAAGGACAGATTGAGCAGGAAGGACGACCTATTTCTCTTGAAGACAATGAGCTTCTTAATCGTTTGGTACGATTCTCTCATTTGGCTAGTAATGCTCAAGTTGTGGCCCCTAGTGCTGATAATCCCAATTTTACAATTTTAGGTGATCCAACTGAGGCTTGTCTTAATGTTCTCGCCGAAAAAGCAGGAATTAATTTAAATGACAATCATACTTGGGCCCCTCGCCTCAAGGAAATCCCCTTTGATTCTGATCGTAAACGGATGACAACAGTGCATAAGCTTGAGTTAGGATTGGATGGCAGTCAGCATATTTCTATCACCAAAGGTGCTCCGAAAGAAGTGATGGAGCTTTGCTCAGACTATTATGATAATCAAGGAATGATTAAATCATTGACAGCTACTGAGCGTCAGGCTATCCTTGCGGCCAACGACCAGTTTGCCCGAGACGGTTTACGTGTTTTAGCTGTGGCCTATAGACCTTTAGACAGTGAGCATATTGGAGAAGACAAATGGGACATGCAGACCTTGGAGGACAATATGGTCTTTCTAGGCTTGGTTGCCATGAGTGATCCGCCACGTCAGGGTGTGCGTGAAGCCATTGAAAAATGCCATAGAGCTAGTATTCGTATTATCATGGTGACAGGTGATTATGGTTTGACAGCTCTTAGCATTGCTAAGAAAATCGGAATTGTACAAGGAGACGATGCGCGTGTTGTTTCAGGCCTTGAACTAGCTGATATGGATGATAATCAGCTCAAGGAAGCTCTTAAAGGCGAAATCGTTTTTGCTCGTGTAGCACCTGAACAAAAATACCGTGTGGTCAATGCCCTTCAAGAACTTGGCGAAGTTGTCGCTGTTACTGGTGATGGTGTTAATGATGCCCCTGCTCTTAAAAAAGCTGATATCGGTGTAGCTATGGGGGTATCGGGAACCGATGTTGCCAAGGAATCTGCAGATATGATTTTAACAGATGATCATTTTGCTTCTATTGTTCATGCTGTTGAAGAAGGTCGTGCAGTTTATAGAAACATTCAAAAATTCCTGACTTATATTTTTAATTCCAACACGCCAGAAGCCGTACCCTCTGCTTTCTTCTTGTTCTCTTTGGGACGCATACCTCTTCCCTTAACGGTTATGCAAATCCTAGCTATTGACTTGGGGACAGATATGGTACCTGCTTTGGGATTGGGGGTTGAACCACCTGAAGAGGGCGTTATGGACAGACCACCAAGACGTCTTTCAGATCGCTTGCTCAATCGACAATTGTTGATTAAAGCTTTTGTCTGGTATGGACTGATTGAAGCAGCCTTAGCTATGGGGGCTTTCTTCCTTAATTATTGGGTTAATCAAGGTAACTTAAACCATTTGGCCAGCTCAGGTCCTCTCTATCGAGAGGCAACTACCATGACCTTAGGAGCTATTATCTTTACCCAAATTGGTATGGCTATGAATAGTCGCAAGGGTAGGGGATCTATTTTCCAAATAAAACCATTTGCTAATCGGATTATTAGCTTAGGTATTGTTTTAGAAATTGTTCTCTTTATCATCCTGTCTTACGTGCCTTTCTTCCACACGCTATTTAACACTGCACCTATTGGACTTGATGATTGGCTCTATTTACTTGCTTGTCCGTTTGTTATTATGGCTTTGGAAGAAATCAGATATCGCTTATTTGATAAAAAGTAAGTCAGTGGTATACCTTAGATTGAAGCAAGATTTTTAAATCGTTTCTTAGTGCTTGAAATTATAATGTTTCAGGCACTTTTTGATGCTTGAAAATCTACTTTTGACAATCTTAAAAATTGGCCTTATTTTAAATTAGAGTCAGTATCTATCTGTCTTTTTAGGTTATAGAAATAAACTATAACTAACTATCAAGAATCCGTATGATGAACTTACCATTATTTTCAGAAAATAGTGATAAAATAGAGGTCATAGATATGGAGTATATCCACCTTACCATGTAGAAAGGGCGCATTATGACACAAGAATATCAATTAGAAACCATTTTGGCACACGCAGGAATCAATTCGGATGAAGCAACAGGAGCCTTGGCTTCACCAATTCATTTTTCAACAACTTACCAACATCCAGAATTTGGCCATTCTACTGGTTTTGACTATACACGAACTAAAAATCCAACACGCGCAACAGTGGAAAAAACACTTGCAGCTATTGAAAAAGCAGATTATGCTATTGCGACAAGTTCAGGGATGAGCGCCATTGTTTTGGCCTTTGAAATTTTCCCAGTAGGTAGCAAGGTTGTAGCTGCGCGTGACCTTTACGGAGGTTCTTTCCGTTGGTTTAATGACAAGGAAAAAGAGGGGCGTTTCTTTTTTGAATACACTAATACAGAAGACGAGATGATTGCGGCTATTACAGAAGATACCGATATTGTCTACATCGAAACACCGACAAACCCACTTATGATTGAGTTTGATATTGAAAAAGTGGCAAAAATTGCTCATGACAAGGGTGCGGTGGTTATTGTTGATAATACTTTCTATAGCCCAATCTATCAAACCCCGATTACTCAAGGTGCTGATATCGTTGTACATTCAGCTACTAAATACCTATCAGGGCATAATGATGTTTTGGCTGGTGTTGTTGTGACTAGTAACCAAGAATTCTACGATAAACTTTATTATAACCTCAATACTACTGGTCCTACCTTGTCACCATTTGATAGCTATATGCTTATGCGTGGTCTTAAGACCTTAAAACTTCGTATGGAGGCATCAACATCCAATGCTCAAGAAGTTGTTGCTTTCTTAGAAAAGTCACCAGCTGTTAAGGAAGTTCTTTACCCAGGCAAGGGTGGTATGATTTCCTTTAAAGTGGCTAATCAAGACAAGATTCCAACCATTATCAATTCCCTAAAGGTCTTTACCTTTGCGGAGAGCCTAGGTGGTGTTGAAAGCTTGATTACCTACCCAACGACACAAACCCACGCAGATATTCCAGGTGATGTGCGTGCTTCCTATGGTTTGACAGACGACTTGCTTCGTCTTTCAATTGGTATTGAAGCAGCACAAGATTTGATTGCTGACTTGGAAAATGCCCTTAGTCTTTAAGGAGTTATCTATGACACGTTATGATTTTACAACACAACCAAATCGCTTGGATCAAAATACCATGAAATGGCACGAAGCCGAAAGTAATCCAGAACTACTTGAGCTTTGGGTTGCCGATATGGACTTCCTACCTGTTCCTGAGATTAGGGATGCAGTTATCAACTATGCTGAGACACATATTTTTGGTTATCCTTATCCAAGTGAAGAGCTTTATCAGTCCATCATTAATTGGGAAAAAAATCAACACGGTTACGTCGTTGATAAAGAGAGTATTGTTCTCATTGAAGGTGTTGTCCCAGCCATTTCAACAGCTATTCAAGCCTTTACCAAAGAAGGCGATGCTGTTCTCATCAATACCCCAGTGTACCCACCATTCGCTCGCTCAGTGCGATTAAATAATCGTAAGTTGATTGAGAATAGCCTCGTTAAGGTCGATGGACATTTCGAGATTGATTTCGAACAATTGGAACGCGATATCGTCGATAATGATGTTAAACTTTATGTTTTCTGTAGCCCACATAACCCAGGTGGTCGTGTCTGGACCAAGGAAGAATTGACCAAGGTAGCAGATCTTTGCCAGAAACATGGGGTTCTTCTAGTGTCTGATGAAATCCACCAAGACTTAGCCCTATATGGGAATAAGCACATCTCTATGAATACCATTTCAGATGCTTACAAGGACTTTACCTTAGTGCTTAGTTCGGCTACTAAAACCTTTAATATTGCTGGTACCAAAAACAGTTTTACTATCATTGAAAATGAAAACTTACGTAAAGCCTTTAAACAAAAGCAATTGGCAAACAACCAACATGAAATTCCAACAATTGGTTTGATTACAACACAAGCTGCCTTAACCTATGGGCAACCTTGGTTAGAAGAATTGAAGACTGTCTTTGAAACTAATATTGACCTTTTGACAAAAGAGCTAAGTGAAAAGACTAATATCAAAGTCATGAAACCTGAGGGAACTTACTTGGTATGGCTTGATTTTTCAGCTTATAATCAAGACCATAATGAACTTGGACGTTTGCTTAAAGAAGAAGCCAAGGTAGTGCTAAATGACGGTATTACTTTTGGTTCTGAAGGAGAAAAACATTTCCGCTTTAACGTAGCTACGCCAACTACAGTTGTTGCAGAAGGAGTTAAACGTCTCGTTTCTGTCTTTGGAAAATAATAAAAGTGATGCGAACAGCATCACTTTTATTATTGTTATGAGTGTACATCGTAGATTTTCAAGTTTAATAGAAGATCTTTCTGAGTGGAGAAGACCTTGACATCCTGCCTGCCAGAGGTATTAAATCTGGCTAGAGTGTAGGTTTGACCATTGGGGAAGAAAATTTCCAAGCTACGATTATCTGTAATAAGCGTTATAGTGATATTATCAGTTTCCTTATAGTGACTGTCAGCTTTATAACCTTGACCGTTACCCAAGAGACCATCGTAATAGTAAGAAGAGGCAGTTTGACTACCATCCATGCTGTTATTCAGTTCAGCAGCATAGGCAGAGACCTGATAGGTACCACTTGTTATTTGGTAGGCGATTTTAACGTAATCAGAGCCTTGCCAGATATCAATGTAGATATAGCCTCCTTCTTTCTTAATATTTGAAAAATGCAGTTGGTAATACCCCGCACTATTTTTTTCAGCAAGGTCAAGAAGGCCATTAGCATTCTGATTGTGACTTTTATCAATCCAAGGTTTTCTATTGTCACTGGTGAGTGGCCTTTGACTCGAAATGTTGCCGTTTTGATTTTTGAGGGTTAATTGTTCATTTTTATAGAGGGGAGCGGACTGAATAATACCGTCCTTATCCAGTTGTAGCTGTCTGGGTGTAGCGTAAAAACCGATAGTTTTTAGAAAATCACTCTTGGCCTCTTGGTCACTGTGAATGCCTGACGTGAAGTAGTTCCAATTACCAACCCAGCCAAGACTGATAAGGTTATGGTTGCTTTCTTCAATTCGATCGCTTCCAGTGAAGTTAGCGCCATAATAGTCTGAGCCTTGATCTAAGCGTTTCGTTTCTGTGTCTGCAATAAATAAGCCTTTATCATCTAAATGCCCTACAGTATAGTAGGTTCCAGTTGTTTCACCTGAGGCTGTATCCTTAGCTCCAAAAAAGAGAACTTGCTTGTCCCGATCATCAGTTGTTGTCATTGTTTTGAGAACGGGACACTCGATAGGAGCGTTGTCCTGCCAGTTACGACCCTTAAAAAATGTTTCGGGTAGGATTTTGGAGTCTCCCTTGCTATCTGCTTTGGTCCAGTTGATACCATCTTGAGATTGATAAACACCTAAGGCGTCACCTTCAGCGACATACATGAGTAATTTGTCTTTGAAGTGGAAGACATAAGGATCGCGGAAGTCCTTACCATTATAGGATTGTTCCTTTGTCAATAAAGGTTTACCATCTTTTAAGGCTTTAGTAAAGCTAGCTCCCTTGTCGTTTGACTCACTAGCATAGATTGCCTGGCTTCCATCATCCATGAGCCCTGTAAAATAGGCGACAGGTTCTTCGTTTTGGATACCAGAAATCCCCTGACTATCTGTGACTACACTCCCTGTCCAAGCAGAATGCCATCCTTCTTTAGAGTCACCACCCTTTGCTGGTATAGCAGTCTCTTGTTTACTATAGGTGATAAAATCTTTAGTCGTTGTATGCGTCCAATCTTGACCGTTAGGTCCAAAAGGATCAGTAGCCCCATCTACAGAATGTAGAAAATAGATATCATAGTATTTTTTTTCTTGATTCCAGACGATAGTCTGTAGGTCATTAGACCATCCTTTATGAGATGCTAGATGAAAGGTTTGACTCACAGAAGTCTTAGTGTTTTTTGTGGAAGTATTGTTAACGCTCTCATTTTTTATTATAAAAACAAAAAATAAAATCAAAAAAATGAGAATAAAGATTAGAGGAGGATATTTTGATTCCATATAGTGATAATTCCTGATTAAATTGCTTTTTATATAGTTATTATTTTAACAAAAAAATAGTTTTTTACAAAAAATATCAATTTGTCATTAAAAAAAGATTGGAATTTAGATTAAAAAATGATAGAATAAAACATGTGAAAACCTAAAAGGAGAGTTTATATGGATAGTACAGTTAATTCACAGTCAAATACAGTAGCACCTAAGCAAGCAGAGTGCAAAAAGATGCGTTATAGCATCCGTAAGGTAGCCACAGTAGGGGCAACATCAGCACTCGTTGGTACCTTGGCATTTTTGGGTGCCACTCAGGTAAAAGCTGATCAAGTTACAGAAACAGCACCAGCTGTAGCTACTGCGACAGCAACACCAGAAACAAGCACAGCATCTCTAACGGTAGCCAGTGAAGCAGCAACAAGTGTGGCAACTTCAGAAGCAGTTGAATCTTCAGTTGCACATTCAGAGGTTGCAACTACACCAGTTACAGAGACACAACCAAGCAACACAACTCCATCAGTAGTCGAAGAAAAGGTGTCTAGCACAGTAGTGACATCTTCATCAGATGCAACAACACCTTCAGCAACTGTTGCTGCGGTTTCTGCTCCAGCTCATACATCAGAGGCTGCAGTAGAGGCACCAACTTCAACAGCAAGCTCAGAAACAGCTGATACACACACTGAAGTAGCCCTTAAACCTACTGAAAACAGCGCTGCTAATGCAAACCTTAGCAAACTTAACGGTCGTATCAAGTCTATTGTTGAAGATAATATGACCTCAGATCAAATCGTTGCCTTGACTGAGGAAGAAATTAAAGCACTTAATAAAGTTGACTTTAGCGATGATGCTATCAAGGGTACAGGTACTAGCTTGACTTACCGTAACTTGAAAGATATCGTTGCTAGCTTCTTGAAGCAAGACAGCAAATTGGCAGTTCCTTACTTTAAAGCAGATACAATCATCAATATGCCTGCTTTCAACACTGTTGATGCCCAAACGATGAAAAAAGAAGAAATCGACGTTTGGGATTCTTGGCCAGTCCAAGATGCTGAGTCAGGTGTAGTAAGCAACTGGAACGGTTATCAGTTGGTTATCTCAATGGCCGGTGCACCAAATAAAAACTCAAACCACATTTACTTGCTCTATAGTAAATATGGAGATAATGACTTTACGCATTGGAAAAATGCGGGTCCAATCTTTGGTTATAATGCCCTTGAAGATGACCAACAATGGTCAGGTTCAGCGACAGTAAACTCTGATGGTAGTATCCAACTTTACTACACTAAGAATGATACTAGTGGTGGTAAATTGAACTGGCAACAATTGGCTAGTGCTACACTTAACCTAGCTGTTGAAAACGACGAAGTTGTTATTAAGTCAGTTGAAAATGACCACATTCTCTTTGGTGGGGATAACTATCATTATCAAAGTTATCCAAAATTCATGAGTACTTTCAACGATGACCACAACCACGATGGAAATCCAGACCGTACAGATAACTACTGTCTTCGTGACCCACACATCATTGAAGATAACGGTAGCCGTTACCTTATTTTCGAATCAAATACAGGTGATGAAAACTACCAAGGCGAAAAACAAATCTACAACTGGTCAAACTATGGAGGAGATGACGCCTTTAACCTTAAGTCGTTCCTCAATATTATCAATAATAAACACCTTTATAACCTTGCTTCATGGGCAAATGGTTCTATTGGTATCTTGAAACTTGATGACAATGAGAAAAATCCATCTGTAGCTGAACTTTACACACCACTTGTTACTAGCCACATGGTTACTGATGAAGTAGAACGTCCAAGTGTTGTTAAGATGGGTAACAAGTATTACCTCTTCACTGCTTCACGTATCAATAAATCTACGGATGCTGAAGGTACTGTAGCAGCGCGTGAAGCTGTCGGTGATGACGTTGTCATGCTTGGATTCGTATCAGATAGCCTCCGTGGAGAATATCGTCCACTTAATGGCTCAGGTGTGGTTTTGACAGCCTCTGTACCAGCCGACTGGCGTACATCTACCTATTCTTACTATGCCGTTCCTGTTGAAGGATCATCAGATACTCTCTTGGTTACTTCTTACATGACTAACCGCGGTGGTATTGCTGGTGCTGAGAATAAATCAACATGGGCTCCAAGCTTCCTCATCAAGATGAATGCAGATGATACTACAGAAGTTCTTCCTAAGATGACGAATCAAGGTGACTGGATTTGGGATAAATCTAGTGAAAGCTTGGTACACGTAGCCGATCAAAATAGTGCTAAATTACCAAACGAGGACTTTAATGTAGATTATTATGCGGTATCGGGTTATGGTCTTAAACCACATACTTATCCTACAGTTGACGGCTCAACAGGCGTTTCTGAAGCTCACGGTGTCTTGACTGTAACAGTTAAAGATGGTAAAGATAAGAAGGCAGATAAGCCAGAAACACCAGTAAGTCCAACAGAAGGTAATCATTCTGTTGATGATAAGACTAATAAACCAGACACTTCTAAACCAGCGGACAATAATAAACCATCAGCTGATAAAGAAGATAAACCAACAAATCCTACGAATTCAGACTCTCCAGTTCCTACACCGTTCCCTTATTTTGCAGACCGCTCTGGTAATGATAATAATTCATCAGATGATCATCATGTAGAGGTTCCTGCGAAACCTTCAACAGAGGGTTCTGTGGGTGACCGTCGTCCAGCAGCTCAAGCTACAGAGATTGCGTCACCAGTACCAGAGGCTATTGTAGCAACTGGACCAACTGTTTCAACGACTCCTGTTAAAGAAGAGTCTGTCACTGAAACAGAAGCTCCAAAACCAGCTAAGTCTGAAGATGAAGTTCAGTCTCACGGAGTCGCTAAAGCTGATGAAGTAACTAAGTCTGATGAGTCAAGTAAAGACAACAATACTAAAGTTGCTGCCAAACTTGCTACGACTCCTAAGACACCAAGTGATTCAGAAGGTTCAAACAGCAACATTCTTTCAATCTTGGCGACTATCTTTGCAGCAATTGCAAGTCTAGCTCTTCTTGGCTATGGTTTGGTCACAGGAAAGATTCATTTGCCTAAAAAATAATCCTTTTCAAAAACGTTTGCAGTAAAGCAAGCGTTTTTTTTGCCTTTTTGATATAATGGAGTGAATATAAAGCAAAGGAAGAAACTATTATGGGTAAATTTCAAGTTATTTCACATCCACTGATTCAACATAAACTTTCAATCCTCCGTCGTGAGGATACTTCTACTAAGGACTTCCGTGAGCTAGTTAATGAAATTGCTATGCTCATGGGTTACGAAGTGTCTCGTGACCTTCCCCTCGAAGAGGTTGAAATTCAAACACCAATTACAAAAACAGTACAAAAACAACTTTCTGGTAAGAAATTGGCGATTGTTCCAATCCTTCGTGCGGGTATTGGTATGGTCGATGGTTTCCTTAGCCTTGTACCAGCAGCTAAAGTTGGTCATATTGGTATGTATCGTGATGAGGAAACTCTTGAGCCGGTTGAGTACTTGGTTAAATTACCAGAAGACATTGATCAACGTCAGATTTTTGTAGTGGACCCAATGCTTGCGACTGGTGGTTCAGCAATCTTGGCAGTAGACTCACTTAAAAAACGTGGTGCAGCTAATATCAAGTTTGTTTGCTTGGTTGCAGCACCAGAAGGTGTCAAAAAATTGCAAGATGCTCACCCAGATATTGACATCTACACAGCATCATTGGATGAGAAACTTAATGAAAACGGTTATATTGTTCCAGGTCTTGGAGATGCAGGTGACCGTCTCTTTGGTACAAAATAAGTTGAAAAGGGAAAATTTCCCTTTTTTTACTAGATTAATAAGTTTTAAGTGAGATTGCTTTAGGGAAGTTTAGCACTCTTTCGGAAAGAGTGCTAAGAATGATGTTTTTTATTTGACCTAATTTGACTAAAATCATATAATAGCATCAAGACAATATTAAAAGGAGGATTCATATGATTCCTGTAGTAATTGAACAAACATCACGCGGTGAGCGTTCTTATGATATTTACTCACGTTTGCTCAAGGATCGTATCATCATGTTAACAGGTCCTGTTGAAGATAATATGGCAAACTCAATTATCGCCCAACTCTTGTTCTTGGATGCTCAAGACAATACAAAAGATATCTATCTTTATGTTAATACACCAGGTGGATCCGTTTCGGCAGGTCTTGCCATTGTTGATACAATGAACTTCATCAAGTCTGATGTTCAGACTATCGTTATGGGGATGGCAGCATCTATGGGAACAATTATCGCTTCAAGCGGTACCAAAGGTAAACGTTTCATGTTGCCAAATGCAGAGTACATGATTCACCAACCAATGGGTGGTACTGGTGGCGGTACGCAACAAACAGACATGGCTATCGCAGCTGAACACTTGCTCAAGACACGTAATAACTTGGAGCAAATCTTGGCAGATAATTCTGGACAACCAATTGAAAAAGTTCATGCAGACGCTGAACGTGACAATTGGATGAGTGCTCAAGAAACGCTTGAATATGGTTTCATCGATGAAATCATGGCTAATAACCAATTAAAATAAACTGAGCTTGTCTTAAATAAAAGTCAGATGAAAATCGGTTGTATAAGGACCATTTCATCTGGCTTTTTGTGTTATAATAGAAAACATGTTAATAATCAATGAGGAGTTGCTTGCGATTGATCAAGCTATAGAGTGTCTTGTTTCGTATTTTCTAAAGCTACCTGAGGTAGAGAATTATCGTTTGAAACGCCAGAAATTCGAAAATGACAGAGAACTTCAAGAGCAACTCTTTGCATTTCAAGAATTAAAGGATAGCTATGATACTGCTAAGGTGTATGAGGCTTTTAGACCAGATGTGAGAGAGTTGAAACGTCAGGTTTTGCGAATGAAGCGCCAAATTGATTTAAACGAGGTGGTTATTGGCTATCGTCAGGCAGAGTTCGATTTACAGACTATTTTAGCCAATCTTGGTGAGGAGATTGCCCAAGCTGTTTCAGACCAGATTTTTATTGATACTGGACTACCTCTTGCCCCTCATAAGCCACATCATAAAAAGGGAGACACTAACATAAAGGAGAAGATAAGTCATGATTAAGCGTCAAGGCATTATTGTTTATTTATACTACAATAGAGACTTACGTAAAATTGCTAAGTTTGGGGATGTTGTCTACCATTCTTATAAGATGCGTTATGTGCACCTTTATGTAGATGAGGACAAGGTCGAGGATATTTTGAAAGAGCTCGATGGAATGAAAGCAGTGAAAAAAGTTCTGCCTTCTTACTATTCTGATATTGATATGGACTTTGTAGGTAGTCTGGAACGTTACGACACCTCAGTCCCTGAACCGTTTAAGAACTTTTCTCTTTAATAAGAGAAAAGTTTTTTTCTTCTTAAAGAGTTATTCTTAAAGTAATGGAAACGATTACTGCCGCTAAAGCTTAGTTATGTGTAGTTGACAATTGTCTGATAATTCTGTAAGCTATAAGATGGACTTTTTTAAGAAAATATTAAGGAGAAATCTTATGTCTAAAAAGATCACACTTATTGTGTTAGCCTTTTTTGCTTCCATTTTCTTGGTTGCCTGTGGCAAGTCACCAGATGTGACTGCTAATGCCAATGGTACTAAGATTGGCGATACAATCAAAATTGGTGTTAACATGGAGTTGACAGGTGCCGTTGCAGCCTATGGTAAGGCAGAGCAGAATGGTATTAAGTTGGCTGTTGACGAAATTAACAAAGCTGGTGGCGTCGATGGCAAAAAGCTTGAGCTTGTCACAAAAGATAATAAATCTGAAAATGCTGAAGCTTCAACATCTTCAACGAACTTGGCTATTCAGAGTAATGTAAATGCTATCGTTGGTCCAGCGACATCAGGTGCTGTTGCTGCGGCTAGCCTCGTATCACAAAAAACAGGGGTTCCTTTGCTGACACCTTCAGGTACGCAGGATGACCTTACGGTAGATGCTAATGGTACGAAGAAATTCGTTTTCCGTACAACCTTCAAGGATAGTTACCAAGGTAAAGTTTTGGCAGCTTATTCTTACAATAATTTGAATGCTAAGAAAGTAGTTCTCTACTATGATAATGCTTCAGATTATGCCAAAGGTATTGCGGATGAATTCAAGCGTGAATATAAAGGTCAAATCGTTACTGAAGCTACCTTTGCTTCAGGGGACAAGGACTATCAGTCAGCCTTGACAAAATTTAAAGACCTTGATTATGATGCTATTGTAATGCCAGGTTACTATACTGAGACTGGTATTATCACTAAACAAGCACGTGACCTTGGAATTGATAAACCAATCCTTGGACCTGACGGATTTAGTGATGCGAAATTTACTGAGCTTGCAGGTAAAAAGAATGCTTCAAACGTCTACTATGTATCAGGATATTCAACAAATGTTGCTCTTTCTGACAAGGCATCAGGTTTCATTAAAGCATATAAGAAAGCTTATAACACTGACCCAAATATGTTTGCTGCTCTAGCTTACGATTCTGTTTATATGATTGCAGAAGCATCAAAAGGTGCGAAAACATCAGTTGATATTGCCGATAACTTAGCACATTTGAAAAACTTTGTCGGGGTTACAGGTAAAATGACGATTGATAAGGATCATAACCCTATTAAAGCAGCTCTTATGGTTAAAAGAGATAATGGTGAAGAAGTTTCAGCGGAAGCCGTTGAAATTGAAAAATAATCTGTTATCTATACTAAAAATGAACTAGAAAGTTTGGTTATATATGTTTTTTGAACAACTTCCCCAACAACTAGTCAATGGTATCATCTTGGGTAGTATCTATGCCCTACTTGCCCTTGGATATACCATGGTTTATGGGATTATCAAATTGATTAACTTTGCCCATGGAGACATCTATATGATGGGTGCCTTCGTTGGTTACTATGCGATTAATAGCCTTGGAATGAATTTCTGGGTTGCCCTTGTCTTTGCTATGCTTGTCTGTGCGATTTTAGGGGTTGTCATTGAGTTCTTGGCTTATCGCCCACTCCGTAATTCGACACGTATTTCTGCCTTGATTACGGCTATCGGTGTCTCATTCTTCCTTGAGTACATCATGGTTCTCTTTGTAGGTGCAGATACACGTTCATTCCCTCAAAAGATTGCGATTAAGACTTATCATCTTGGATCAATCTCTGTAACAAATGTGCAATTGCTTATTTTGGTAGTTGCCCTTGTCCTTATGGTTGCTCTTCAATTGATTGTTAAAAAGACTAAGATGGGTAAAGCTATGCGTGCCGTATCTGTAGACAGTGATGCAGCTGAATTGATGGGTATTAATGTTAATAATACTATCAGCTTCACTTTTGCTCTTGGATCATCACTAGCAGGGGCAGCGGGTGTCCTTATTGGTCTTTACTATAACTCTATCGAACCTCTTATGGGTATGACACCAGGTATTAAAGCCTTTGTTGCTGCCGTTCTTGGTGGTATCGGTATTATCCCTGGTGCAGCACTTGGTGGATTTGTTATCGGTATTTTGGAGACATTATCAACTGCAATTGGTTTGTCAAGTTACCGTGATGCCATCGTTTATGGTGTCTTGATCGTTATCCTTTTGGTTCGCCCAGCGGGTATCCTCGGTAAAAATGTGAAAGAGAAGGTGTAAGACATGAAGAAAAATCTAAAAGTAAACCTTATTTGGTTTGGTCTTATCATTGGACTCTTCCTTATCTTGAAAGGTCTTGAACTTTCAGGTATCATGAACCTTTACTACATTCAAATCTTAATGGGGATTGGAATCTCAATCCTTATGGGACTTGGTACTAACCTGGTTCTTGGTTTCTCAGGACAATTTACACTTGGACAAGCTGGTTTCATGGCAATTGGTGCCTATTCATCAGCTATCATCACTGGTATGATGCCAACATATGACGGTTTCTACCTCTCAATGGTTGTCGGTGTCATCATCGCAGCTATTGTTGCCCTTATCTTTGGTCTACCTACCCTTCGTTTGAAAGGGGACTACCTTGCCATTGCGACTCTTGGTATGGCTGAAATCATCCGTATCATTATCGTTAATGGTGGTGAATTGACTAATGGTGCCGCTGGTTTGACAGGTATCCTTCCTTATACAAGTTGGCCTGTAATTTATTTCTTTGTGGTAATCATTACAATTTTGGTACTTAACTTCTTGCGTTCAGCAACTGGACGTCAAGCAATCACTCTTCGTGAAGATGAAATTGCTGCTGAGTCAATGGGTGTTAATGTCACAAAAATGAAGGTTCTTATCTTTGTTATTGGTGCCATGATTTCAGCGATTGCTGGTTCACTTTATGTCAGCTACATCGGTACAGTCGTGCCAAAAGATTTCACTATCATGAAATCAATTGATTACCTTATTATTGCCGTTCTTGGTGGTCTTGGATCTATCACAGGTACTATCATTGCCGCTGTTGTTCTTGGCATTATCAACATGTTCCTCCAAAACGTTTCAAACCTTCGTATGATTATTTACGCCTTGGCTTTGATTCTTGTAATGCTCTTCCGTCCAGGTGGACTTCTTGGAACAAAAGAACTCTATCTCTCAAAATTCTTCAATAAATCTAAGGAGGGCAAATAAAAATGGCACTTCTTGAAGTTAAAAATCTAACTAAAAACTTCGGTGGTTTGACTGCCGTTGGTGATGTTTCAATGGAACTCAATGAAGGTGAGTTGGTTGGGCTTATCGGACCAAACGGAGCTGGTAAAACAACCTTGTTCAACCTTTTGACAGGCGTCTATGAGCCAAGTGAAGGAACGGTTACACTTGATGGTACAGTCCTAAATGGTAAAGCACCTTATAAAATCGCTTCACTCGGTTTGTCACGTACTTTCCAAAATATCCGTCTTTTCAAAGACATGACTGTGCTTGAAAATGTTCTTGTTGGTTTGTCAAATAAGCAACCTTCAAATTTCTTTGCATCTCTTTTGCGTTTGCCTAAGTACTATTCAAGTGAGGAAGAGTTAAAAGCAAAAGCTATGAAACTCTTGGCTATCTTCAACTTGGATGGAGAGGCAGATACACTTGCGAAAAACTTGGCTTACGGACAACAACGTCATTTGGAAATTGTTCGTGCGCTTGCAACAGAACCAAAAATCCTTTTCCTTGATGAACCAGCTGCGGGTATGAACCCACAAGAAACAGCTGAATTGACTGCTCATATTCGTCAAATTCAAAAAGACTTCGGTATTACAATCATCTTGATTGAACATGATATGAGTTTGGTCATGGATGTTACTGAGCGTATCTATGTTTTGGAATACGGACGCTTGATTGCAGAAGGAACACCTGATGAAATTAAGAATAACAAACGCGTTATTGAAGCTTACTTGGGAGGTGAAGCATAATGGCTATGTTGAAAGTTGAAAATCTCTCAATTAAATATGGATCTATTGAAGCTGTTAAAAACGTCAGCTTTGAAGTTAATGAAGGTGAAGTTGTAACTCTAATCGGTGCTAACGGTGCAGGTAAGACATCAATTCTTCGTACAATCTCAGGTCTTGTTCGTCCAACTGAGGGAACCATTTCTTATCTCGGAAATGATATTCATAAAACACCTGCACGTAAGATTGTTGCTGAAGGTTTAGCTCAAGTACCTGAGGGACGTCATGTATTTGCAGGATTAACCGTAATGGAAAATCTTGAAATGGGAGCTTTCCTTCATACAAATAAAGAAGAGAACATAGCTCTCTTGAAAAAAGTCTTCCAACGTTTCCCACGCCTAGAAGAACGTAAGAATCAAGATGCAGCGACACTTTCTGGTGGTGAGCAACAAATGCTTGCAATGGGCCGTGCCCTTATGAGTCGTCCAAAACTTTTGCTTTTGGATGAGCCTTCAATGGGACTTGCTCCAATCTTTATTCAGGAAATTTTTGATATTATTGAAGATATTAAGGCACAAGGGACTACCGTTCTTTTGATTGAGCAAAATGCCAATAAGGCTTTGTCAATTGCGGACCGTGGTTACGTTCTTGAAACTGGTAAAGTGGTTCTTTCAGGTACTGGTGAAGAACTTCTTGCATCAGATGAAGTTCGTAAAGCCTATCTTGGAGGATAAGAAAAAGCGCCCGAGGGCGTTTTTCTATCGTCTTATGCTGATTGTAAAATACTAATTTTTCAGTAAAATATTGCAATCGGTTTCAATTAGTGTGGTATAATACAAGTAAGAAATCATTCGGAGGAAAATGAAACATGGCAGTAAAAGATTTTATGACGAAACGTGTAGTTTATGTCTCACCAGAAACAACAGTTGCAGCAGCTGCAGATATTATGCGTGATAAAGGTTTGCGCCGTTTGCCAGTAATTGAACACGATAAACTTGTTGGGCTTATTACAGAAGGTACAATGGCGGAGGCCTCACCATCAAAAGCAACAAGCTTGTCAATTTATGAAATGAATTATCTCCTTAATAAGACAAAAGTAGGAGATATCATGATCAAGAATGTCCTTACTGTTTCCAAGTATGCTAGCCTTGAGGATGCAATCTATATCATGCTCCAAAATAAGGTTGGAGTCCTTCCAGTTGTGGACAATGACCAAATTTCAGGAATTATCACAGATAAAGATGTTTTTCGTGCTTTCTTGGAAATTTCTGGTTATGGTCAAGCGGGAATTCGTATTGGGTTGGAAGTTCCAGATACTCCACGTGTTTTGGAAAAAATTGCGAACCTTATCGCTAGTGAGAATCTCAACATCGAACGTACAATTGTTGCACCTAAAAATGACACTGTACTTCGTGTCGAACTCCAAGTTGAAGGAGAGATTGGAATTGATCAACTCAAGAAGGTTTTTGTAGAAGCAGGATTTACAGTTACTGAAATTGCAGAAACAGAAGCAAAAGAGTTAGACTAATAAAAGGGTAAAACAAACTAAATCCTTAAGACTTTAGTTATCCTAAAAAATAGAAAGTTTGTAGGAACAGTTCGGTGGAAATGAGATTATAATCCTTGCTATTTCTAGTAATTAATGAACTACAGGCTTGAACTTTATACAATAAAAAAGAGGCTAGAACATTATGTTCCAGCTTCTTTTTTATTAGTCTTGAAAATCGTAAAGTGTTGTAGAGAGGTAACGCTCACCATTGTCAGGCAAGAGTGTCAAGACTTTTTTGCCTTCGCCAAGCTCAGCGGCAACCTTAAGGGCGGCAGCAATAGCAGCACCTGATGAGATACCAGCAAGGAAACCTTCTTGGCTACCCAATGTACGTGATGTTGCGATAGCTTCATCAGAAGGAATACGGACAACACTGTCATATGATTTTGTATCCAATGTGTCAGGAATGAAACCAGTTGAGATACCTTGGATTTTGTGTGGTCCTGGTTTATCACCATTCAAGACGGCAGATTCGTCAGCTTCAATACCATAAACCTTGATATTTGGATTGGCAGCCTTAAGGGTTTTTGAAACACCTGAAATAGTACCACCAGTACCGATACCAGCAACAAAGGCATCCAAACCTTCTGCACCAAAATCTTCAAGAATTTCTTGACCAGTTGTAGCTGCGTGAACAGCTGGGTTTGATGGGTTAGCAAATTGAAGTGGTACCCAACCATTGCGTTCAGCAGCAACTTCTTTAGCCTTAGCAATCGCACCCTTCATTCCTTCGCTACCAGGAGTCAATACAAGTTCAGCTCCATAAGCTTGGATGATTTTACGACGTTCAACACTCATTGTGTCAGGCATTACGATAACAACTTTATAGCCTTTAGCAGCACCAACCCAAGCGAGACCAATACCAGTGTTACCTGAAGTTGGTTCAACAATGGTATCACCAGGTTTAATCGTACCAGCTTTTTCAGCATCTTCAATCATTCGAAGAGCAATACGGTCTTTTACTGAAGAACCAGGGTTAAAGGCTTCGAGTTTAACGTAAACATCTGCTGATCCTTCTGGAACAATAGAGTTAAGTTTAATAACAGGTGTTTTTCCAACAAGTTCAGTGATTGAGTTGTAAATTGTCATATTTAAAATCCTCTTAATCTTTGATTGATGGTTTTAAGTATACGACGGTAGGCTCAACTTGTAAAATACATCTTCTTTATCACTGTGATAACGTTTGACTATCAGATAGGAATTTCAACGATTTTCTTTCCAGATTTTTCATAATTAACTTTCCCCTGGTAGAACTCAGTTAGTTCCTGACCGAGTCTTTCAATCTCAGACTCTTCGACAAATAAAGTAGTAGAAACATCTGATAAGAAAGTTGTATCAAATTCTTGGAGTCCTTCTTTTTCAAGGAAGTTGGAGAAAACTTGGTACTGAGAGTAGGTTAACTCTACGGTTAGTCCTGTTAATTCCTTGACTTCGACTCGACCAATTTCTTCAATAGCATGGGCAACGCTACCAGAGTAAGCGCGGATAAGACCACCTGCCCCAAGTTTGATTCCTCCAAAATAACGAGTCACAACAGCTACGACATTAGTAAGTCCTTGTTTTTCTAGAACAGTAAGCATAGGCACACCAGCTGTTCCAGAAGGTTCGCCATCATCACTCGAACGCTTAATTTGACCATCATCTCCAACAATCATTGCAGAGCAAGAGTGATTGGCCTTGTGATGCTCTTTCTTTATCTGAGCGATGTACTCTCTTCCTTCCTCTTCACTATTAATACGTTTCAAGTGACAAATAAAACGAGATTTTTTTATTTCTTCTTCAACGATTCCATCGTTGGCAATAGTTTTGTAATCCATAAAAAAATTTTATCATAAAAAGATGAATTCAAACATATTTTCGAATAGAAAGATATGGTACCTAAAGAATATTATGGACGACTATTTACGAAAGAACAGTTGCCAGTGGACTATCACTCAGAGGCATCAACATTAGAAAGTATGATAAAGGTCGATAAAAAACTTAGATGTAAAAGATGTTATAGTCAGATAGTGGAAGATTGGCAATTACCGGAAGGTCAGTATTATTGCAGAGCATGTATTGTCTTTGGCAGAAACCAAGAAGGAAAAGAACTTTATTATTTTCCTTCAAAAACATCTGAAATTGAATTTCCTGTTTTGAAGTGGTTGGGGGAACTGACTCCCTATCAAGCTGAGGTCTCAGAGAAGCTTTTAGAAACATATCAAAAACAGAAAGACAGCCTCGTACATGCTGTGACTGGTGCTGGGAAGACCGAGATGATTTATAAAATCGTTGCCTATGTTCTTGAAAGTAAAGGTAATGTAGCTATCGCAAGTCCTCGGGTTGATGTTTGTCGAGAGTTATTTCTTCGTATGCAGAGGGATTTTACTTGTAGTATTTCTCTGCTTCATGCTGAGAGTGAACCATATGATGGTAGTCCGCTTGTAATAGCTACCACCCATCAACTACTAAAATTTTACCAGAACTTTGACTTGGTTATCGTTGATGAGGTTGATGCATTCCCTTTTGTAGGAAATGTCATGTTAAATCATGCTGTGGAGCAGGCAAAGAAGGAAACCGGTCGTTATATTTATTTAACAGCGACTTCTACATTATCTTTAGAGGAGCAGGTGCGACTTGGATCTTTAGAAAAGCATCACCTTGCCAGACGTTTCCATGGAAATCCTTTAGTACTTCCTAAATTCTGTTGGCAGGGAAGATTACAAAAATCTCTAATGAGAAGCAAGCTTCCAAGACCCCTTCTTTATCAGATTAAAAAGCAACGTAAATCAAAGTTTCCTCTCTTAATCTTTTTTCCAAATATAGCGATAGGTGAGAAGTTTACCAATATTCTACAAAAGTATCTTCCAGATGAAAAAATGGCCTTTGTTTCTTCAAAAAGCGAGGAGCGTTCAGATACTGTAGAGCAGTTCCGGGAAAAAGAGTTATCCATCTTAGTGACAACAACTATCCTTGAACGTGGTGTGACCTTTCCACAAGTAGATGTTTTTGTTTGCATGGCAAATCATCACTTATACACTAGTTCGAGTCTTATTCAGATAGGAGGTCGAGTTGGAAGATCTCCAGATAGACCGACAGGGAAGCTTTATTTCTTTCATGAAGGACTATCCAAATCTATGCTTCGTTGTCGAGAAGAAATAAAAGTTATGAATAAAAAAGGAGGATTTAACAATGAAGTGTCTACTATGTAATGACTGGATTGAATCAGTGCTAAAATTAAGAGACCTGATTACGTTTAACCAAAGAGAAGGGTACTCCTGCGTACCTTGTAAAGATCAGTTTAAAAAACTCTCAAAAGAAAGATGCCAAAATTGTAATAAAGAATTACATAGAGATGCTTGTATTGATTGTAAACTTTGGATGAAAAAAGGCTATGTTCCTAAGCACCTTGCCATTTATCGCTATGAAGAAAACATGAAAGAGTATTTTAGTCGCTATAAATTTATGGGAGACTATTGTCTTAGAAAAATATTTCAACAAGATATAAAAAATACCTTAAAACCATTTTTGAAGAAAGGTTATACCATAGTGCCAGTCCCATTATCGGAAGAACGCTTGGCAGAAAGAGGATTCAACCAAGTTGAGGGATTAATAGAGGGAATTCCCTATCAGGATATCTTTGAGAAAAGAGATATTGAGAAACAATCATCGAAAACACGCGAGGAGCGTCTAAGTCAAGAGAATGCCTTTTGTCTCAAGAAAGGTATAAATGTACCAGATAAGATTATTATAGTGGATGATATCTATACAACAGGATCTACTTTATATCAGATGGTTCAACTATTAGAAGGCATAGGCATTAAAGAAGTGCTGACCTTTTCACTAGCTAGATAATAAAAATCCTTGCAAATTTTCATGAAAAGGATATAATATATATAAAGAAAACGCTAACAAGCGAGAAAGAGGTCTTTTATGATTAAATATAGTATCCGTGGCGAAAACATCGAAGTAACTGAAGCACTTCGTGACTATGTTGAAAGTAAACTTAGCAAAGTTGAAAAATACTTCAACGAAGACCAAGAATTGAATGCACGTGTAAATCTTAAGGTTTATCGCGAAAAGACAGCTAAAGTAGAGGTTACTATTCCAACAGGTTCTGTAACACTAAGAGCAGAAGATGTTTCGCAAGATATGTATGGTTCTATTGACCTAGTGGTTGATAAGATTGAAAGACAAATCCGTAAAAACAAAACAAAAATTGCACGTAAGCATCGTGAAAAAGTTCCAACAGGAGAAGTATTCTCAGCTGATTTTAATAACGAACAAGTTGAAGAAGCACCAGCTGTTGAAGTTGTAAGAACTAAAAACATTGAGTTGAAACCAATGGATGTTGAAGAAGCCATCCTTCAAATGGAGTTGTTGGGTCATGACTTCTTTATCTATACCGATAGTGAAGATCATACAACTAACGTTCTCTATAAACGAGAAGACGGTAACTACGGTTTGATTGAAGCTAAATAATTAAAAAAAGAAGGGAAGTAGGTTGAGAGACATGCTTCCTTTATTTTTTTTGAAAAACCCTATTGACAAGTATTGATTTGGGTGA
>NZ_KV817325.1:0-233 GCF_001814615.1 Streptococcus sp. HMSC078H12 | reverse complement strand
GGAACCGTAACTTTCGTTCCAGAAAAATCATTTACTGGAGAAGGTTCAGGCGTAACAGTGAAACGCGTGGATAAGAACGGAACTGAGATCACAGCTAAATACACACCAACTGTGACACCGGTAACTCCGACTGCGGAAGATACAACATCAACAGGTAAACAAGGTCAAACTCAAACAGGTAAGCCTAAATTTACTGAAGGCGATAGCCGTGTGCCAATGAACGATGACGTTCC
>NZ_KV817324.1:0-584 GCF_001814615.1 Streptococcus sp. HMSC078H12 | reverse complement strand
GATGCTGAAGCGGATGCGCTTGCTGATTCTGATGCAGAGACTGATGCAGATGTGCTTCCTGATTCTGACGCAGATGCTGACTCAGAGGCACTTGCTGATTCTGACGCAGAGACTGATGCAGATGTGCTTGCTGATTCTGACGCAGATGCTGAAGCGGATGCGCTTGCTGATTCTGACGCTGAGACTGATGCAGATGTGCTTGCTGACTCAGAGGCAGAGACTGATGCGGACGCACTCGCTGATTCTGACGCTGAGACTGAAGCCGATGTGCTTGATGATTCTGACACAGACGCTGAAGCTGACGCTGAAGCAGACAATGACTCAGATACACTTGTTGATGCTGAGGCTGAAAGACTTGCTGATGTACTCAATGAAGTTGAAATACTTGTTGAAGCACTTGTGCTTTCAGAGGCACTCAAGAATGCTGATGTAGAAGCTGACTCTGATACTGAAACGCTTGATGAAGCAGATTCTGAATGATTTACAATGTTTGAAAGTGATTCAGAGATTGAAGTTGAAACAGAGATAGATTCTGACGTTGAAACTGACTCAGAGGCACTTGCTGATTCTGACGCAGAGACTGA
>NZ_KV817323.1:0-366 GCF_001814615.1 Streptococcus sp. HMSC078H12 | reverse complement strand
AACTGGGGTAGCTGGATTCGAACCAACGCATGAGGGAGTCAAAGTCCCTTGCCTTACCGCTTGGCTATACCCCAAAAATATAGGCGAATGAGGGGAATCGAACCCCCGAATGTCAGAGCCACAATCTGATGTGTTAACCACTTCACCACATTCGCCACTTTACTAACACGGGCAGTAGGAATTGAACCCACACTGAAGGTTTTGGAGACCTTAGTTCTACCTTTAAACTATGCCCGTAACTATGGAAGGGGAGGGATTCGAACCCCCGAACCCGAAGGAGCGGATTTACAGTCCGCCGCGTTTAGCCTCTTCGCTACCCTTCCGAAATATAAACAAATGGCGCGAGACGGAATCGAACCGCCGACA
>NZ_KV817322.1:0-723 GCF_001814615.1 Streptococcus sp. HMSC078H12 | reverse complement strand
GCAGCCCCAGCAAAGGCCGGCACATAGTTAGTGGTATCATAAGCCCAGGCCTTAGCAGTGAACATGATATCTGCCCCAGAGATAATGGCAACTGTTGAAGTATTCTTAATCAAGTTAACCACTTGGTTGGTCAATGGTGGCAAGATAGTACGGACTGCTTGAGGCAAGATGATGATACGCATGGTATCAGCGTAGGTGAATCCTTGAGACAAAGCCGCTTCGGTTTGACCTTTAGGAACCGCCTCGATACCTGTACGAATAATTTCAGAGATATAGGCTCCTGTGTAGACCCCTACACAAAGGATAGCCGTCAATGAAATTGGGATCATGACATGACCATCAGTCAAGATTGAAATCCCATAGAAGACAACCACGAATTGCACAAGCAAGGGTGTGTTCTGGAAGATTTCGACATAAACACGTGAGATGCCACGAAGGACCTTGTTGTGAGTAGAGCTCATAGCTCCAAAGATGAGCCCAAGAAGAAGGGCAACAATCAAGGCACCAATTGAAATGCCAAGGGTGTAAAAGAAACCTTTGGCAAATTGCCCAAAGTTAGCGAAGAAAGCAGCCCAACGTTCAAGAGCGAAAGGACTAGCCGTTTCAGTTAAAAGATACATAAATTTAGGACTCCTTTCTATTTATCTTCAGCCTTAGCTGGTTTCAAGTGATACTTATCGTAGAGTTTTTGAAGGCTACCATCTTTTTGCCATTTAGCAATCA
>NZ_KV817321.1:0-525 GCF_001814615.1 Streptococcus sp. HMSC078H12 | reverse complement strand
GATAAGAAGTCACTACCCTATCGAGCCTTGAAAAATCACTGGCGACTCTTCCAAAAGGACAGCTGTAAGTTATCTCTCAACTCTTTCTATTCAAAGACTTTCCGTCAAACTTTAGCACCACATGAAGTCGTTGCGAAGACACTAGACTTTTCAGAAGAGCTTACCGACTACTATACACTTTATCAGCTCTTGCTTTTTCACTTTCAGGAGAAGAGAGTAGATGAGTTCTTTGGGCTGATAGAGGAAAATAGGAGCAAGATCAATCACTACTTTCAAACTGTCTTTAGGACTTTTCTTAGACATAAGCAATACATCCAAAACGCACTAGAAACAGACTATTCAAACGCAAAAATGGAAGCTACTAACAAGTTGATTAAAGACATCAAACGGTTGGGCTTCGGTTTTAGAAACTTCATCAACTTTAAGAAACGTGTCTTCATCACTCTGAACATAAAAAAAGAGAAGACCTATCAGGTCCTCTCTAGATGTTAGCTTTTCGTCACCCACTACAGTTGACAAGGAGCC
>NZ_KV817320.1:160543-217549 GCF_001814615.1 Streptococcus sp. HMSC078H12 | reverse complement strand
TCGGAGCGAAACGGACTTAAAGTCACAAAAATTAAAAACTAGGATTCCAACTGGAATCCTAGTTTTTAATTGTTTACAATATCTGCATACCCTGATTTAAGGTCTGCATTTTCTGTTTCTTTGACATAATAGACACCTCCATTGGTAGTTGGTGAATAAAGCACAAAGGGAGTCCCATCTTTTTTAATCGTAAAGAAATAACGGTGAACAGATACATTTTCCCATCTCTCGTATACCGAAACAATGGTATACTCCGAATTGCTATTACCATTTGCAGCATAAGTAGCATCCACAGTCTGGTTATGGTCCGACATCCAACGGATAGGCAAGGAAGAGGCTTCATTGGTAATTTCTTTGTATCCTGGCTGATTCATCTGATTGCCCCAAGAAACCATCAAACTAGCAAGTCGACTAGCTTTGTCATTGGTCCAACGTGGATTTTCAGTATAGGCTTCCTTAGCATGGTTAGCGTCAGGTGTATCAATACTTGCACTGCTAGATTCACTTGTCTTCGTATTTTCGGTCGATGACGTACTTGGCTTGGCACTAGCCTTATCTGTCGATGAGAATATCGAGCTAGCCACTGTGGCAGACGACCTAGTCTGTTTGACGTTCTTCATTGAACTAGAGACTAGAGTCAAGCCAATACCAACGACGATCGCAACTAGAGCCCCCAGAAGAATATAGATATAATTATAATTTTTCGAGATTCCAATAAGGCCAGACTGATAAGCTAATTGTAATTCATCAGGTTTCGGTTTACGCCCCTGAACTTGCTCAAAACGACTTATCCATTCTGCTTCTGACAGCTTTCGCATAATTTTCCTCTTCTCTTTATCAATTATCTTCCATCCTATCATAGAACAGTGATGATGACAATAGTAGAGAGAACTTGAGGTTTACCTTCAAGCTACTATCCTTTATTTTCAAAATAACGACGAACAATCGGTGCCACTTCTTCACCATAAAGTTTAATAGCCTTTAGAACGTCTTCATGTGGCATAGAACCAATCGGGAGATGAAGCATGAAGCGATCTAGCTGTAAATCCTCAATAATACGAATGATTTTTTGAGCAACGTGAGCAGGGTCCCCAACGAACATGGCTCCGTTTGGTCCAACACTAGCATAGTACTGCTCTTTAGTCATTTCAGACCAGTGTGGGCGATCTTTAGCAATGTTATCTACCGTTTGTTTCGTTGGATAAAAATAATTTTCTATCGCTTGGAAATTATTTTCTTCAATCCAACCCCAAGAATGAGCCGCCACCTTAAGTTGTTCATCCGAATAACCATTTCGAGCACCGATTTCCTTATAGACCTCAACTAATTTTGCAAAGGCCTTCGGATTTCCTCCGATTGTAGCATAGGCAATTGGCAGACCTTTTTCCGCAATTTGAATGGTCGACTCAATGTGACCACCTGTCGCTACCCATATTGGAAAATCATCTTGGACTGCTCGCGGATACACAGGACGATTGTCAACAGATTGAGTATGCTTACCTTGCCAAGTTAAATTCGTTTGCTTTTTCACTTCCAGAAGCATGTCTAGTTTTTCATTGAAAAGTTCATCATAGTCTGAAAGATCATAGCCAAAAAGTGGGAAACTCTCAACAAAGGAGCCTCTACCCGCCATGATTTCTGCACGGCCACTTGACAGAGCATCAATGGTTGCATACTGCTGATAGACACGAACCGGGTCAATAGACGACAAAATGGTTACTGCACTAGATAAACGAATTTTCTTGGTATTCACAGCACCTGCTGCAAGAACAATTTCCGGTGCCGATACCGCAAAGTCTTCACGGTGATGCTCTCCAATCGCATAAATGTCTAGTCCAACTTGATCCGCCAATTCAATTTCTTCAACGAGCTCTCTAATACGTTGGTCATGAGAGATAGATTTTCCAGTCGATTCTAGGAGGGTTGTTTCTCCAAAAGTTGAAATGCCAAGTTCAATCGTCATAAATCTTTCCTCCAGTGATTCTTTTATTTGTTATGAGAATACATTATAACTAGTTAGTGATAATTACAAATAAAAAAACCTAAGACTCTATTTTCCAAGAAAGGCTAATAGGGTTAGGCAGAAAAGTAAAACTAAAGCACCCACGACCACTAGGAGACTAATCTTATAGCCTAGGGGATTTTTGGGATTTAAACTGGTTCCAAGGCCATACCTACGGAGGACAAATAAGGGTTCTGAGGGAGATTGCTTAAGGTTGTAGCCTAAGAGATACCTTAAGTGAAATAAAAAGAAGAAACTCATCCCCGGAAAAATAACAAGAGGAAGCACTAGCCCCTGTGACCACCAAATCATGATTGTAAGAAAGACTTGTATCAACAAGAGACCCCAAAACAAGTAATAAATGTAGGATTGCTTTTTCATTAATATGTACCTCTCAATCTAAGATAAGTATACTCCTCCTAGCTTCCCTTATCAAGCCCATAACTCGCCTGACACCTTATTTTCTGCTACAATAGAAAGGAAAGATTCAAAAAAGGAAACTGTACACATGAAATTAATTTCTTGGAATATTGATTCCCTAAACGCCGCTCTTACTAGTGATTCTGCACGTGCTCAATTGTCACGTGCTGTTATCGACACTTTAGTCGCCGAAAATGCAGACATCATTGCTATTCAAGAAACAAAACTGTCTGCCAAAGGTCCGACTAAAAAACATCTGCAAATCTTGGAAGACTACTTCCCTGACTATGACAATACTTGGCGTTCATCTGTTGAACCTGCCCGTAAAGGTTATGCTGGAACCATGTTCTTGTATAAAAAAGAACTGAATCCAGTCATTACCTATCCTGAAATCGGAGCACCTTCAACCATGGACTGTGAAGGACGTATCATCACTCTTGAATTTGACAATTTCTTTGTGACACAGGTCTACACACCAAATGCTGGTGATGGCCTCAAACGTCTGCTTGAACGTCAAATCTGGGACGAAAAATATGCGGATTACCTAGCTGAATTGGATGCTCAGAAACCAGTTCTTGCGACTGGTGACTACAATGTTGCCCACAAGGAAATCGACTTGGCTAATCCTTCAAGTAATCGTCGTTCACCAGGATTTACAGATGAAGAACGTGCTGGTTTCACTAACCTCCTTGCAAAAGGTTTCACCGATACCTACCGTCACCTCAATGGCGACGTTACAGGAGCCTACACATGGTGGGCCCAACGTAGTAAAACATCTAAAATCAACAATACAGGCTGGAGGATTGACTACTGGTTGACTTCAAATCGTATTGCCGATAAGGTCACAAAATCAGACATGATTGACTCTGGTGATCGCCAAGACCACACACCTATTGTCTTAGAGATTGATTTATAAAATAACTCTAGACCTAAATCACAAAAAGAGTAGACCTGCTACTCTTTTACTATGCCCAATTAAGGAGAAATTATGAAAACCAAACTTAATACCACTCAAAAGCTCGTTCTGTCAGCTATTATGATGGCTCTTTACATCGCTATCCTCTTTGTCTCTCAAGCCATTTCCTTTGGTGCGGTTCAA
Source organism: Streptococcus sp. HMSC078H12 (assembly GCF_001814615.1). NCBI lineage: Bacteria > Bacillati > Bacillota > Bacilli > Lactobacillales > Streptococcaceae > Streptococcus > Streptococcus sp. HMSC078H12. The sequence continues at coordinate 214,028 of NZ_KV817320.1, read as the reverse complement.
ATGCGTCTGGCTACCGCTTTATATGGATTAACCTACATCTTCCCGTTTTTGGTATTCCCAATTAGTCTGGCTAATGCCATCGCAAACTCTTTTGGAGGTTTGGGATTGATTGACGTGGTTGGTGGTTTCTGTGCTAGCTTTTTAACAACTGGTAGCATCTACCTCATCCGTAAAGCCAAGTTATCTAGCTGGTTCATCATCCTTCCAATCCTACTCGTTCCTGCTTTAGTGGTACCAATCTGGCTTAGTGCCTTGCTCAAACTTCCTTATTTTGCTCTCGTTATTAATCTCCTCCTGGGACAATTAGTTCCTTCAATCTTGGGAGCTGTCCTTGTACGAGAGTTGGCTAAACGAGGATATAAAGACTGACAAACAAAAATATCTCTGCAATGTGCAGAGATATTTTTTAGTAATCAAAAGCTTTTTCGTAAGCTTCTCTTGGTGTCAATTTGTCACCAGAGATAAGCAAACGGTAGTCAACATTAGTAGGATCTTTTTGATACTCATCAACCCAATCTTGATTCATTTCGAGGTAAAGATTATAAGTTCCCAACTCAGTCGAAACAGTACCTACCTTGTAAAAATCTTTATAACGCTTTTGGTTATCCGTTTTTTTCAATTTTTCATATCGATAATAAGTTCTGGCAAAGTCAGTGAACTGGTATTCTTTCTTATCTTTTCCAGAGCCAGTTGTGACTTCAATGGTGCCCTTGTTATTTGTTAAATGCAAATCATAATCATAATCATAATCATTGTGGCTATTCACTTGGAAAACACCTGAAGTAATGTCACTATCATCAGAGAATGTCTGAATGTCAGCGAACTTAGCAGCCTGCCAAGAAGTAGGGACTCCTTCATATTCACCATCACTCTGTAGACCTAGAAGTGACCAATAATGACCGAGATAGAAGGTATTAGACTTCTCACGATCTGTCACCAGTTCACCTACCATCTTAAGGTTTTCAGCACCCAGACGGTATGGGTTAGAAAGGTAACCAAAGACTGGGAAGAAATAAATGATGACTGTAAAGGTCAAGAGGGTCTTCATATTAATCTTATTGATAGCCCAGAAGAAATAAGCAGCTGAGAACAAGAGAGCGTAAGCAGCACCGTAGCTGAACTTATGCGCATGGGCAATCAAAAGTAAAATGAAGAAAATAGGTTGAATAGGACGGACCTTATGATAGATGATAGAGAAAACGTCCTCCTTGTCTTCCTCAGATTTGAAAATCAAGGACAAGACAATGGTCAAGAGTACAAAGAAGGCACCAAAGCCGAAGCCAACATCATTTGGACGGAAGAAATAAGCCAAGATGGACATATCCATCACCAAAAGCCAGACAGATGCAAATTTGATCATGTTGTTACCAAATTTTGCAGCCGTTTGACTAGGTGCCTTTAAAGGTACCTCGAAAGCTTGTGCAAGTGCTCTTTCTTTGGCTTGGCGTTCAGCCTCTATTGCTGCTTTCATTTCCTTAGTACGGCGTTCCTTTTGGAACAAATGGGCAACCTTGGTCGGTTCATCTTCCCTTGACTTGGTAATACTCAAAAAGAGTAAATATTGCATGGCAAAGATGAGAGCTGTGTTCCCACCGTATTCTAGGAAGGAACCATTCCAAATACTAGAAACAACTGTAAAAACGATATAACCTCCAATTGAGATTAAAACCGTCAAGAGCAAATGAATCCAACGATAGCGGTAAGTGTATTTATCAGTTGTATCTCGTCTCAAAAACGTGTCACGTGGGTAAAGATACCAGATAACGAAGATAAGTTCAATGGCTTGAACTGCTGTTAGAAAACCAACGTAGTTGAAGCCAAAAACGGCTGCTACCACATTGATGAGATAGGAAATAATGGCCAAAACTCGCAGACTGGTGCGCTTAGACAAGAGTCCAATACTCATCAGGGTGATAGTTGAGAAGGCAGAAAAACCAGCGCCCATCTTATTATCAAAGATAAACACATTGACAAAGGCAAAAATCAAGATTCCTAAAAGAGTTAAGACTTGTTTTTGCATTTCTTTTTTCTTTTCTTTCATATTTTCCCTCCTTATGGAAATGATAACGTTTCCGTACTCCTATTTTAACACAATTGTACTATTTTTGTCAGATTTAAAAAGGCATTCGGATAACCGAAGGCCTTTTTCATTTGTTATCTATTGCTTCAATCTTGAGGAACACAAAATCCCCATCAAAGCGTTGAATGTACTTTTGAAAACCTAATAAACTAAAGGTTTCAATCTCATAACGGACCTGATCAACACCATCACTAGTGCTTTCTTCAAGCAATTTTAGTTTTGGAATATCTGATTCCAAGACATCACGGTAAAGTCCTTTATACTCAAAGGTAATTCGAGCCCATTCGTTACCAGAAAGCATTGAGAAAGCTTGGTAGCGCACCTGCTCATCTGTAATGAGACGGGCTTCTTGTTCTGGACTAAGCGTGAAGGCGACGTCATTTTCAGATTTATGAATGGTCTGAAAACGATCGACACGGAAATAACGTATTTCAGAGAACTTGTAATCACAAGTAAAGTTCTCATCCAATTTGTAAGAAATACAGTAGAAATAGTGGTTGTCAAAAATGACTGAAATCGGAAAGACCTTATACTCCTCCACTTTTTCTCCTGGCTTACGGTAGCTAAATGACAATGGACGTTGGTCCACAATAGCATCGAAAATGGCTGAAATAGCTGGTAAGAGTGACTTATCTTGTTCCTGATAAATCTTAAGCTCTTGATAACTATCTAGTTCTAGCTCGGTCAATCGCTTGATACGTCTGCGTTCCTTATCATCTACCGCCCTCTCAACAAAGATGTTGATTATCTCTGCTACTTCATCCTTTCGAAGAGCACGACTCTCTAAAAGAATCTTAGATAGGATAACTGCCTGATTGTATTTAAGGTTACCATAACCTTGTTCATACTCAGCATGATAGGAACCGTATTTTCTAGAATACTTAACCTTCATATTTGGACGTAACTCAGTCAAATTTTCCTTGAGTTCACTCACGTCCTCTTTAAGTGTACGCTCACTTATGCCAAAGCGAGCTAGGTAGTCCGTTTTTGAAATGTCATTTCCCTTTTCCAATTCGGACATAAAATACAAGAGACGTTTGGTTTTTGATGCTGTCATTATAAAATCCCCCTTTATAATCAAACCTCTTATTACTAAAAAAATTGCTGTCTAGTTATCAATAAGCCTAGATAGTCCCTCACCAATGGCGACGAGCAGCAGAATTATAGCTCAAATAATAGTCCTTTTTCTTTTCGTTATACTCAAAAGATAGTCTTAACCATTTTGCTTTCTCAATAAAGCTATTCTGGTCAGTATAATCAAGATCAACTGTCTTATGCATAGCTCCTGAAGAGTGCACGCTTATGCGCCTCTGAGCACTGTCCGCCTGAGGGTGTTCCCTCACCACCTCAGACAAGGCTGTTGCTGGACCAAGATAGTCTTGGTCTTTAGTGCGTAACCGGTTAAGCTGTTCTATTGTCCAGTCACTACTATAATTATCAACTACCGTAACGCCATCAACTGGATAAGTCGCTGTTCCGCCATCATAGACAAAGCGTCCCTTTTCGTCCTTCACAAAAGAGAGATTAATATACTCATTGCCATCTCCACGGTCATATCTCACCTTGAGACCACTAGACTCCATCTCGACATAATTCCCCTTACCATGACTTTTAATAATCGAACGTAAGGTATCAGCCTTGGGTTTCAGATTTTCAAAATCTTCTTCCGTCCAGTTATAAATTGCAGACTCATCTTCGTAATCTTTGGGATCATCGCTATCTGGTTTATCTTCATCAAGATCTGACTGAGACACCTGCTGAATCAACCTGTATTTTTTCATAGCCCCTCGATAGACAGAACCACCTAAAGTGGCAAAGAAGGATAGTCCAATCAAGCCAACCACGATTGCGGTGAAGAGAAATCTACCTAGCTTCCGTCCCATTCTAAAGAGAATGATAGCAAGGACAAAACATGCCACAATTACAGCCAGATACACAATTATCGGCTTAAACTTCCAAGATAAGAAGACCGAAATCCAGCTCACACTTAAGAGTATCAGTGGCAAAGCAAGGGTCAAAAAGAAATGTCGCTTTTCAGCTTTTTCCTCCTGAAAAGCTGAGTCAAACTCTGACCCTTTATTACTAAAAGCCGACTCGAAAGCCTGATCACCATTCTTTAGATGATCATCACTTAAATAATGTTCATTCTCTTTATTAAACATCTACTCCCCTAAATATTCTATATAACAATTTCCCAGTTTTTTCTATTGTAACAAATGAAAGCGTCATTTTCTACAAATATACTAAAAAAGCAACCTATCTTAGGTTGCTTAAAGGTTTAACATTAGTCATTCTCAATTTTTTCAGCTTCTGTACTGAATTTTTGTGCGATGGCTTCAAGAGCTAATTCATCTGTATCTGGAAGAGTGATGGCATCATCAGAAATCTCATCAATATTTGCATAAAATTCAATATGATTCTTCAGATTTTGGAGATGAATTGGTGCATCACCACCGTATTCACCGTCGAGGTTAATCATCATACGATCATCACTTAAAGGCTCAATATACAGCGAGCTCGTTTTGATATAGGAAATTCTCTTGTCATAGATGTGTTTACCACCTTGGAGAATTTGACGAATGAGGTCAACCAATTCAAAGAGGTTAGCTGTCTTAACCATGATTAGAGTAAATTTACCATCATCCAGTTTAGCATCTGGGGCAATCGTTTCAAAGCCACCAACTGAATTGGTCAAGGCAACGAAAATCATGGAAAGACCACCTTCAAAAACACCCTCATCATGCGTAATACGAACAGGAACCTTCTTTACCTGTGGCAACAACTCTGCCCCCTTAACAAGGTAGGCCAAATAACCAAGTACTGTCTTTAAGCGACTAGGTACACTATAGGTTAGTTCCGTAAAGGAACCAGCTGCCGCAATATTGATGAAGTATTTGTCATCATAGGCACGGCCAATATCCATCTGAAGGGTCTGATTTTTAGCGATAACCTTGGCTGCTTCAACAGGATTACCTCTTGGAATCTTCAAGGCGCGTGCAAAGTCATTTGTCGTTCCCGTTGGAATAACCGCCATTTGTGGGCGTTTTTTAAGCGGGGCAATCCCAGAAACAACCTCATTGATTGTACCATCGCCACCAGCAGCAATAACTAAGTCAAAGCCTGCTTTGGCCGCACGAGTGGCCTCATTTTTTGCAGAGTTCTCATCTGGTGTTGTTTGAAAGGCTGACGCTTCAAAGCCAGCACCTTCCAGAATATCCAAGACCTCGGCAACATTTTTTTTCATAATTTCTTGTCCAGATGTTGGATTATAAATTAAGCGGGCACGTTTTTGTTTCATATTGAACTCCTATAAATCCAGCAACCAAGCCTCATCTTTTACTTCAATTTCTAGGCTTTGTGCTTTTTCCAACTTACTTCCGGCATCACTACCAGCAACTACTAAATCTGTTTTCTTAGAGACAGAACCTGTCACCTTAGCACCCAGAGCTTCTAGTTTTGCCTTTGCATCACTACGTTTAAGATGCTCCAATTTTCCTGTCAAAACAACTGTCTTACCAGATAAGATAGCATCATCTGCCACCTTTTGTCCAAGATAGGACAAATTAACACCATAGGATTCCAGTTCTTTCATAAGAACTTGAGCCTCCTCCTTAGCAAAATAGCGCTGGATAGACTTGGCAATAACCTCTCCTAAACCATCTACAGCAGCGATAGCCTCGACATCTGCACTGGCTAACTCTTGTATACTGCCAAAAGCTTCTAGCAACTGCTTACTAACTTTGGCGCCAACGTGACGAATACCCAAGCCATAGAGCAATTTCTCTGCAGAATTTTCTTTTGATGCTTGAATAGCTGCGTAAAGTTTTTCAGCCGACTTTTCCTTGAAACCTTCCAATTGAAGGAAATCCTGACTGTTCAAGCCATAGATATCAGCCACATCTTTAACCAATTCAGCTTTAAAGAGCTTTTCAACCACTGAAGGTCCCATACCTGCGATGTTCATGGCATCTCGAGAGGCAAAATGAATCAGGCCTTCCTTGATCTGAGCAGGGCAAGAAGGATTGATACAACGTAGGGCAACTTCATCTTCAAAATGTAAAAGACCACTGCCACAAGATGGACATTGCGTCGGTACTTCCATCGGCTCCTGTGTCGTACGCTTACTCTCTACTACACGAAGTACAGCAGGGATAATATCACCAGCTTTGTAGACAATTACAATATCACCGATACGAATGTCTTTTTCGGCAATGTAATCTACATTATGAAGGGTGGCCCGACTAACCGTTGTCCCCGCTAATTGCACTGGAGTCAAATTAGCAGTCGGCGTTACTACACCCGTACGACCTACCTGCCAGTCCACTGAGAGAAGCTCTGCTTCCTTTTCCTCAGCCGGGAATTTATAAGCAATAGCCCAACGTGGCGCCTTAACTGTAAAACCGAGTTCTTCTTGCATAGCCAAACTATTGACTTTGATGACAACACCATCAATGTCATAGGCCAAGTGATCACGATCTTCTCCAACAGCTTGAATAAAGTCCCAAATCTCATCCATCGATGATGTGACAATGCGACGTGGATTAACAGAGAAACCGAGTTCTGACACTTCATTTAAGACATCATTTTGTGTTAGACGCTCCGTTGGACTAGCTTCCTGATAAAGGAAAGTCGCCAAACGACGCTCCGCAACTACTTTAGTGTCTAACTGACGAAGGGTTCCTGCTGCAGCATTACGTGGATTGGCAAATTCAGCTTCACCATTCTCCTGACGCTGGGTATTGATGCGTTCAAACTCAGCCCGTGGCAGATAACACTCCCCACGCACCGTAATATTAAGCGGTTGGTCCAACTTCAGTGGAATATCCGAGATACGTTTGACATTCTCAGTGATATTTTCACCAACAGAGCCATCACCACGTGTCGCACCTACCTGAAGAATACCATCCACATAGGTCAGCGAGATAGAAAGTCCATCAATTTTCAGCTCAGCCATATAGTCAGCATTAGGAAATTCAGACTTGACCCTCTTATCAAAAGCGTCTAGCTCTTCTCGTGAAAAGGCATCCTGCAAACTATAAAGCGGATACTCATGCTGGTATTTTTCAAAACCATCAAGAACCACCCCTCCTACACGATGGGTTGGACTATCTGCTTGAACAAGTTCAGGGTGCTCAGCCTCCAAAGCTACAAGCTCACGATAGAGCTTATCGTAGTCTGCATCTGACACCGATGGATTATCTTCCGTATAATACTCTTTTGCATACTGGTTAAGTTTAGCAACCAGCTCTTTCATTCGTTTTTCCATAGGAACATTTTAACATAAAAGCAGAAAAAAACGCCTTTACAGACGTTAATTTAGGAAACAAAATCAATGACTTTGGCCAATTTCTTAATAAGAATTGCACCAACCAAGAGTGAGGCCAATTCTCCCATTGCTACGGTGAACCAAGTTGCCCAAAATGGTGCTTGAGTCACTAAGGTCAACTCAGCTGCGATAGTCACCATGAAGAATGAGAAATAAAAGGCAAAGAAAACATGGGCTTTGTCAAAGAGACCACCCAAGATATCTTGGTTTTTAAAGCGATCAAAGAAGTAAACACCTGAGCCGACAAAGACCAGTGTTGATAGGCTTCCAACAACCACATCAATCATGTTAAAGCTAAAGAAATTAGCAATCACACAGCCCAAAGTAACAGCAATAATATACTTACGGTTATAAAACCCTAAAAGATTGAACATTTCTGCAATACGGAACTGGTAGGGACCGTAGGAAATTAAGTTAAAAGGTGGCACAACAGTCAAGACCACATAAAGGGCCGCCACAATAGCAATATGTGTTAAATCACGAACAGTTTGTTTTTTCATTTTCCCTCCTTAATCAATGTTTTTTATTAGCTACGAAAAATCAATAATCCCGTCAAAAGAGCCTGGATCTCACCAAGCTCTTTTTATCATCTAGGAATCATCCTCATGTTTTTTGTGTTTTTTGCTGTCACTACCATCTCCAGAAAAACTCTGAATAATAGTAATCACATCTCCTCTTCTACTTTTCAGTTCACCTTGTCTAAGCTCTTGATAGGTCGCATTAAAGACGGCACCCAAAATCAATATCCTGGCCAAAAAGATGAACCAAAGCATGAAGACGAAAATCATAATGGATCCAAATAACTTGATGTCAACCAATCGACTCAAGGTACGAATCACGTAGGTTCCAAACAAGTTACTTAAATAGCCAATCACTAAAGTCGTAAAGATAGTCCCTGGCATAACGTAGCGGATTTTTCGAATCTTCACATTTGGAAGCACGAAATAAAGCACCATCATTCCCAGGAAGACAACTGCAATACTCAGAGGTTGAATACTATTTAGAATAAGCTGGGTCATCTTGGAACCAATAGGATAGGTCTGATTGATAACTCGAAGGACCGACTGAATAATCGTGGACAGCATTAGTGCAAAGGTGAGCAGGAACAAAATGACCAGACTCATGAAACCACCGATAATGTGACTAATAAAGACATCACGGTGTTCTGAAGCACCATACACCTTGTTAATCGCCTTTTGAAGTGAAGACAAGGACTTAATCATAGTCCAGAATCCCGTCAAAGAGGCAACTCCCAACAACTGTCCAGAAGGTGTCGAGAAGATATCCTGAACAACGTTGGCTGCAGGTGCATAAAACTGCTTAGGAAGGTGCTCATTCATAAACTTCAAGAGATCTGTCGTATCAATATTCAAATAGGGAAAGACATTGGCCGCAATGACAATGAGCGGAAAAATCGTCAAAATGAGATAGTAAGCCACTGCGATAGTTGAAATGTCTATCTCTGCACTACGATAATGCCTAAGATAAACCTGCAAAGGGCGCCATTGGAGTTTATCCAATAGACGGGCCATTAAGCCTTGTCGTTTCATATTAGTAAGTTCTTTCTTCGCCTTGAGAAGTCAAAATTACTGGACCATCCTTAGTAATAACAAATTGGTGCTCATATTGACAAGAAAGTCCACCATCAAGAGTTTTGTGAGCCCAACCCGTTTCAAGGTCAGTATCGATTTCCCAAGTACCAGTGTTAATCATTGGCTCAATAGTCAAAACCATTCCTTCTTTGAGACGGAGACCTCGTCCAGCTACCCCATAGTTTGGCACCATTGGTTCTTCGTGCATTGTTGGCCCAACTCCGTGTCCAACCAAGTCACGAACAACACCGTAACCACGACTTTCAGCGTATTCTTGGATAGCTGCACCGATATCACCGATACGGTTACCGACTACCGCTTGTTCAATACCAAGGTACATAGCCTCACGTGTTATTTCCATAAGTTTTTTAACTTCGTCAGATGGCGTTCCAATCGCATAAGCCCAACATGAGTCAGCCAAACCGCCAGAATATGATTCCGTGTATTTTCTAACCTGAGCAACATTGTCAAAATCCAATTTTGACACATCAAGGACTGACTTATCGATAGGTTCTGACAAGACCATATCAACCTTCAAGAGGTCACCATCTTTCAAAATATAGTGACGTGGAAAGGCATGTGCCACTTCGTCATTAAGGCCACAGCATGTCGCATAAGGATAGTCCATGATGCTTCCTTCAACCCCAATCTGAAGTGGAAGAACATTTTCCTCTTTACAGCGACGGCGAACATACTCTTCAACTTCCCACATATCCACTCCTGGTTTCAGGAGGTCACGTAGGCCAATGTGGATACTTGCAAGAAAATCTCCTGCTCTATCCATCGCTTCAATTTCACGTGCTGATTTTAATGTAATCATTGTTTTCTCCGTTTTCTTTATATCTTTTATTTTTTATTCGTTACTAAGTTTTCTTAACCACAACAACTGATTTGCAGACGGTATGATTACCATGAGTAACCATAAGGTCCAGATGAGCTCTACGTCTGGTCTCAGCGATAATACTTGGTGTAATCGTCACCTTGTCATCAATCTGAGCCGCCTGAAGAAAGTAAAACATCATCTCTTCAATCACAAGACCATTTTGCTCCTGCTTTTCCATGATACGATAGACAACCTCTTTAACCATCTCTGCAAGAACACCCTGAGTGAGGTTTCCAGAATTGTCAATCATAGTGGGCTCTACCTCAAAGCTGAAAGCATGCTTGTCCTGGTTTAGGTTAGCTATCATTTGATCGCTAAAGGTATGCAAGTTGCCACGATTATTGTCCTGAAGTTCTTCCAAAACCTGACGACGGGTAATAACACCTAGATAGTGTTTTTCTTCGTCCACAACAGGAATGATATCAAAGTCTTCAAAAATCATCTTTTGGGCAACAGTTGCCAAACTAGTCTCAAGTCGTGTCACCGTCGGCTTGGTCATGATTGCTTTAAGCATGGTCGTCGGTTGCTGATTAGACACATCCCGCATGGTCACAATCCCAATCACTTTTTCAGACTCAGATAAAATTGGAAAACGTACCAAGTTGGTCCGTTTAACCAAATTCTGAAAATCCCTGACCGTCATTTCTGGAGTCATGTAATTGTAGTCTTCTCGTCTGGTATAGACTTGAGCTACAGTCTTGATATCTGTTTTGATACGAACATTCGAAAGCGCCTGGTTAATCATGGTTGCCACGGTAAAGGTATCGTAGGTTGTGACCATAACCGGAAATTGCTTCAAACGAGAAAGCTCTTTTACCCTATCGGAAACCTGAAAGCCCCCTGTCACTAGAATAGCATTATTGTGTTCCAGAGCAAGCAATTGAATATCCTCACGGTCCCCAACAATAAGAAGATCTCCCTTGGTTAGATAACGGGTGATATTCTCAATAGTCATGGCTCCAATATAGAACTTACTGAAGACACGTTCCAGACCTTCATGACCAGAGATAACCTCAGACTCTGTAATCTCTGCAATCTCCGCAAAGGTCAGCCTGTCAAGGCGAACTTGGACTTTCTTTTCAATTCGAACCGTCCCACTCCGAGGACGTGTCTCAACCAACCCTCGATTTTCAGCTTCTTTAATTGCTCGATAGGCAGTTCCATCAGAAACCTGTAAGTGATTCGAAATACTACGCACACTAACACGCTTACCGATAGGCAAGGCCTCAAGATAATCTAGAATTTCTTGGTGTTTACTCACAGTTCTCCTCCTTCTCAAAGCGGAGATAATCACGCATGGTACGGGTGTATCGGTCTGCTCCCTTAAAGCGGGACACAAGTTTAAAGCCAGACTTCTCCGCTACACGAATCGATGCCTTATTTTCCAAGTGGGCAATAAGAATAATACGATCCATTCCCACAGCTGTCAAAGCCAAATTTGACAGACAAGTAACTGCCTCTGTCATTAAGCCTCTACCCCAGTATGAGGCATTCAAAAAATAGCCAAGCTCTGCAGTCCGTTTCTGGACATCTATCTTTTCAAAACGAACGACGCCAATCATCTTTTCTAACTCTTTATCTACAATAGCCCATACACCTAGAGGCTCCTTCATAAAGTAATGAACCAAAAGGCAATCCGTTTCATGCTGGGTTTGAGTGGCAGGAAAGAAAAATTGTAGATTCTGAGGATTTGATACAATTTCGTGTAAATCAAAACGATCCAAAAAGATGAGTGGTCTAAAAGAAAGGCGCTCCGACTCAAAGAAGGCAAAAGCACCCAGACTAGTCCAAATATCCATGATAGTATTATAACACAGTTTTAGAAATGGAAAAAGGCTCAACCACTAGGGGTTGAACCTTAGACTTAATCTTCAATCAAACGAATATCTGCACCAAGGTCAGAAAGTTTCTCAATGATATTTGAATACCCACGAAGGATAAACTCAATATTGGTAATTTCAGTTTGACCTTCTGCCATAAGACCTGCCGTAACAAGCGCAGCACCTGCACGCAAATCACTGGCTTTTACTGGCGCACCTGAGAGTTGCGTTGGACCACTGTAAACAATTTGTCCACCGAGTACCTGAATATCAGCACCCATACGAGCCAATTCAGGAACGTGGTTCACACGCTTCTCATAAATCGTATCAATAATTTTTCCTCGACCACTTGCTTTCAGTAACAACGGTGTCATCGGTTGTTGTAAATCCGTCGCAAAACCTGGATAAGGCGATGTCTTAATGTCAATAGGTTTTAAATCACCTTGCTCTTCAACAAAGATGGCATCTTCTTCAACTGTCATACGAACACCCATTGCTTCAAGTTTAGCAATAAAACTCTCAAGGTGTTCATAAAGAACATTTTTAACCTTAATTCCCTTACCGATAGCCGCGGCCATAGCAATGTAGGAACCCGCTTCAATACGGTCTGGAATAACCTGATGACGAGTGCCATGTAAGCTCTCTACACCTTCAATCGTGATGACTTCTGTACCAGCACCACGAACACGTGCGCCCATATTGTTAAGAAGAGTTGCTACATCAATAATCTCAGGTTCACGCGCCGCATTCTCAATGACCGTACGACCGTCAGCTTTAGCCGCTGCCAACATGGTATTAATCGTCGCTCCAACACTGACCGTATCCATGTAGATATGAGCACCCTTAATGCGTTGACCAGCATCAGTCGCAATACGCATAGATTCGTCTTCATAGGAAATGCTAGCACCCATCGCTTCAAAAGCCTTAAGGTGAAGGTCAATAGGACGTGGTCCCAAATCACAACCACCAGGCAAGCCTACTGTTGCTTGACCGTAACGTCCAAGCAAGCTACCGTAGAAATAGTAAGAAGCACGAAGACTGTTAATCTTACCAAATGGCATTGGCATATCCTTAACGCCTCGTGGATCAATTTCGAGTGTTTCGCCATCACGCTTAACAGAACCACCCATTACTTCTATAATTTCAATTAAGTTATCGACGTCGCTGATTGCTGGTACCCCGTCAAGAGTAACCACTCCATCAGATAAAATGATGGCCGGAATCAATGCAACAACTGAATTTTTAGCCCCTGATACTGTAACTTCTCCCTGAAGTTTCTTACCACCGTTGATGATAATTTTACGCATACTGTTCAATCTTTCTTATACTGGAATATTAGCTTTTACATTCTACCATAGATTGAGGTGCATGACAAATTAAGAACTCTTACAATTATCGGACAGTTTCACTTGACCATTTAAACCAGCCCTTAAAACGGATGGCCCCGTCTTTATCTGTTCGTAAAACCTTAATATGACGTTGCTTAAAACGTTCTAATGTTTCATCATTCGGATGTTTATAACGATTGTTCTCACCAGCTGAAACAAGGGCAAGGGAGGGATGCAACTGATCCAAAAACGCTTCAGACGAAGAACCCTTTGAACCGTGGTGTCCAGCCTTGAGGATACTTGCCTTTAAATTGGGATAACTGGCCATCAGTTCCTCCTCACCTTCTTTTTCCAAATCACCCGTAAACAAAAAAATGCTTCCTAATAGTTTTCCGTAAAGAACTATCGAATCATTGTTACCACCATCACCAACTTTATTTGGATAAAGAACCTGTAGCTTACTTCCCATCATGGGTAAGTTGTCTCCAGCCTTTAGAGTGCGAACTGGGCATTTTAAAGTCCTAAGTCGTTTCACAAAACTAGGCTTAGTCAAAGCCCCCTGACTGACACAGATTTCCTTAATCTTAAACCGCTTGGCCACTTCTTCCAAATCACCAATATGGTCTGTATCCGTATGAGTCAGGACCAGATGATCAATGTGGGACACTCCCCTAGCCTGTAGATAGGGAATCAAGTTTTTCTCCGCATTGCTCGTCTGACTAGCCTCTTGCCATTTTTCCTTTGAACCGAAAGTCACCTTGCCACCCACATCAATTAGGATGGTATCGCCTTTCATACTCCTCAGAAAAATACTATCTCCCTGACCAACGTCAACCATAGTCACCTCATTGGTTAAAGGATGTTTGACCCAGACCATCAAAAGACCAAAAATCATCAAAAGGCAAATCCTAAACTGAGGCTTTTTCCAAAAATCAAAGAGCATAACCAATACAGCTATCATCAAGCTAAACTGTAACAAACTAGGTTTCCCTAAAATTAAAGGCTGGCCTATCCAGGATTGTATCCAAGTCAAAAAGGTCTCCATCCATTCAAAAAGTGGGTTGATTTGAGAAAAGATTACCAACCCCGAAAGGGCAAAGAAGACCGTCAAGACAGGCAAGAGAAAGCTATCAAATACTATCGAAAATATCGCCGTCAGAATTAAACTCACCGGTTGAAAGGTCCCATAATAGTAAGTTAGAAAGGGCAAAATCCCAAGACTTAACACTAAGCTTGTACAGATTGACTTTTTAAGTGATGACATCTCCTCAAAATCAAACAAACATAACAAGAAGGCATAGGAGCAACTTAAAACACCTCCCACTGTTAAAAGAAAATGAGGTAAAAAGAGAAACAATAGAAGCAAGGTTATTCCCATATTATCCAGTTTTTTAATACCAAACTCCGCTAACAAACTTTGAATCAGGGAACGTAGGACTGAAGCCGTCCATCCTGTCATTAAGGCATAGCATAAGGAAAAAGGCAGCAAGATAATAAATAGATAATCTTTAGGAAGGCCCAAGCGTAGGAGTCCGTAGCGAAACCATCCCAGAAAAAAGCCCACCTGCATTCCCGAAAGTGCGAATAGATGAATAATCCCTAAACTCGTGTAAAGCTGACTCTGCTCATCGAACTCCTTATCCAAATACCCAAAGAGTAGGCCTGTCATGTAGTGTCTCATCGGATTAGGAAAGTGCGTCTGAATATGAACCAAAGCCCTCCTCCTCAGTTGATGAAAAAAAGCTAGGGGAGATAGAGATTTTTTAGGTACCACATGGTCCAAGCGCTCAATCTGAGCCATTCGGTAAATACCTTGACTGGCTAGATAAGACTGATAATTAAACCCTTGAAAATTACGTTGACCAGTTGCTGGGGATAATTTTATTTTCCCTTTTAATACCATCGTTTGACTAGCAGTCTTAAAAAAATGCTGCTCCTTCTCAGATTTGAGTCGGTAAAAGACCTGATAGGTTTGTCCCTTTGCCTTTCCAATAGCTGATAATTGCTCACCATTAACCGACAGCGTATCAGCAACCAGAGTCACCTGATTGATTTCAACAGGAGCTTGTTTATCTTGTATGCTAGCTCTATGATGCAAGAATAAAAAGTAGACCAAAAAGAAACTACCTACAAGTCCCACCAACTTTAGGGCTGCCTTATTCTTCCAATGATGCTTCAAAAAACAGACCATCAGAAAGACAAAAGTCCCAATAGCATAGAAATTAGATACAAAAATCGTAAAATAAAGGACAGCTATTAAGAGTGCTAGGGAAAAGAGATTGATTGGCGCTTTTTTAAGCCACATATATGGACTCTCTGATTTTATCTAACGTTTTATCACCAATTCCTGAAACATTTTTCAGGTCATCTACAGACTGAAAGCCGCCATGACTTTCACGATATGCTATGATATCCTCTGCTCGCTTAGCTCCAATTCCAGAAATGGTTTGCAATTCCTCTGCAGTCGCTGTATTTAAGTTAATTTTCCCATCCTTAGCATTAGTTTGTCCTCCTTTGTCAGAAACCTGACTAGTTCCTGATTGACCAAGGACAGAAAGGTTTTCATCCTTAGTTGCCACATAGATAACCTCTTCGTCTGACAAGCTTGCGGCTAAATTAACACTCTTAGCGTCCGCATCCTCTGTCATTCCTCCTGCTTCCTGAATGGCATCTGTCACCCTAGCGCTTGCTTTTAGCGTATAGACACCTGGCTTGACCACAGCCCCCTTAACATCTACCGTTACTTTTGACTTATCTTTTTCACTTCCTTCAGTTTGTGACTCAGACGACGATTCCGTAAGTGATTTTGAGCTTTGTTTGGATGAAGAGGTAGACAAGGTTGTCACATCTGTATAAGACGTCTCCGCCTCCATGCTGTTGCCGGCACCACAAGTCATCCATAGAAAGAAGCAAAAAATCATCATCAGTACAGCGATGACACTCACAAACAGACGATTATCTTTGACATAGGCTAGAATCTTTTCCTTCACGCTATTCTCCTTAATTGATATATTTTCTTTCATATTCGTAAAAAACTTGAAAAATATATCAAAAAGAAAAAAAACTCCATCAGATCTATGTCTGACAGAGTTATTAGCCTATTTCTGTGTTTCTTTGGCACGGTGTTTTTCAGGATTCCAAACAAAGCTAGCTACATATGAGAAAGCCATGGTCAAAAGTACCGCAATGATAGCCACAATACCGAGAGGTACTCGGTAAATATAAGTCAAAGGATTGGGTTTCTTGCCTGTTTGATAGCTCAAAGCTTCCTCATCAAGGCGATCAAATTCAGACTGGATACGACGAGCAACCTCTTGAATATTTTCGTCATTCAAACGCTTCAAATCTGAAATATCAATAGGATTACCATAGTTCATATCCACACGTTCACCTGTCAAGAGTCCCTTGAGTTCACGAGGTCCTTGATAGACAACCGGCATAATCTTAACCTTGGCCATCTTAGCGATAACCGCAACCCCACCCTTAACATCAGATGAATGGCGGCTACCACTTGGGAACATAATCAAACTACGATTACTCTTCTTAAGCATGTTAACAGGGTACTTGATAGCTTCCTGACCAGGATTTTCACGGTCAATTGGGAAGGCTCCGCACATGCGGATCCACCAACCAAAGATACGACTCTTGAAGAGTTCTTTCTTAGCCATGAAAATAAACTGCTTAGGACGAGCTGAAAAAGCCATATAAACAGGGTCCCACCAAGTTCGGTGCGGAGCAACCAAGATATAGTTTTCGTCCTTGTTCAATAATTTATCGCGATTGTGGTAATGGGCATTCCCATTGATAATCCATAGAAGGAAGACAACAAGCCCACGTAAATAAGCGTAAAACACGTTTTTACCTCTTTTTCTACAAGTTTTTTACTATTATACCAAAAAAAGGAGTGCTTTTTCATCGAATTTCTTTGTAAAACAATTGAAAATGTTGTGGCACTTTCTAATATATTGAGCTATAATGTAACTATGAAAAAATGTATTGAGATTATAGGGAAAAACAGGAAGGCACTTAATCTATGCCTCATTATTGCTAACCTAGCCGTACTGGCTATTCTAGGCTTTGCCTTGTCACAACGCCACAGCTCTAAAGCTGAACAAGTAGCCAAGGCTGAAAAGACTGAACAAGTCGCTAATAGCACAAGCTCATCTTCAGAAAAAGCTAAAGAAGATGATAAAACACAACTCAAAAAAGGTAGTAACCATAGCATTGAAGCCTCTGACTATGCCTACGACGTTACTGCTGTTAATAACACTATCCGTGGTGTATCTCAAGATGTTGACGGTAAGGTTGTCTTTTTAACCTTCGATGACGGAATTGATCCAACACTGACCCCACAAGTCATGAGTATCTTGAAAGAATACGGTGTTCATGCCACATTCTTCCACATTGGGAATACTATTACTCAAGAAAACGCGGACATCCTCAAACGTCAAATTACAGAAGGGCACGCTATTGCTAACCATAGCCTTAGCCACAACTTTAACCTACTTTATCCTGGGCGCGTTCCAAATCAAAGTCAAATTGTTTCTGAGGTTAACCAAACCAATGCCAATTTCCAAGCTATCTTAGGCAAGGACTTCAAGACAAGAATTTTCCGTTATCCTGGTGGTCATATGTCATGGCAAGGTCTAGAAAGTACTGACCATGCTCTCGCCAAGGAAGATATCCAGTGGATTGACTGGAACATGCTCTGTGGAGATGCAGAACCACTCTCTGTTCGTCCAACCACATCTGAAAGCATGATGGCTTATATGGACGGTTCACAGAAATATTTCCCTGAAACTACTGTTAAAGTTGTACTAATGCACGATACAGCTGGTAAGGAGCTGACTGTTCAGACCCTTCCACAAATTATCGAATATTTCAAAAATCAAGGATATACCTTCGGTGTCCTAGAGTAATCACTCGCAACAGTTCCTTTGGGAGCTGTTTTTTGTTACAATAAAAACTATGACAAATCCAATTTTAAAAGATGGAGAACGCATTGACCAGCTCTTCTCCACAGATGTGAAAATCATTCAAAATAAGGAGGTCTTCAGCTACTCTATTGATAGCGTCCTCCTCTCTCGGTTTCCAAAAATTCCAAAGAAGGGATTAATCGTCGACCTCTGTTCGGGAAATGGTGCCGTTGGCCTCTTTGCCAGCACACGCACCGAGGCACCGATTACCTTGGTTGAGTTGCAAGAACGTCTGGCTGATATGGCCAAGCGTTCCGTCACTCTCAACCAACTAGAGAATCAGGTGACTGTTGTCAATGACGACCTGAAAAATTTGCTTGACCATGCGCCGCGATCTCAAGTAGACCTTATTCTCTGTAACCCACCTTACTTTAAGGCGACAGAAACGTCCAAGAAGAATCTGTCAGAGCACTACCTCCTGGCCCGTCACGAAATCACGACCAATCTGGAGGAAATTTGTCAGGTCGCACGTCATGCCCTAAAATCCAATGGACGCATTGCCATGGTGCATCGCCCTGACCGCTTTTTGGATATCATTGACACCATGCGCCAATATAATCTAGCACCTAAACGCATCCAGTTTATCTATCCTAAGATGGGACGTGAGGCTAATATGCTCCTGATTGAAGCCATTAAAGACGGCTCGACAGATGGCTTGAAAATCCTTCCACCTCTCTTTGTGCATAAGGAAAATGGTGATTATACTGACGAAATCTTTGAGATTTACTTTGGAAAAAAGACTGAGGGTGAGTCCTAGACGATGATAGAAAAGAATAGCAAGGCCTACATGTATGTGGTTGAGTGTGCCGATGGCAGCCTCTATACAGGCTATACCACAGACGTCGAACGCCGCCTCAAAACCCATAACGCAGGCAAAGGCGCCAAGTACACCAGAGCCCGCCTACCAGTTAAACTCCTCTACTCAGAAGCCTTCGCCAGCAAACCAGAAGCCATGAGCGCCGAAGCACTCTTTAAGAAAAAAAGCCGAGAAAAAAAACTAGCTTATATCAAAGAACACACGGAAAAATAACCGTGTGTTTTTTTGATATAGGAAAAATCATCATGCTATCACTTTTACTATCTCTCACCACATTACTGAAGAATTAATAATCAAATAGAAACTCTATTAGTGAATCACAAATTTTAACAGGTTCTAAACCAACTGCTGACTGAAAAATCTGACCTTTTTCATTTTGCCAAACCACTATTGTATCAATTCCTGTATCTTCAATCACATAAAGATTATGTGGAATTAATGGATTTTCTTTCCATAATTCTTTGGTTATATTTACAACATTTGTCCTATCATCTCCAATTAATCCTGTCAATTCATGACCATCGTAAGCCAAAATACCAAAATGTTCTAGATAATCAATGTAATCTAAAGAAAATGTTAGTTCCAGCATTTTCGCCGCTTCCTTAACCTTACTTATTGATACACCTTGCCCATGAATCACTTCACTGTTATTTTTTAATATTTCAATCAAATTACTCGACATTATGCAGACCCTTTATAGATTTCTCCGATAGCTTTCCAAATAGATTTTTTCTCGTTCTTCCATTTATTATCTTCAAGAGCTTTATGCACTCCCTTTTCTATTTTAGAATTGTGAAGTATTTTATTATTCTCTCCTAATCGATGTTGTTCTCTAGTTAATATCGCTAAAGGTGAATTTGTACTTTGACCAATATGATGTAGTTCAAACGGAGTACCAGTTTTATCTACAGGGGAAGCCCCCTTCAATATTCTCTCAAGATTAGTCACCGTTTTTCCACCTAACTTACTCTTAATTGTTAAATCTATCGGTTGTGCAAGTATAATTCGACCGTTAATCACCTGTACTTTTAATCCTGCTGCTTCATATAGTTTATATTCATCCATGCTGGATATATTTTTGATTACTTCCAAAGGCCAGTTAGTTTTTTTCTGAATAATTGCAGCCTCATTCATAGTTAGACCTTTTAGTGTTGCACCCTTTAAAACTTTAAATTTGCTAAAGCCACCACCAACACTACCTGCAATGGCCCCCCACTTGAATCCCTTACTACCTTCACTAGCTGCTGCTTTAAGCGCCTTTTCACTATCGTTTGTTTTTACAGCTTCAATCACACCAGCAGTTAATGCGGACATCGTACCAGTAGATAGAGCCGAAACTGCTCCTGTCTTAGCAGCTGTCATTAAAATAACACTTATCGCAGGTGCTGTTCCCGCTGTCAGAGATGATACGGTAATACATGTAATTATTACGCCAGAACCCACAGCCACATTTTTTAAAGCTTTATCGTAAGTATCATCATACTTTTCAAATTCTTTAACCTTGGTTGAATTTACTTTTTTATCATAAGTAAAGACATATTTTTTTCCACCAAATTCCTTATCCAACTCTTCAGAGGTGTATCCAAAGTAAATATTCTTTTTTGAATTATATTCTAAATCTTCTACATACTCTTCAGAGACATAAGTCGAATTTACATTTTCAATAAAGTAATCATCTCCTAGCTCTTTTACAAGCTCATCATACAATCGACTTTGTTGGGTTTCTGAAGAATTTTCTGTAAAAATCATCCTATTTTTCTTTTGTTCACTATAAAAAAGACTAAATGCAGTTGATCCTAAAGCAAAAAGTAAGATAAATACCCCAACTATTGATAGAATTTTTTTCATAAATGACTCCTAGTATCTAAGAATGTTTTTTCTCATTAACATATATAATTTTAGTTACTGATTCAGAGGTCGCTTCGTTACTAAAAGTGATAGTATATTTACCGTTTTTAGTATACTTTTTACCATCATAAGCAGGTTCTACACCTTTTGAATCCCATTCACCATCATTCCAAATTTCTCGTCTCACCTCTGCTTTTAATGTTTTTGAGTTTGCTAAATCTATTCTAAAACCATCATTCGCTATAGCATTATTAGATAACTCTGAGTTTGACTTTAAATCAAACAAATATCCCATTGCTTTCGCGTTTAATACTTTAAATTTGAAGCTCATCCGATATCTCTCTGAGTCCCAAGTAATGACTTTTTTAAAAACTTTCGTCCCATCTTTTTTGATTCTATAATCTAGGGCAATTTCATACGTTCCTTCTTCGTTCAAAGTAACGGACATATTCTTAGCATTCTTTGATTTACCAGTTAAAAAATCCGTGTATATTTTAGGAGATTCAGAATTATTGTTTGTCGCGGTATATTTTATAATCAATGCACCTTTTCCAAAATTTGTTTTCTCAGTTTCAAATAATACATCTTGTCCCTTCTTATCCTCAATAATATGCATTTCTTTTTTATTTAACTTATCAATATTTTGTAACAAATTAAATTTCAGAATAAGATTATCTCCCGTAGTCTTATAAAAAACCGGTATGTCACCATCTGTTTGACTAGAGAAACCAGAGACTTCAAATTTACCTAAATTCCAACCATAGTGTAAGTCCTTCTTATTTATTTTATTCTGTTTCTCATATCCCTCACCAGCATTAAATAATGTCAGATTTTTATTAGCTGACTGTACATCAAAATAGTATGTATCACCTAAAATTCGGTATGGTTTTAATACTAAAAACATCAAACAGACTGTTAAAAATGCTATAAACCATTTTTTCATAACTTTCAAATTCTCCTACTCTTGATAGTGCAATTATATCAAATAGAGAATAAGTTATATATATTAATCTTTAAGATTATAAAAATTTAATCACTTAGGCAAATAATAAAAAACGCTCTATTTTCATAGAGCGTTTTCATTGTTTATTTATCACCCTTGTTACGGATAACAAAGCCGTTTTTCTTTTCACTTGAGGTACGGTGTGGGCGTTTGTTGCCACGATTTTCGAAGTCACGACTGTTCTTCTTAGACTTGCGTTTGAAGTCACGACGGCCACCGTCTCGATCATCACGGTTACGATCGCCACGATATCCACCACGACGGTTGTTATCGCGACCACGGTTACCACGGCCACCTTTGCCACCTTTACCACCAAAGCCACCACCTGATGGTTTAAATGGCAATGGTTTTTCACGCGCAATTTCCACTTCTGGCATTGTTTCTGGATCTTGAACGGTCAAGCTCAAGATGTAAAGCGCCAATTCTTCAGGTGTGAATTCTTGAGCCAATTTAACCGCATCGCCTTTGAACTTATCAAAGTTAGCACGGATAGCTTCATCCGCAAAGTCACGTTCAATTTTCTTAAGGGCAACTTTCTTCTTAGCTTGGAAGGCTTCTTGAGCTGTTGGTGGCTTAAGGCCTTTCATACGTTTCTTAGTCAAGTTTTCGATGATTCCCAAGTAACCCATTTCGTTTGGTGCTACAAACGTAATCGATTGACCTGATTGACCTGCACGACCTGTACGTCCAATACGGTGAACATAGCTTTCTGGGTCTTGTGGAATATCGTAGTTGTAGACGTGAGTAACACCTGAAATGTCAAGACCACGCGCCGCAACGTCTGTCGCAACCAAGATATCGATTTGGTCGTTCTTGAAGTCACGAATAACACGAAGACGTTTGTTTTGGTCAAGGTCACCGTGGATACCTTCTGCACGGAAACCACGAAGTTTCAAACCACGTGTCAATTCGTCCACACGACGTTTGGTACGTCCAAAGACGATTGACAATTCAGGTTGATCAACATCCATAAGACGAGTCATGGTATCAAACTTCTCTTGTTCCTTCACCCGGATAAAGTATTGGTCAACGTTAACATTGGTCAATTCTTTAGCCTTGATCTTCACATGCTCAGGGTCTTTCATGAACTGCACACCAATTCGTTTGATGGCATCAGGCATAGTTGCTGAGAAAAGGAGAGTTTGACGTTCTTCTGGCACTCGGCTAATGATAGCTTCAATGTCTTCAAGGAAGCCCATGTTAAGCATTTCATCCGCTTCATCCAAAATCAAAGTCTCGATGTTATTGAGTTTAAGAGCCTTACGTTTGATAAGGTCAAGGAGACGACCTGGTGTCCCTACAACGATGTGGGCACCTGAACGGAGGGCCTTGATTTGTTTTTCAATGCTAGAACCACCGTAGACTGAGCGAACTTTAACGCCTTTGTCACGACCAAAACGGAAAAGCTCTTCTTGAGATTGCACTGCCAACTCACGTGTTGGGGCAATAACAAGGGCTTGGATTGTATTTTCTTCTGTACGAATTTTATCTAGGGTAGGCAAACCAAAGGCAGCTGTTTTACCAGTACCAGTTTGGGCCTGACCGATAACATCCTTACCTTCAAGAGCGAGTGGAATTGTCAACTCTTGGATAGGTGATGGTTTTTCAAAACCGGCAGCTACAACAGCTGATTGGATGTCTTCTGATAGGTTTAAATCTGTAAATTTCAAAGTATTCTTCTTTCTATTTGAAGGCGGTGCGAAGCCACCTTATGAGACTTGGTTGTGTAGTAGATTAACTACCTGTATTTAATAGTCGTTTATTTTAACAACTCATCTAGTCTATCATATTTAGAAATAAAAAGACAGAAAATAACGTTTTAAAACAGCCTTCAATTTGAGAAGACGGTTTCACTCACTAATTATTATTTATGGACCAACCAACGAAGGTGGCGGGCCAAGACCAAACAAAGAATCACACTACCGATAATGATGAAAATCCAGGCTGGACTAACCGTCATAAACGGTAAAGGAACATTCATCCCAAAGAAACCGGTAATGACGGCGAGCACTCCCAAGAGTACCTCAATAATGGTCAAATTACTCAAGTTGTTGTTCAGATTATTGTTTAGGATATTATTATAAGAACCTGATAATTGCTGTAAGACCTTAGAAATGAGGTCCGTCATGGCTACTAACTGTCTAGCTTCAATCATAGCATCATCAAACTGTTCTTTTTCGACCTCGTTGAGACGACGATAAATGGCGTGCCCCTTGATGTGCTCCAAAAGAAGACGGTTTTGTGTAGCGGCAGCCACCAAATAAACCATGCCTATTTCCAAATCTGAAAGATCGTAAAGATTCTTACTCGTCGTTGTCTGTCTTAGGCGTCGACTAACCTCATCTTTTTGCTGATCCAAACATTCAATGACGGGATAGTAGGCATTTGAAATCATCTCAAGTCCTGCAAAGAGCAATTTGTAGATAGACAAATCCTCATGGTTATCCACATAATCTTGCATCTTGCTTATCACATAAGCGTTATCCTCGTTACTAATGGTCACCAAACGCGTATCTTGAACAATAAAGGTCAGAGGAATGGTTTCATAGTATTCCTTGTCCTTTTCAAGCGCCAGAACGTTATAGATAAAGGTGATTGTCCCATTCTCACGATTGTAGTCCATGTGAGCTCGTTCATTTTTATCCAAAGCATACTCTATGGTTTCCTGATCAATATCATACTTGGTATAAAGATAGGATTGCTCAGAAATAATATCTGAGTCGATATTAATCCAGTGACGCTTATAACCCAGTTCTTTTTCAATAAACATTTTTCTTCCTCATTATTCCAGCACTGCTGCTGCCAAAGCTTGTTGGATTTCAAAGACATTATTATCACTCTTAAATTGAAGGACCTCTGCAGGCTCAAGTGCTGATGAAATCCAAATCTTAAGTTCAGCATCTAGGTCAAAGTGGCCCGAGCTCTCTACAGTGAAACGAGAGATTGAGTGATAAGGGATAGACTTGTAAGAAGTCTTCTTCCCTGTAACACCTTGTTTATCGACTAAAATCAAGCGCTTCTCTGTAAAGACAATCAAGTCACGAACAAGGGCATAGGCTAACTCCACCTGTTCACCTGGAATTAAGATGCCCTCCAATTGACGCTCAACCTTATCATTATCTTTTTTAGATGCATTGCCAAGCAGTCCTGAAAAAAGTCCCATAGTTATTTCTCCTTTTTTATTGTAAAGATAATCCTTGCTTTAACTATACCACAATTTTAGGATTTCAGACACTTGCAGAAATGGGTTTCTGGTAGTACAATTAAGGAGTCACAAGAGGAGCAATTGCTGAGAATGGCTAGCTTGAATTTTTTTCAAGACTTGCCTAAACTCTTACCACCTGATCAGGTTAAGACCTGCGTAGGGATGTGTCTCAAAATAGATTGAAATAGAAGAACTTCTATGACAACGTTTTGATGTGGCAAAAATAGCCAATCAAGACGATTGGTATAGGAGGTTTTTTTATGTCGAAAACAAGTATTCGACCAATGATTGAGGTTGCCCTTTTTGCAACTATTGCTTACATTCTCGACTTGGTTACTCAACCCATGTCCATAGGTCCTTGGATTTCCCTTTCCTTTAAGATGGTGCCCATCTTTCTCCTCAGTTTTCGCTGGGGCTTAAAAGCTGGTGCTATGGGCGGTCTTATCTGGGGGCTACTTCAAGTTGTTACAGGGCAAGCCGCCGGTGGTTGGCTGACCTTGACACAAGGTTTTCTGGAGTACTTTGTCGCCTTTAGTCTGATTGGTATCAGTGGTGTGGTCAAACCAGCCCTTGATAAAGCCATTAAACAAGACAATAAAGTCAAGTCTCTGATGCTTATCACTTGGGGGATTCTGCTTGGTAGCTTTGCTCGTTACCTCATTCACTTTATAGCCGGTGTCATCTTTTGGGGAAGCTATGCCCCTAAGGGACAAAGCCCTTATCTCTATTCACTCATTGTCAATAGCTCATCTTTCCTAGGAGAAACATTGGCCAGCCTCATTGTTTTCTTCGCTCTACAACGATTCCTAGGCAGATTACTCAATACGGAAAAATAAAAGAAACCATAAGACAGTCTTAATTGACAGTCCTATGGTTTTTCATGTTTTTATGAGATATTACGACACGAAGTCAGATGAATCCATATTATTCGTCTGACATAGTTAGTGAGACGGCTAGCTAGCGTCAAAAGATGAACGATTTACATAAACTATACATAGTATTACGACATGAGAAAACGGAAACGATTATTTTCCGTTTTCGAGTTAGTAAGAGACTTAGCCACTGTCCCATAGGACGTGGCGTAGATTGCTTAGGCTATGAAATAGCCAAGCAAGCTTAGTACATTACATCTTCTCTTCCAACGTTACATCTGGATATTTGTCCGCAAACCAACGGAGGGCAAAGTCATTTTCAAAGAGGAAGACTGGTTGGTCAAAGCGGTCTTTGGCCAAGATGTTTCGGCTTGATGACATGCGTTCGTCAAGGTCCTCAGGTTGAATCCAACGCACAGTCTTTTTACCCATTGGTGTCATAACGACTTCGGCATTGTATTCATTTTCCATACGGTGTTTGAAGACTTCAAATTGAAGTTGACCAACGGCACCAAGCATGTATTCACCTGTTTGGTAATTGGTGTAGAGCTGGATGGCTCCTTCTTGCACCAATTGTTCAATTCCTTTATGGAAGGACTTCTGCTTCATGACGTTTTTAGCAGAGACTTTCATGAATAACTCGGGCGTAAAGGTTGGTAGTGGCTCAAATTCAAATTTGTTTTTACCTACAGTAAGGGTATCACCAACCTGATAAGTTCCTGTATCGTAAACCCCGATAATATCTCCAGCCACGGCATTTTCGACATTTTCACGGGATTCGGCCATGAACTGAGTGACGTTGGAGAGCTTAGCTCCTTTACCAGTACGTGTTAGATTAACACTCATACCACGCTCGAATTCACCAGACACGATACGAACAAAGGCAATACGGTCACGGTGACGTGGGTCCATGTTGGCTTGGATTTTGAAAACAAAACCAGAGAAATCCTTGTTGAGAGGATCAATCTCATCGCCATCCACTGTCTTGTGACCATGTGGTTCTGGCGCAAATTTGAGGAAAGTATCGAGGAAGGTTTGAACCCCAAAGTTAGTAAGGGCAGAACCGAAGAAGACCGGTGTCAATTCACCAGCTAAAATAGCTTCCTCAGAGAATTCATTACCCGCTTCTGTCAAGAGTTCAATATCTTCTTTAGCTTGCTCATAGAATGGGTTGTTGGCAAAAAGAGTATCACCATCTTCAATCTTGGCAAAGCGCTCGTCACCTTTGTAAAGCTCCAAGCGTTCGTTATAGAGGTCATAAAGTCCTTCGAAGGCTTTACCCATACCGATAGGCCAGTTCATTGGGTAGCTGGCAATACCAAGCACTTCTTCCAACTCTTCCAAGAGGTCAAGTGGCTCACGTCCATCACGGTCCAATTTGTTCATGAAGGTGAAGACAGGAATCCCACGGTGTTTGACAACTTCGAAAAGTTTTTTGGTTTGGGCCTCGATACCTTTGGCTGAGTCAACAACCATGACGGCAGCATCAACCGCCATAAGGGTACGGTAGGTATCTTCTGAGAAGTCTTCGTGCCCTGGGGTATCAAGGATATTGACACGTTTACCCGCATAGTCAAACTGCATCACAGATGAAGTTACTGAGATACCACGTTGTTTCTCAATATCCATCCAGTCTGATTTGGCAAAGTTTCCGGTTTTCTTACCTTTTACGGTACCAGCTTCACGGATTTCACCCCCAAAGTAAAGCAATTGTTCAGTGATTGTTGTTTTACCAGCATCGGGGTGAGAGATGATGGCAAAAGTACGGCGTTTTTTGATTTCGTCTTGAATGCTCATAGTTTTCTTTCTTTTTTAAAAATAATCTTTTTGTTACTTTTCCTTAGTGGTATGGATGTCAGCAGCTTCTTTGTAAATCTCAAAAATCACATGTCCCAGAGCTACTAATAGCAATAGGGTTTTTACCAGAACGAAAAGCAAGATCGTTGTAGCACTTCTTTCAGAAAATTTCTGTCTTTTGAAAGCTACATTTGTTGTCAAGGCTTGCGATAATTCTCGCAGGCACAGCTCTTTTATTATATCCAAATTACAGTGTGAAAGCAATTCTGAAAGCGTTTTGTGTTAGAATAAAACTAGAATAAAACAAATAAATTGACAAAGCACGCTATCAACTTTCTGATAGCGTGTTTCTTCATTTATTTAATATTTCTCTTCAAAATGCTCCAGACCTTTTTTCATGATTATCATGAGAATAATCAGAGCTCCTGAAACAGCAAGGTATTTGACAAGTAAGGGAGTTCCCATAATAAATGGTGTGTGTTTAAGCATGCCATAGTTTCCACCGATGGTCTGGTTAACTATTACCAAAGCTAGATTTAGTAATAAGGTAGCCACCACAATCAGCCGCTTGCTGACGGGATGGATTTTATAACTGTTAAAAATGACATTGAGGCTATTGACCAGTAGGGCATAGTGACCAATTAGGAAAGAAAAGCCTGTGATATGTGGAAACTCATAGGGATCAAATACTGGATAAATCAATGCACAGTAAGTCCCGACAACTCCCATAATAGCGAAATAGCTCTTTATTCTACTATTTTTCAGGAGGAGAACAGCAAACATGGCCATGCGGCAATGGTAAAGGGGCAGACTAATGTAAAGTGGAAAGCCCTGCCAGAGGTACCAGGTATAAAGGGCAAAGAGTTGAATGGCTTGGAAAGTGAGAAAGGTCCAACGCCATATCTTATTCTTATACCAACGCCAACTCAAGTAACTCAGAAGTACCATCGCCAAAAGCATAAGCAAATAATAGGGCAAAGGTATCTGAGGTGGATGAGTTTGGGTGGTTGTCAAAAAATTCTTCATTCTCTTCTCCTGCTGAAATTACTATGCCTGCTATTATATCAAATTTCAGGGTAAAGCAAAAACCTGCTTTAGAGAGCAGGTTAGAGAACTTAATTCTTAGCTTGTAATTCTTCCACGACCTTAGCTAGGTTCATAGAGTTAGAGCCCTTGAGCAAGATTTGATCGTGCTCACCTAGGCTTTCTTTGATTTGCTTAACCATAGCGTCAAATTGGTCTTCGTCAGCTGTTTTCTTGAAATAATAAACATGACCAAGAGGGAACATTTGGCTAGCAAGTTGTGACAATTCTGCAATGTCTTCACCGTAGAAAATCACCGTATCAATAGCATCTGGTGTCAGACTTAGTATCATCTGCGTGTGAAGTTGCACGGACTGTTCACCGAGTTCTTTCATATCGGCTAAGACAGCGATTTTCTTGCCTCCTTCATTCTTAGGAATGGCTGAGAAGGTCTCCAAAATGAGCTTCATGGCTGTTGGATTGGCATTATAGACATCTGAAAGGATGTCGGCACCGTTAGCTGCTTTTTTCCATTCAGTACGGTTCTTTGTAAGCTGCAAGTTAGCAAGAGCTGAGAGGATATTTTCCTCAGTTACACCCAAGTGTTTTGCGACATAGGCAGCAACCATGGCATTTGTGGCATTGTATTTTCCAGTGACTGGCAAAG
Source organism: Streptococcus sp. HMSC078H12 (assembly GCF_001814615.1). NCBI lineage: Bacteria > Bacillati > Bacillota > Bacilli > Lactobacillales > Streptococcaceae > Streptococcus > Streptococcus sp. HMSC078H12. Next base: position 184,791 of record NZ_KV817320.1, on the reverse strand, counting down.
TAACTTGTCCGTCTAGGAAGTTTGTTGAGAAGGTGAGGTGGTCTTTGAACTCTGTCAACTCAGAGACCGTAAGCTCCGCACCATCCCCAAAGCGTACCACTTCAAGATTGCTTGGCAAGAATGGATCGACGATAGGATCACTAGGTACCAGCAAGAGGCTACCATCAGGCATACCGTCTTGCATTTGCATTTTACCTTGAGCAATCTTGTCACGGCTACCAAAGAATTCCAAATGAGCCTCTCCGATTAAGGTAACAACAGCTGTTTTTGGCTTCGCCAAGGTTGACAAGAGGTGAATGTCTCCCATGTGGTCTTGCCCCATCTCAAGGACGATTTTCTCCGTATCATCAGGCATGTGTAGGGCAGTATAAGGAAGACCAATCTCATTGTTGTAATTACCTTGGGTCTTGTAAGTACGATAGGTTGTGGCCAAGATATCATAAATCATGTCCTTGGTCGTTGTCTTACCGTTAGAACCAGTCACCGCAACAACGTCAACACCGGTCTTTTCAAGATAGTAGGCAGCTAGTTTTTGGAAGGCTTCAAGAGCATCATCGACTAGGATATGGGCTTGATCAGCCGATAATTCTTTTTCTGTGAATGTCGCTAGAGCACCATTGTCAAAGGCTGTTGGGATAAAATCATGTCCATCACGTGCACCTTTTAGTGGTAAAAAGAGGTCTCCCGCTGTAATCTTACGGCTATCAAACTCAATCTGGTTAATGGCAACATCTTCATAGGCTGTGACATCATTTTTAGCGCCAACAACCTTGGCAATTTCATGGAGTGTCAGTTTCATCTTAAAATCCTCTGTTTAATTTTTACAAGTCTGGTAAGAAATAAGATCTTCTTACCTGCAATCACTCCCAATTATATCACAAATCAGGCTAGCTTTTGCTTGGGAGACGAATTTGTTACAATGGTTGATGAAAGGATTAGGCATGACAAAGAAAAAATTAATCAACCTCACTAAAGGAAAGGAAAATATAAATAGCGACTGCCAAAGTATCGAAGAACCTAAAGGATGGCGCCTTAATTGGAGAAAAATCATCCTACTAGAACCAACAGCTGAATTGATTATCTTAGTTCTACTGGCACTACTATGGGGTGGCTTTTATTATCACGATCATTATACAGTCAATAAAGACAACATTTATGGTCTCTGGCAGTCTGATCATCATAAGTTAGCGATTTCCTATAAGCATATTTGGAAACGAGGAAATATCGACTGGCAAGTCGTACAGGATGGTAAGTATATTATCTATGCTGCTAGAACTCGCTCGGTCAAGCGACTTAATGACGGGACTCTTCACATGGAGCTCTACACTGTGGAAGGCTACCTGACGGACCTACCCACCAAGGACGGCTTCAGCTATATGGATTTCTATCTTCGCAAAAACAATTATCTTACCTATGACGGTGAGTCCTACAAGCGTATCAATTCTGGAAACAAGTCCATCACTTGGAAAGATGGTTCCACCAGCCCTTATGGTGAAAGGAAAACAACTATAGATGAGGTTTTTGAAGCCCTCTATTTGATACTTATGGGGATTTGCTCAGTTCTTATCATTAAAGAGGCTCGGCAAAAGAGGAGAGAAAAACTCAATGAGACACCAAACAAACAGAAAATACGCTGACCGAAAGAAACTCAACCGAAAGTATCATTCACAAAAAGCATATCGAAAAGAACAAAAACGCAAAAGGGGATGGCGAGCACGCTGGGATAAATTTACAGACCGTCTAGTCAATGTGTTTATGATATGTTTCTTACTCATGATACCGATTTTCATCGTCCATATGATTTTCTTTGATGATGGGGTTTATAAAGATGGTATCTACGGTTTGTGGCAATCTGAAAATCATAAACTTGCCATATCATATGAAGATGGGTCAAAGGGAAGTAAGCGTGATTGGGATATTGTTCAAGATGGAAATGTCCTCATCAAAAATGCACGTATCGATGATATTAAACGCTTAGAGGATGGGACCCTCTACATTGAAGTTTATGCTAAGGAAAGTCTGTTTTCAGACCTTCCCGCTAAGAACGGCTACAACTATTTGAATATGTATGTCCGTAAAGATAACTACTTGACCTATGATGGCGAATCCTACAAACTGATTGATGATGAAAACAAGAGCATTACCTGGAAGGATGGTTCTACCAGCCCCTATGGTCAACGAATAACCTTGTTTGATCGTCTGGAACCTTATATCGTATTTGGAATTATTGGTTCTATGATTTTGTATGCCATTTTTGTCGATTGGAGAATAAAAAGAAATCTAAAAAGGAAAAATAGGCTAAATGAGGCATCAAATAAAGAAAAAATATAGTGATCAACAGGAAATTGATAGAAAAGATTATTCACAAAATGAATATCGAAGAACACAAAAGTACAAAACTGGATGGCGAGCACGTTGGGGTGAATTCAAAGACCGTTTAGTCAAGATTTTGAGGATTTGTTTTCTATTCATGGTACCTATAGTCACCATCTATCTTAGATGCTTTTATGATGGTATCAGTGAAAATAGTATCTACGGGCTATGGCAGTCTGAAAATCACAAGCTTGCTATTTCCTATAACGAAGGAGGAAAAAGTCGTAAGTACGATTGGGAAATTGTACAAGATGGAAAACTCCTTATCAAAAATGCTCGAACTCAGAAAATTAAAGGTCTTAAAGATGGAACCATCTACATTGAAGTTTACGCCAAGGAAAGTCTGTTCTCAGACCTTCCCACAAAGAACGGCCATAACTATTTGAATATGTATGTACGGAAGGATCATTATTTGACTTATAATGGGGAGTCCTACAAAAGGATTGATGATAGGGACAAAACCATTACTTGGAAAGATGGCTCTACCTCGGTCTATGGTGAACGCAAAACTTTTTTTGATTATATTGAACCATTTCTTTTTTGGGGAATGATGGGAGCCCTTTTCTTGTCATGTATTGTCATTTGTTGGAGAAACATAAAAAGCAAAAAGTGAGAAAAAATCACCCTAAAACAAGTAAAACCACCCCTGCTTCTAGCTGAGCTAGATAGCCACGGGGTGGTTTGTTTTATTCTTATTAAGCAAGACTCGCCTCTTACGAAGGCTGTCAGTCTTATTTCACTTCGCCACCTTCAACCACGAGGTCATCAGCTTTAGCTGCATCACCGTAAGTTGGACGAAGTGTTTTTTCATAATCTTTGTGGAAGAAATTCTCTTTACCAAGTTTCTTAATGTCTTTATTGATAAAGTCAAGGAGTTCTTTGTTACCTTTTTGAACGGCTGGGGCAATGGTATCTGGGTTACCAAGTGATGTGATTCCTACTTCATAACCTTTATTTTCTAGAGCCCAAGCAAGAACTTCTGTATTATCAGTTGAGAAGGCATCGCCACGACCATCAAGGAGGGCTTGGTAAGCATCGCTATATTGGTCATACTTTTGCAATTTGATATTTGGGTAGTTCTTTTCAAAGTAAGTTTCAGCAGTTGTTCCCTTGGTAACAATCAAAGTTTTACCTTCAAGCTCTTTAACGTCCTTAATGACCTTGTCTTTAGGTGACACCACACCGATTGAGACTTTCATGTAAGGAAGGGCAAAGTCCACTTGTTTCTTACGTTCATCAGTTACTGTAAAGTTGGCAAGGGTAATATCTACCTTGTTTGAAATCAAGAATTCTGCACGGTTGGCCGCATCTACTGAGACGTATTTAGGTTTAACACCCAAATCTTTGGCCAAACGGTTACCAAGTTCAATATCGTAACCTTGGTAAGCACCCTTGTTATCTACATAACCGAAAGGTTTCTTGTCCGCAAAGACGGCGATACGGAGTTCACCACTCTTCTTAATTTCTTCGATAGTACGTGCTTTGGCTGTTGATTTACCAGAGCTACTGTTACTTGAGCAAGCAGTCACTGCCACCAAGGCAAAGACGAGGGCTAATAGGGCAAAAATTTTCTTTGTTAATTTCATAAATATCTCCTAAAATATTATATTTTTACTAAAAACAATGGGTTACAAATAGGCACCAAACTGACTAAAATCAAAGACATTGAGGAACTCTTGAGCCCGTTGTGTCTTCGGATGATTGAAGAATTCTTCAGCAGTCCCTTCCTCAGCGATGACTCCCTTATCCATAAAGATAATACGGTCAGCGATGGCACGCGCAAACTGAAGCTCATGGGTGACAATCAACATGGTACGCCCTTCTTGAGCGAGGTCATTAATCAATTCCAGAACTTCACGAACCATCTCAGGGTCAAGCGAAGCTGTCACCTCGTCAAAGAGGATAACTTCAGGATGCATAAGCAGGGAACGGACAATAGCCACACGCTGCTTTTGACCTCCTGACAGTTGTCGTGCGAAGCTATGCTTCTTGTCCAGAAGTCCCACACGGTCCAAAAGTTTCTCAGCCTCCGCAATGACTTCTTCCTTGTTACGTCCTTGAGCTTTGACCGGCCCCAAAATCAGATTTTGCAGGATGTCCAAGTGTGGAAAGAGGTCATAACTTTGAAAGACCATTCCGATTTTCTGACGAATCAAGTGGAAATCCTTCTTACTGCCAGTGATAGACTTGCCATCCAGGAGAATATCGCCTCCTTGAATGGTCTCCAAGCCATTGATGCAACGTAGCAAGGTCGATTTCCCACAACCTGAGGAACCCAGGATAACAACGACTTCACCTTGTTTAACATCCAAGGAGATGCCTTTGAGAATCTCATTGTCCCCAAAGGACTTTCTCAAATCCTTGATTTGTAAAATGCTTTCTGTCATCTTAATTCCTCCAACGATTTTCAAGATAAGTAGACAGCTTAGATACTGGGTAACAAATGGCAAAATAAAGAATCAAAATCGTGCCATAAATCCAGAAAGAAGCTGTTGGAATAGTCAGGCGGTTACTGTCGATAATCTGCTGACCAACCTTGGTCACCTCAACCACGCCAATCAAAACCACCAAGGACGTGGTTTTAATCATACGTGTCACCAGGTTAATAGCCTGAGGCAACAAGCGACGCAAGACCTGTGGAATAATCACATAGGTATAGAGTTGCCCATTGGTCAAGCCAAGGGCCCTTCCGCTCTCAAACTGGTGTTTAGGTAGCGATGTAATTGATCCACGCACCAAATCACCCATCTCAGCCGTTCCCCAAAGGGTAAAGACGATAATAGCCGATAGTTCGCCTGAGATGTTGATGTTAAAATTCCTAGCCAGACCAAAATAAACAATAAAGAGCAAGACCAACTGGGGCATGATACGAATAAATTCCAGATAAATACGTGACAAGAAACGAACAATCTTAGACTTCGAAGTCATGACAATCCCAAAAAGGGTTCCTAGTAAAAGGGACAGAAGAACTGAGACAATGGAAATTCCAATAGTTACGCCTAAACCTTGTAAGATACGTAGGAAATTATTCCCCTGAAGAAGAACCTGAAAGCCCGAATCCTGCATAGCGTAACCTCCTTTCAATCCAACTAAAGACTAGAGAAATCGGCAGCAACATCAAGAGATAAGCCACCACCAACATGCCTAGAGCCACATCGGTTTCGTAGTAAAGACCAATCAAATCCTTGGCCACATACATCAAATCCGCCAAGGCTACCGCTGAGAATACTGACGTTTCCTTGATAAGGAAGATGACGTTAGCACTAAATGACGGAAGCGCCACAGCCACTGCCTGAGGAAGGACCACATAGCGAAAGACTTGGAATGGCGTCAAACCAATAGACAAACCCACTTCATGCTGGGTCTGACTAACAGCCTCTAGACCACTTCGGAAGGACTCCGCCATATAGGAACCACCCAAGAAAATCAAACCTACCACAGCACAAGCCTCTGACGATAGAACCAAACCTATACGAGGCAAGCCAAAGTAGAGAAAGAAGAGCTGAATCAAGAGCGGCGTATTACGAGATAACTCAATATAAGCCGTCGAAAGCTGACTCAAAATCGGCACTCGGTAATGACGAATAACACTCACCACCAAGCCCAAAAGGAAGGAACCAAGAATCCCCAGAACGGCAATATGTAAGGTTAAAAAGAATGCCTTCTGATAAAAGGGCAAATATTGTTGAACAATGGACCAGTCCAAAACTTACCTCCTCATTTAAGATACAAAGGGCGTATAGAATTCCGTAAGCAAATAGGAAACTGACGACGTGTGCTGGCACACTAGGAAGTTTATCTTTTGCTCTAGGAATTTAGCCTGTGTTCAATTCTACAAGATACAAAAGGCGTAGAAAATTCCGTAAAACAAATAGGAAACTGACGACGTGTGCTGGCACACTAGGAAGTTTATCTTTTGCTCTAGGAATTTAGCCTGTGTTCAATTCTACAAGATACAAAAGGCGTGGAAAATTCCGTCAACACTTGCTGACTGCCATCTACTTCTAGCCCTTTGACCTTCACTCGCCTCTGATAATCATTGCGATACGCAAATCTTCATCAAACACGAACGAATTGCTTTATTTCATTTGAAACGTTAGATTTATTCTACCACCTGTTAGATTATTTGGATAATATGTATTTTTTATCGAGGTGATAAAGAAAAGATATAAATAAAATCTAGATTTCTGTAAAGAAAAAAACACCTTAGTCTCAGAGATTTATCCGAGACTAAGATGTCTGTGTTCTAAATCATAGTGCTTAAATCAAATGGCTTTCACGTTTATCAAACATTTCTTGTCCCAAGGCCACCAATTCCTTGATAAGGTCTGAGTAAGAAAGTCCCATATTTTCCCAAAGAAGTGGGTACATTGACCATTGGGTGAAACCTGGCATGGTGTTGAGCTCGTTAAGGTAGATGGCTCCATCCTCTGTCAGGAAGAAATCACAGCGGGCAAGACCACAACCACCGAGAGCACGGAAGGCCTTAGCCGCATAGGCACGCATTTGCGTCATGACTTCTGCAGGCACGTGAGCTGGGATGTCCATGGTAATCTTATTGTCGATGTACTTGGCTTGATAGTCATAAAAAGCCACGTCTTTGACCACTTCACCTGGATCTGTTGTCTTAACATTTGTATTGCCAAGGATACCAACTTCGATTTCTCGGGCAACCACACCTTGCTCAATCAAGATACGGCTATCATATTTGAGTGCTAAATCAATCGCTGCACGAAGCTCTGCTTCATTTTCAGCTTTAGAAATCCCAACAGATGACCCCATGTTAGCAGGTTTGACAAACACTGGGAAGGTTAATTTTTCAAGTGTCTCTGCTACTGCTGCTTCCAAATCTTCACCCTCGATGAAGACTGTGTAGGCAACCTGAGGCACACCAGCAACTTCAAGAATATGCTTGGTCATAATCTTGTCCATAGCCACACTTGAAGAAAGAACATTAGTACCCACGTATGGCAATTTGAGGGTTTCGAGGAAACCTTGGATAGAACCATCCTCACCCATTGGACCATGAAGAACTGGGAATACCACAGCGCCTGCTTCATAAATATCGCTCGGTTTGATAGCCTGACTAGCCACAACTGTGTCATTAGTCATGAGCTTCTCGTCATCACCTGGTGTTTCTGTAAATTCTTGTGTTTTAATAAAATCACCAGACTGAGTGATAAAGTAGGTTTTAACCTCAAATGCGCTGTAATCCACCGCACGCATAACACTCTCAGCTGAGAGTACAGACACTTCACGTTCTGCTGAACGTCCACCGTAGAGAAGGATAAGGATTTGTTTAGACATAGGTATACCGTTTTCTTTTCTTGATTTTCTAGTCTCAATTTTGAGAACATAATTACCTTAATCATATCACAAAAGAGAGGGATTTTCAAAAAGATTATGGGCAGAAAAAAACAGCCTGATAGCTGTTTTTTTCCTGTCTTAAATTTCATCACCAAGTTCGAACTTAGTGCCTTTAAGGGCACGTTTGAGAGACCACTTCCATGGTTTACCTTCGATAGTGACTTGTTTGTTTTCGAGGTCAACTTGAACCTTGTCTACGCCTTTGACAGCAGAGAGTTTTTCGGTAACGGTGTTGACACAACCTTGGCATTTCATTCCTGTAATATTATATGTTTTTGTCATTTTTCTTTCTTCCTTTTCTTTAATTATTTTTTTGATACACAGCTTAAGTGGCGGGAGTTATAAGTAACTGACGCTTAGACTTTGCGGCGTTTGAGTCGCAGAGCATTGAGAACGACGGAGACAGAGCTAAAGCTCATGGCCAGTCCTGCTATCATTGGGTCAAGTAGGGGACCTCCAAAGAGGTGGAGGACACCCATGGCCACTGGGATAGACAAGATATTGTAGATAAAGGCCCAAAAGAGGTTCTCTTTAATCGTTGCAATTGTCGCCTGGCTAATTTTCAGAGCCTTAACGACATCCATGAGGTTTGGTTTCATAAGGACCATATCAGCACTTTCCATGGCAATATCTGTCCCAGAACCCATAGCAATACCGATATCTGCAGTCGCAAGGGCTGGGGCATCATTGATACCATCACCAACCATGATGACTGATTTTCCTTCTGCTTGAAGGTCGCTAATCACCCTAGATTTTTCTTGCGGAAGCACTTGACTGATAACACGCTTGATGCCAACCTTTTGAGCGATGGCTTGGGCTGTTAGGTCATTATCACCAGTCAACATGATGACTTCCTTGCCCATTTGATGAAGAGCTACCACCATATCGGCACTATCTGCTTTAACCTGATCAGCTACACCAAAGAGTCCGATTAACTTACCATCTTCAGCCAGAAAAATAGGAGTCTGACCATCAGCCGTCAAACTTTGGAAATCAGCTTGTGCTGAAGTCAAGTCGACTTTTTCCTCTGTCATTAGGGTTTGATTCCCAGCTAGATAAGTTTTTCCTGCATAGCTAGCAGTTAGTCCTCGTCCAGTCAAACTTGAGAAATTGTCCATCTCTAACAAGTCCAAGTTAGCATTTTCTGCTGCCACAAGGATGGCTTGACCCAAGGGGTGTTCAGACTTGGCTTCCAAGGATGCCAAAAGCTGCAAGGCTGCTCTGCTATTGCCATAAGTATAGCTAGAAACGAGCTGAGGTTTCCCCTGAGTAATGGTTCCTGTCTTGTCAAAAACGAGGACATCAGCCTTGTGAGCTAACTCGAGCACATCCCCACGCTTGTAGAGAATACCGTGTTCAGCACCAAGGCCTGTACCAACCATGATGGCTGTCGGTGTCGCAAGTCCCAATGCACATGGACAAGCAATAACCAAGACGCTGACTGCTACTGTCATAGCGAAGGTAAAGGTTTGTCCCATGATAAAGTACCAGAAGAGACCTGAAACAAGGGCAATGGCCATGACAACGGGAACAAAGACTGCTGATACCTGATCGGCAACCTTGGCAATCGGTGCCTTGGTTTGTTGGGCATCCTCAACCAATTTGATAATTTGGGAAAGCAAGGTGTCCTTACCAATCTTTTCAGCTTCATAAATCAAGCTACCCTGACCATTAATAGAACCTGCAAAAACTGGTTTACCAGCAGATTTTTCAATAGGAAGTGACTCACCTGTAAGCATACTCTCATCAATAGCAGAGCTACCAGAAATCACTCGACCATCCACGGCTATCTTTTCCCCAGGTTTGACCACAATATGGTCACCAAGAACAACCTTATCCACAGGAAGCTTGACTTCCTTACCATCACGAAGGACAGTTGCTTCCTTGGCTGACAAGTGCATGAGTTTCTTGATAGCTTCTGATGTTCGACCCTTAGAGAGGATTTCAAAGTACTTACCTAGAGTAATCAGGGTCAAGATAACAGCCACTGACTCAAAATAAAGTTGGTGGGCGTGACGGGCATGCCCCAATGAAATATGGTAAGTACCATAGAGACTATAAAGAAAGGCTGCCGATGTTGCCAAGGCTACCAAAGCATCCATGTTAGGATGACCCTTGGCCAAGGTACGAAAACCATTACTATAGAAAGAACGGCCCAACCACATGACGGGAACTGTCAAAACTAGCAAAACCAAGGCATAAGTCAAGGCTGCATGGTGAGGAGACAAGAAGTTTGGCACTGGTAGACCGACCATTGGCCCCATAGCCAGATAAAAGAGAGGAACGGTGAAGATTGATGACCAAATGAGACGCTCACGCACCTTGTGAATCTTGTCCTCTTCACGTTCTTCCTGACTTTTAGCTGTATCTGGGTTGTAGACTTCGGCCTCATAACCAGCGTCAGCCACAGCTTTTTCAATAGCTTCTGGACTGACCTTATCCCCAGCATAGTCCACAGACATTTTTTCGGTGGTTAGGTTGACCACAGCCTTGTCCACACCATCCAACTTATTAACAGCATTTTCAACATTGGCTACACAGGATGCACAGGTCATCCCATTAACCACAAAGGTTTCTTTTGCCATTTCCTATATCATCTCCATATGATGCCCACAGGCGCATTGGCCTGGCACACAGTCACAAACTACCTGATCCACAGGTTTTTTTGCTAGAAGCAAGGCCTGTAACTTATCCACATCAGCTTGGGTCATGGGTGTCTTTGCCATGAGTTGTCCCAACAAATCGCTGTGTTTGGTCAAACAAATCTTGTCAAAAACAGCCTCTAAAGCTTGAAAATTCGCTTCATCTTCCCCCAAGCTAGCTTGATAGATAAACCCTCGTCCTTGACGCTGACTGGTTAGGTAACCCTTGTCCGCCAAACGCCCAAGCAAGGTCTTAACTGTCGAAGCCGACCAGTCAAGCTTTTTAGCTAGAATCGCTATAATCTCTGAAGAAGTCGCCTGCCCCTTAGCCCAGAGCACTCGCATGACTTCCCATTCCGCAGATGAAATTGTCAGCATGATATTTCCTTTCTGAATTTCGTTATTCGTTTACGTTTGTAAATTCATTTTAACGCTATCTTAGAAACGTGTCAAGAGTTTTGTTTACATTTGTAGATTTATTTTTAAAAAAATTTCCAAGATCACTTCAAGGACCTTGGAATGTTTTCATTATCTTTGGATAAAAGTTATGCCTCAGGATTTCTCTTATACAGTTTAGTCATAAGCATTATTCCCAAGACGAGTATAATGACTGGAAGACTGTATCCCAAATAAATCGTAGTGACCTGCAGACCTCTCTTAATAAGCATACCACTGACAAATACAACAATCCCTGTCAAAACCTGATTCAAGACCTCGATTTTCAAATAAAGCTTGTTGAGCTGTAGGGGATTCAACTTCTCTTGCAGGTAAACATTTTGCGAGATTCCAGAAATAGTTTGACCAACTGCTAAAAAGATATAGCTAAGCAAAACAGTCGGTAGGTTAGGTACAAATGGAAAGACGACAACGTAACCCAAATAGACAAGAGACCCCAACAAGTAAACGGTCATAGGGGAGTATTTAGTGAGACTTTTGAAAGATAGAATTGAACTCGTTGCTAGAAAGGCAATGGCCAAGAAGGACAGAGAGAAAGAATATGCCTGACTAGAAATACCGACATCTTTGGTCAGGAAGATAACCTCATATGCATCATATAAGACACCCACTGATTGTAAGAGTATAGTCATCATAACCATCTTAAGGACGACACTCTGCCTTCCAAAAATAGGACTACCTTGACTGGAAGAAACCTCCTCTTCTGATTCATTCTCACGGTCAAAAATAATCGGTCCGAGTTTAAACAATAAGAGGGTTGTTAGTAGAGTTAGCACACTGTAGACCAAAAATAAGCTCCCTAAATCAAGGCTACCCCAAAGACCAACTATCATAGGTGCTAAGAAATAGGAAGCTGACCCAATCATGGTATAAGTACTGTTAAATTTTTGTAAGTTGACTTTTTTTACAAGCACAGGCACCGCTGAGGACAACAAACTGTTAAAGTAAGTCGTCAGCACTTCAGTCAAAACCACCAAAGCAAATACAAAAACACTACCCATGGCAAGATAAATCAAAGCCAGACAGACTGCCTTAAGCAATTCAATACCAATCAAAACATATTTTTTATTTGTGATTTTTCCTACAAATTGATGTCCCACATTGGCAAGAATCCCTCCTAAGAATTTGGCAATCCATAACCCTAAGACATAGTCCACTGAGATTTTAGAGAAAATAATGCTCAGTGCTATCGCATAACCGTACTCGATAATCAGCGACAAAAACCTATTAGGGAAAATAATTCTGGAATTGTTGGTAAACATTAACGATTTCTAAACCTTTTCTTTTTCATTGCCATTATTGTAACACTGAACATACTAGCCTTCAATAGTTCAACGCATTAGAAAAACACCTCCTAAGAGGTGCTAAACTTTACTAAGATAAGATTGAGTTGACGAGGCTACGTCCAAAATCCCTGCCTTCACCATACAAAAATGTAAACATGCCAGGATAAATAACAGCCAAGCAAATTATCATAAAGAGTATTGCTAGAGCTTTTTTATTTGATACAAAGAATGAAAAAATATAATCAATCATCTTTAGTGATACCTTCTCTTCTTTTTTTAGCTATAAAATCAGTCTATAGCTTTCGAAAAGAAAAAAATAGTGACATTCATGTCACTAAAAAACCTTATTCATTTGATACGAGATATACGAAAGATGATTACGATGATCTATTACTACTTCTAACAGAGATTTAACCCTCAGCTTAAGCCCTTGTAGAGATAGAGGGCACCAACTAAAAGGAAAATCAGTGCATAGTGATTTTCTCCTCGATAGAAAAATAGTAAGGCTCCTATTAAGAAACAGATTCCTAGTATTACCCTCAATGATACTTTCATTTGTCTACCTTCTTTCTATAAGTAAGATGAAAATAAAAACAAGAGATAAATTTAATTCGCTACAATCCACCCATATTATAAGCTTGATAACTAGGAAAATCAAATGTCCCAAAGAATGATTTGATAAAAAATACTCCCCATTTCTGGAGAATATCATCTGCTATTTTTCAAAGTGTGAACCGAATGTAACAAATTCAGCGACTTCTTCTTCCTTACCGTCGTGGAGGTCACGGACGATTTTTGATCCCACGATAACACCGTCTGACACAGCGTTAAAGCGTTTGATGTCTTCCTCTGTTGACACACCGAAACCTGTGAGGACTGGAATGTCAGCATGAGCAGTCAAGTTAGCCAAGTGTTTATCAAGGTCATCACGGTAATTACCAGTCTTACCAGTAACGCCATTGATGGCAACGGCGTAGATAAAGCCTTCTGCACCATCAATCAACTGTTTCTGACGGTCAATACCTGTAGTCAAGCTTACCAAAGGCACGAGAGCAATATCACTGTCTTTCAAATAAGGGGTGATAAAGTCAGCGTGTTCGTCTGGCAAATCAGGAATAATGAGCCCCTTGACAGATGTATCTGCAAGATCCTTAACAAAGGCTTCGATACCATATTGATAAACTGGGTTGATGTAGGTCATGATAACCAAAGGTACCTGTGTTTTTTGTTCTTGAAGCTTCTTGATGATAGCTGTCAAAGTCACATCTTTAGCCAAACTACGTTGTCCTGCCAGTTCAATAACGGGACCATCGGCCACAGGGTCTGACCATGGAATACCCACCTCAATAGCTGAGACACCACTATTTTCCAAGAGAGCAATGGTCTCAAAGAGTCCGTCTAGACCTTTAGCATGGTCACCCGCCATGATGTAAGGTACGAAAATACCGCGTTTACTGTCTTTGATAGCTTGTAGGTGTTTTGTTAGTGTTTTTGTCATGGTTTATTTCCCTTCTGCTTCAGCTTCGAAACGTTCTTTAACCTGCATAACGTCCTTGTCCCCACGACCTGAGAGGCAGACGATGAGGCTTTGGTCTGGTGACATCTTAGCTGCCACTTTTTGCGCAAGCGCAATGGCATGGCTAGACTCAAGAGCTGGGATAATACCTTCCAAACGTGACAGAAGTTTGAAGCCTTCAAGAGCTTCTTCGTCTGTGATAGAGTCGTAAGTCGCACGTCCAATTTCGTTGAAATAACAGTGCTCAGGACCAACCCCTGGGTAGTCCAGACCTGCTGAGATAGAGAAGGCTTCCATGATTTGACCGTGAGCATCTTGGAGGACATCCATAAGCGCTCCATGAAGGATACCTGGACGGCCTTTGGCAAAAGTTGCGGCGTGTTTTTCAGTATCAAGCCCTAAACCAGAAGCCTCAGCACCATACATGGCTACTGATTTATCATTAACAAATGGGTAGAACATACCGATAGCATTTGAACCACCACCGATACAAGCCATTACAGCATCAGGCAATTTACCGCCTGAAATTTCTGCGTATTGGCGTTTGGCTTCACGACCGATGACAGATTGGAAGTCACGAACAATTTCTGGGAATGGTGCAGGACCAAGGGCAGATCCCATGATGTAGTGCGTATCCTCGATACCTGCAACCCAAGCACGAAGGGCAGCATTTACAGCATCCTTAAGCACGCGCGAACCATCTGTCACGCTAAATACCTTGGCACCAAGCAATTCCATACGGAAAACGTTAAGCGCCTGACGTTTAACATCTTCTTCACCCATATAGATCGTACAATCCATGTCAAAAAGGGCTGCGGCTGTCGCTGTTGCAACACCGTGTTGACCTGCACCCGTTTCGGCGATGATTTTCTTCTTGCCCATACGTTTGGCAAGCAAAACTTGACCAAGGGCATTGTTAATCTTGTGGGCACCTGTGTGGTTAAGGTCCTCACGTTTAAGATAAATTTGCGCTCCACCGATATGGTCAGTCAAACGTTTGGCGTGGTAAAGAGGTGTCTCACGGCCCACATAGTTTTTGAGGAGATCATCCAATTCCGCTTGGAAACTTGGATCTTCCTTGGCTTCACGATAGGCCTTGTCCAATTCAATAACGGCTGTCATCAGCGTTTCTGGAACGAACTGACCACCGAATTTTCCGTAAAATCCTTTTGCATCAGGTTGTTGATATGTCATGCTTTCACTCTTTCTATAAATGCTTTAATCTTGTCTAAATCTTTGTGACCATCTGTTTCGACACCTGAGGACACATCTAAGGCATAGGGCTGGAAAGTTTCCTTGGCCTCTGCCACATTGTCCACAGTCAAGCCACCAGCGATGAAATAGTCCTGCTCAATCTGCTTGTCAGCCAAAAGCTGCCAGTCAAAGGTCTGGCCACTACCAGCAATGGGAGCATCAAAGAGAAGATAATCCGCCTGGCTCTTGACTTGAGAATCGCTATCCGAAATCTGAATAGCTCGAATAACTGGTACTGAAATCTTTGGAATCAGAGCTTCATCAAAAGTTCCATGAATCTGAACGATATCTAAAGGAACCTGACCAATCGCTTTTTCCAGTTCCTCAAGACTTGGTGAAACAAAGACACCGACGATTTTTGTCTGGCCTGTCACCCCTTTAGCCAGCTCGTGAGCTTGTTCAAGACTCACTTGACGCTTGCTCTTGGCAAACACAAAGCCAATGTAGTCAGCACCTGCTTCAACCGCAGTTGCCACTGCTTCTGGTGTCGATAGTCCACAAATTTTAACCTTTGTCAATTTGCAACTCCTTGACCTTTTCAGCCACATTGTCAGCCGTCATAAGGGCAGTTCCTACCAGAATCCCATTAAAATATGGGGCAACTAAGGCAGCATCCTGACCTGTAAAAATAGCCGACTCAGAAATATAAACAGGCTTGTCCTTGAAATGCGTTGATAACTCAAGACTGGTGTTAATATCTGTCTCAAAAGTGACCAAATTACGGTTGTTAACGCCGATAATCTCAGCACCAATACGATGAGCCACTTCCAATTCTGGCAGATTATGAGTTTCAACCAAGACTTCCAAGCCAAGGCTTGTCGCAAAATCGTAGAGCTCCTTGAGGCGAGCCTCTGGCAAGGCCGCTACAATCAAGAGAATGACTGTCGCACCCGCATTACGACTACGCACAATCTGTTTCTCATCAATAATGAAGTCCTTAGCCAAGGTTGGAATAGCCACCTGTGACGAAATTTCTTTCAAATAGGAGATATCACCCTTGAAGAAGACCTCATCTGTCAAAACAGAAATCATGGCTGCCCCATTTTCCTCATAGGTCTTGGCCTGAGCCACAATATCCACATCTAGGTTAATATCACCCATACTTGGACTAGCTTTTTTCACTTCAGAAATAATTTGCAACTTGTTTTGATTTGACTTGAGAAAATCATAAAGACGATAGGTCTGACGTAAGGGCTGCAAGTCTTCCATGACCAACTGGGCCACTTCTTTTTCTTTTTGTTCTAAAATTGTTGGGAGAAAGGCTTTACTCATACTTGTACCTCTTGGAGTTGGCGAAGTTTCTCTAGGGCTGAGCCATCCGCAATCAATTGACGAGCAAGCTCAACACCCTCTTTAATGGTCGCAACCTTACCATTGGCAAAGAAGCCAAGACCTGCATTAAGCACTGTTGTTTCAAGATAAGGACTAGCTTCATTTTTCAAGACACTAAGGAGAATCTCTGCATTTTCCTTGGCATCGCCACCTGTGATGTCAGACAACTCAACCTTTTCCATCCCCAAATCTTCATAAGTGAAAGTGTGCTGGCTGATGTGACCATCTTCCAAAAGGGTGTAGGTGTTAGTGCCATAGAGGGCAGCTTCGTCCATATTGTCAGGACCTGTGATAATAACCGCACGTTTACGTCCCAACTGTTGAATAGCATTAGCAACAATTTCTTGTAATTCCACACGATAGAGCCCCATGAGTTGTGTCTCAAGGTCAAGCGGATTAGCCAGTGGGCCAACCAAGTTCATAATCGTTGGAATCCCAAGAGCTTGGCGAGCTGGACCGATAAAACGCATAGCTGGATGCATGGTTTGAGCAAAGATAAAGGCCAAACCAACCTCATCAAGTGCTTTAGATAGGGTTTCTGGTAATGCCGCAACGTTGATTCCAAGGGCTTCAAGCACGTCAGCTGAACCAGATTTAGAGGAAATCGAACGGTTACCAGCCTTGGCCATACGAATACCACCTGCTGCTAGGACAAAGCAAACGGTCGTTGAGATGTTAAAGCTATAAGACTGATCCCCACCAGTTCCACAGTTACACATAGCATCTGTGAAGGTCTCAGGCAAGACAGTCGCATGTGACTTAAGGGCACGCACGATACCTGTAATTTCATCTGCCGTTTCTCCCTTAGTCTTAAGCCCCATAAGGAAGGCAGCAATTTGGCTTTCTGAGACTTCATTTTTGAGAATGCGGTCAAAGACTGCTTGGACTTGGTCTTGAGACAAGTCTTGGCGGTTTGAGATTTGTAGGAATATTTCTTTCATATCTGTTTTCCTTTTAAAAACTGTTCAATGTTTTCTGATGCACGAGGAGATGTTTTGAGCATAGACCAATCTAGTCAAAAGACTGTCTAACTAGTCTGCAACAATTTTCACGAAATTTTCAACCATCTTGAGCCCATCTGGACTTCCGATGCTTTCTGGGTGATATTGCAAACCATAAATTGGTAGCTCCTTATGTTGAATGGCCATGATTTCTTGATCATCAGTTGTGATAGCTGTCACATCAAAGCCCTCTGGCATTTGGTCAACAACGATGGAATGGTAACGCATGATTGGGACATCATTGTCAATATCCTTGAAAATTGGCGATGGCGTTTCAAAAGTAATATTGCTTTGTTTGCCATGCATGACATTCTTAGCCAAGCCAAGTTTACCACCAAAAGTTTCCGCAATAGCCTGGTGCCCCAAGCAAATTCCCATCATCGGTTTTTTACCAGCGAAATCCTTAATCAAGGCTTCCATTTTACCCGCATCAGCTGGCCAACCTGGACCAGGTGAAAAGACTAGCCCGTCAGCTTTTTCTGCCTCTTCATAGAGAGTCTCATCATCGTTACGCAAGACCTTTACCTCTGTAAATGTCCCTAGGTATTGTGCCAAATTATAGGTAAAAGAATCATAGTTATCAACTAATAAAATCATTGGGCATCTCCTATTCTTGTCATAGCTTTCGCCTTGTTAATCGTTTCGTAAAATTCATTTTCAGGAACACTGTCATAGACAACACCTGCACCTGCCTGAACATAGGCTTTTTGATTTTTAAGAATCATAGTACGGATAGCAATGGCAAAGTCCATATCTCCTGTCGCAGACAGATAACCAATAGCTCCCGCATAAATACCACGTTTTTCCTGTTCAAGCTCATAGATACGACGCATAGCACGAATCTTAGGCGCTCCTGACACGGTTCCAGCTGGTAGGGTTGATTTAAGAGCATCAAGGGCTGTCAACTCAGGCAAGAGTTGCCCTTTAACCACACTGGTAAGGTGCATCACATAGCGGAAATACTCAACCTCCATATATTTGGTCACCTTGACCGTACCATTTTTGGCAATCTTACCAATATCATTACGTCCCAAGTCAACCAACATACGGTGTTCCGCAGTTTCTTTGATGTCATGTGAGAGTTCATCCGCCAAGGCAACATCTTCAGCCTCATTGGCACCACGAGGGCGAGTTCCAGCAATCGGATTGGTGACCACCTCTCCATTTTTCACTGAAACCAAGCTCTCTGGGCTAGCACCAATCACCTGATAATCTCCAAAATCATAGAAATAAAGGTAGTTTGATGGGTTAGTCACACGCATGTTACGGTAGTAATCCAAAGGATCTCCCTCAAAGTCCGCTGAAAAGCGTTGACTAAGCACACATTGGAACATATCTCCCTCACGAATAAGTTTCTTGGCCTTAGCCACCATATCCATGAAGACTTCTTTTTCGATATGATTTGAAAATTGCAAGGCTTGCAAGGCCTGAGGTGTAAACTCGTTTGGCGCCTGAGTCTGTAGGCTAGTTACCACCTGCCCCAGAGCTTGACGCACCGCATCGTTATCACGACCTGAGTAGATATTGTCCTCAACCACATAAACCTTTTCCTTCTTGTGGTCAAAAATCAAATAAGACTCATAGATGAAGAAATGCATATCAGGTGTCCCAATCGTATCTTCTGGAATGTCACCGATATTTTCATAGAGACCAATCATGTCATAACCTGCAAACCCGATAGCACCACCTGCGAAAGGTAGGTCAGACTTGATGCCCTTGACTGTTACTTGGTCCAAGTATTCGAAAGGATCCTGATCAATCGCCTTACCATTTTCATAAAGAACACCATCCTTGAAGGTTACTTCAAAGACCGGATTATAGGCAACAATAGAAAAACGTGCATTTTCTTTCTCACGAGGAATGGATTCAAGGATAACCTTGTGTTCCCCCTGAACACGCATATAAGCCAAGATTGGTGTTAAGGTATCGGCTGGTAAAATTTTTCTCATAGTATTTCCTTTCAAACTGGTTTATCGAGAGTAATAAGACTGATACAAGACTCCTTTATAGGATGTATCGGCACCATTATTGTTCTTTATTCACTTTCTCTTCCAAAGCAATAAAGGCTTGAATCATGCTTCTCCAAACACTTTCAGCCACATCTGGCGATAAGCCAAGCTCTAGTGCCTCCTTGCGACGGTTAGATATGACTTGAGCAACACGATCATTCGCCCAGACTGCGGACTTATCTCCTTTGGGCTTCAGCCGCCCTGCCTTTTCCACAAGTATTTGACGTTGGGCCAGGAGTCGAATTAACTGACTATCAATATTATCAATATCACTTCGAATATCGTTTAATGCATCCATAATACCCAACCTTTCATTGAATAATGAAATAATACTTCTTTAAGGTAAATAGACCTTTAAAGATAAAAGTAAACAAAAAACCTCACAGAGAAAAACTCTGTGAGGGCATTAAATCTAGTTTAACACGGTACCACCTCAGTTAATGGTCTCAAAAAAACGACCATCATCTCTATCTCCTCTAACAAGGAGTTGCACGGTAAGGGGTGCCAACCGAGAAGAATATGTGTTACCTTCTCATTATCATCCAATCAGCCCAATGTTCGCTCATCTCGATTACCTACTCACAATCACCGCAGGCTCCCTGAAAATCTAAGACCAGTTACTTTCTGATTTACTAACTATTGTACTCCTTTTTAAAAAGATGTCAAGAATTTTCTGTTAATTTTGACAATTCCCTTCCTATAAGATTCGTCTATACCTAATCCAGAAAGTGAGATAGTCTTGTCCCTAAGCTACACAAAATAAAAAAGCCCCCAAAGGGACTTCTTGGTTTGATAAACAACGGCAGGGTGACAGTCCTGCATCTCTTTCAGACCCGAAGGTGCGGCGGCTGCCTCTTCCGCCCTCGTTGTTACTTCTTAACTATATTATATCACATTTTCTTAGCTCTACCAGCATTTAGATAGTTTTTCAGCTTAGAATCTTTAATCACAAACATGGTACGGACATTAAGTTTATCACATAATCTGACCGCTACCAAAACATTACCATCAATACGTTTGATGTACTCCAAGGACTGACCATTAGGATGGCGACCGATATAGTCCGGATGAGCAATAATCTCTGGAATCCGTTCATAGGTAGCATCAAAATCACTGAATTCCTGGCGATGTTTTTCCATATGCTTCTTACGTTGTGCAGACAGCGTGATTTCTTCACCAGGCTTGTAGTCCAAATCAAAAGTTTTAATGACTTTTGGCGTCAAGTGACCTACTATTTTCATGCTTCTATTGTACCACACCTCATACACATCAAGGCTTTTCCTACTGTTCAGCTATCAAAAAACTCAAGCCTGTTACCAAGCTCGAGTTTTGCTTTATGCTTTTTGGAAAGCACCTTGTTTATAGCTAATCCAGAAGAAAAGTGGTGTACAGATAGCCATTGCGACCAGATAGATTGGCAAGGTATAGCTATTAAGTGTCGAAATCTCAATCACATCTCGAAGATAGTAAGAGCTAATCAAGAAGCCAAAGACTGAGTAGATAATCAAGGCCACACGCCCCTTATTCAACGGAATACAAGCACGAATAACGGCAAGGACACCCGTTGATCCCATCATATAGTAAGACAGCGTCAGCATGTCCGTATTGCTCATGCCAAGATAGACCTGAGACAGATGGAAAATAAGAACACTGATAACCAGCATCAAGGCATTAGGAATAGACAACTGGAGCGAACGTCTGAGGAAATGTTTCTCAACAGGACGAATATTACGCTCAAAAGTTAAAATAAACGGTGGAAAACCTTCGATAAATTGACCCGCCAAAGTCATCTGAACTTGAATAAAAGGGAAGACCAAGAGGTACTCTGCCTTACCAAAAACAATACTGGCAATACAGATAAGCCCCAAAAGGAAGGAATAAACAGTTTTAATGAGGAAAATCGGTGCAATGTGGGCAATATTATTAACCACACGGCGTCCCTCAAATAGAATTTCAGGAATGTCCTTAAACTCAGAATCCATAAGCACCAAGTTGGCAATCTGACGTGTTGCAGGATCTCCCTCTGCCATAACAATCGAACAATCCGCTTCACGCAGTGCCAAGATATCATTGACACCATCACCAGTCATAGCTGTCGTATGCCCATTGGCATTAAGGGTTTGGATTAACAACTTTTTCTGGTGCGGAGATACACGACCAAAAATCGCAGTATCCTCAGCCAAAGCCTCCAATTCCTCATCGCTGACCTTAGAACAGTCAATATAGCTTTGATAGTCGGCAAAACCAGCTTGATGAGCAATATGAGAAACCGTCACTGGATTGTCACCAGAAATAATCTTAAGCGTCACATCTTCTGAACGTAGGTATTCCAGAGTTTCTGCAGCATCCTCACGAATAGGATCGGCAATTTCAAGTAAGGTCAAAGCCTCGACGTCATTCGGCAAAATCATGGTCTCTGTATCAACACCTGACTGACTCCAAGCCAAAATCAAAACACGAGACCCTCGTGCCTGAGCCTGATCGACTGCTTTGGGATTTTCCTTAAGAAGCATCTCAGGTGCTCCCAAAAAGAGAGTTCCAAGTTCATTAACGCTCACAGCACCCCATTTACGATCGCTTGAAAATGGAATAACGTCACCTACCTGATAATGATGTTCCAGACCCTCATAAGCATTTCGAATAGCCTGAGCTGTTGCATTTTTATCCTTGCTATGTTGCATATAAGCCGCAAGCAAACGCTCCAACTCCTCTTTCGTAAAACGCTCTGACAGTAGTTCCAGACCTTTAACTGTCATCTTTCCTTGTGTAATCGTCCCTGTCTTATCTAAACAAAGTACGTCTACACGGGCCAAGGTTTCAACAGAGTACATCTCCTGCACCAGGATATGTTTCATCCCAAGTTTAATGACAGCCGTCAAAAGAGATGTAATAGTCAAAAGGGCAATTCCCTTAGGCAACATTCCCAGAAGGGCTGTCGAACTGGTAACTACCGACTCTTGAAGGGAGAGCTGTTTAATCAAGTAAGCCTCAAAAAAGAGCGCAAGCCCAAACGGTATGACAATCTTTCCCGTAAACTTAGCAATCTTGTCCATATTATAAAGAATACGGGACACGATTGGCTTATGAGTCTTAGCTTCTAGCATGAGCTTGTTGGCGTAATTGTCCTCGGCTACGTTAATGACCTTAGCATAGACCTGACCACTCACAAGATAAGAACCGGAGAGCAACTCCTTCCCATCTTTCTTTAGAATGTGATCACTCTCACCAGTCAGCATAGCCTCGTTAAGCTCAGCCATCCCATCAACAACCACGGCATCACTAGGAACCTGCTCACCCGCAGACAAGAGCATGATATCATCCAAGACAATATCCTTCGGATCAATAGAAGTAACCTCGCCATCACGCACCACACGGATCTGATCCTTATTCATGAGATTGAGCTTATCAATCATGCGACGGGCACGCAACTCTGTCATCATCCCCGTAAAGGCATTAAGCACAATGATTCCGAAGAAAAAAAGATTAGACCAAGCCTGAACAGCAATCAAGGCCACAAAAATAGCAAAATTGAGCATATTAAAGGAGTTAAAGACATTACGCCTAAAAATCTCCCAGTTGCTGGAGCCAGTTTTTGCTTTAAAATGATTTGTTTTACCGGCATCTATCCGCCGCTTGACCTCCACCTGCGTCAAGCCTTGTAACTGTTTTTTCATAACTTTCATAGTAGCATAAAAATGAGGTGTTTTCAAAGGTTAGCCGTCATAGATAGCCAGGAAATAGACCTATTATATCGAACCGCTCTCCCGACTATTTCACTCAACCTATACTACTTTCAAATAGCAAAGGCAGGAGTCCCTACAAAACACTTCTATGCAATCCTTTTCTCTAGTTAAACCTATTTTGATAAATTAAATTAAACAACCACTGAAGATTAATTAATGGTTTTGGTTGAGCATCAATCACAGGTTGAACAGTTTCTCTAATTTCTTTTTGGACTTTTCGTTGATTATATTTAATAGTATGATAACGTTTATCAAAAGCATGTTGGACAGAAAAATTACGATTAAGAAGATACCTATCATTTGATTCGGAATGAAAAAATAGAGTATCACCTGAAAGACCTAATATAGACGTTTTCGTTCCTTTTTCTCTAGTTATAGCGTACATTCCATCATCATCATAGCTAATACCTTCTATTTCCGGTGTATAGGCCCAACCCATATTCTCCATCAGCATAATGACATCCGGATCTGTCCCCTCCTTATGAGGAATATGCTGAGCATAATAAACAGAGTTAAATTTTAAATTAATAAAGGTAAATAGGCTCATTCCCAAGACTGTATACAGCCCTATAATTAGTCCTACAAAAATCCCTAAAATATTACTTTTTTTCATTGTCATCTTCTCTTTCTTTTTCTATTTCCAATCGAATTTTTGACCGGATGAACAATAAACCATTGTACACTATTTTTAACAAGTCTTACAATTTAAGGATTGGTTACTTTGTGATTGCTCTAACATTTTTTATGAATAAGAAAAAATCAAGTCTTAACAAATTCCTCCAATGCTGCTCCCACTTTTTCAATCAAGCTAAACATGGTATAATAGTTAAGATTTTTATACTACTTATTTCTGGGCAGAAGTGGGCAGTAAAATTTAACAAACAAGGGCTAAACCCTTGATATGAAAGGAATCTAGAAACTATTATGATGAACATGCAAAACATGATGAAGCAAGCTCAAAAGCTTCAGAAACAAATGGAAAAAAGCCAAGCTGAATTGGCTGCTACAACCTTCACTGGAAAATCAGCACAAGACTTGGTTGTTGCTGAATTAACTGGTGACAAAAAAGTCGTTAACATCACTTTCGCTGATGCTGTCGTAGATCCTGATGATGTGGAAACACTCCAAGATATGACTGTTCAAGCACTTAACAATGCTCTTGAACAAATTGACGAAGCGACTAAAAAATCAATGGGTGCCTTTGCAGGTAAATTGCCATTCTAAAAAATGAAAAGGAATCTCGCGGTTCCTTTTTCTATATACTCATCT
>NZ_KV817320.1:0-160443 GCF_001814615.1 Streptococcus sp. HMSC078H12 | reverse complement strand
TTTTTCTATATACTCATCTAGCAACTCAGTCATAACATACAAAAGACTTGGACAAGAAATCCAAGTCTTTTTGTGTTAGTCATATAAAAATTTTATTCTTCAACCAAAGCAAGACCTGACTGTGCGTCTTCTTCGTTTGCCAATTTATAACGATTCTTTTGACCTAAGTAAATACTCGCTGAATCCAATGAACTTTCTAAAGTAGGGTAATTCACATCTTCATTCGCTGTTTGGGAAGGTACAGGTCCTGAGATTAATAACTCATCATCATTCTTGACATAAATCTGGTATTCCCCAACTTCGCTAGTTTGAGCTAAAATCTCATTCAACAAGTTTGGGTCGAGCGTTTGAGCGACGCCATCAACCACTTGATTAGAGTCCTGCTTATGCTCCGACGAATCCACTACTTCAGTGATAACGATGTAGTCTGGAGTTTCTTCATCTGAAGTCTTAGATCCTTCAGTTTCTGGCTGTTTTTGTCCAGGTGTATCTTGTTTCTTCGTATCTTGAGCTTGCCCATCATAAGTCTTCAATTCCTCATCACTAACGGTTTGAACCTTAGTTTGATTAGCATCTAAATCAAGTTTTGGAGCTTCTTTGACATCAGCTGAAGCTCCACTGGTACCCATGAATAGAGCTAGAGCCCCCAAAGTAGCAATCAAGCAGATTATTGCTTTGCCGATAAAACCATTATCTTTATTCTTAATCATAAATCCCTCACTATTTGTTTGGTTAGCTCTAACTGGCTAACAACCGAGTCCAATTTGCTGCTGTAGGAGGTAAAAGGTTGGTTGAGCTGTTTGACCAACCCTTCACCCAGATAACAATCTTAGCATGCAAAACCCTTGATTTCAAGCATTTCTTTAATTTTTAAGCATTTTAAATAAATGACAACTTCATGTCTTAAAATTGATGATAATCTATTATCAGATTAGCCTTTTTACGCTATGCAAATGGTAATTTCTTTAAGTAGTGCTTAGGGAAATAATACTTGTTTTTTAGACAAATTCTTCAAAAACGACTTTTGCTGACTCATCTCCCCAAAAATTTTATCGGATAGCAAAATTCTGTCCAAACACTTTCAATGTAACTATAAAATAGAATTCTTGTGTCAGGAAGTGGAGTTTTCAACATCCTAAAATAAGATTAGAAACTAAAGTCCCCCGATTAGCCCAAAGAAAGCTACAACAAAAGGATTTATAAGTAACTTTATAAAACACCTCCCAATAAACAACTCATTCTAAAGATGAACATTTCTCATTAAGATATCTATTTTTAAGGCATTTACAACTTCTTTAAAAATAACTAACACACAAAAAATGATTACGAAAAGGCCGCTATTTCCCCATGAATAAATCAACCCATATAAAAAACGTATCCTCCAAATTCAAAAAAATGGTGGTATTCTGGATAGATCCATGCTCGAAACTATGAAAAACTCTTTACTCATCATCAACTCTGACGCAAAGGCAGATCCCCTTTGACACCCCTATGGTGAAACATTTACCGACCTAAAGTCTTCGACAATGATGGAAATTTGGAAAAACAGTAAATCTACTCAGTAAAAGACTAAAAATAACCTAACTTTATAACTATTCCACCAAATTTTCAACTCACTCAAAGCTCATCTAGAATAGGTTTTTCTCATGTGTAAACGCTTCACTCAAATTTCTGTCACATGTAAGAAAATCTTATCGTCTTTTAAACCTTTTTTTGCTACAAAACCTAGATATTCCAAGGAAAATCCGTTACAATAGAGTACGGAAAGATAGGTAATTATCAGCATCATTATTTTCGTATGAAAGGGAAATTCATGGCTTATATTCAAATGAAGCATAGCTATAAACGCTATAAAACCGGTGATCTGGAAATTATCGCAAACAACGACGTAAGCTTTGATATTGAAAAAGGGGAGCTTGTCGTTATTCTCGGTGCCTCTGGTGCCGGGAAATCAACCGTTCTTAACATCTTGGGTGGTATGGACACCAATGACGAAGGCCGCGTCATTATTGATGGTAAGGATATCTCTGAATACACAGCTAAAGAACTGACAACATATCGTCGTGAGGACGTTGGCTTTGTGTTCCAATTTTACAACTTAGTTTCTAACCTTACGGCCAGGGAAAACGTCGAACTAGCATCCGAAATCGTTCCAAACGCTAAAGATGCTACTCAAACACTCGTCGAAGTCGGTTTGGGAGACCGCTTAGACAACTTCCCATCACAACTATCTGGTGGGGAGCAACAGCGTGTTGCCATTGCACGCGCCGTTGCCAAAAATCCAAAGATCCTTCTTTGTGATGAACCAACAGGGGCTCTGGATTATCAAACAGGGAAACAAATCCTGACTCTCCTTCAAGAAATGGCTCGCAAACAGGGAACAACTGTTATCATCGTGACCCATAATGCTTCTCTAGCTCCAATTGCCGATCGTGTCATTCGAATGCACGATGCCAAGATTAAGAGTGTGGAACTTAATCCTAATCCACAAAAAATCGAGGACTTGGAATACTAGAAAGGAGCACCGTCATGAAAAAAACAACTTATTGGAAAGATGTTTGGCGAACCTTTGTAGCTTCTAAAGGGCGTATGCTCTCTATTGCCTTGCTTATGGCACTGGGATCCTTTGCCTTGATTGGTCTTAAAGTAACTTCTCCTAATATGAAAAAAACTGGGGAACACTTCTTCAAGACGCATCAAACAGCTGACTTGAGCTTAATCAGCACTTACAGTATCAACCAAACCGATCAGGACCTTCTCAATTCGATTAAGAAAAAGAATGTAGACATCGAGTATGGTTATTTCAAAGATGCTGTCATCAAGGGGAAGAATACAGCATTTCGTATTTTCTCTAAACCTAAGAAAATCTCTACTTACGACCTTATTGAGGGGAAACTTCCTACTAAGGACGGGGAAATCGCTCTTTCCTCAACCTATAAAGAAGAATATAGCGTCGGAGATAAGATTAACTTTTCTGAGCCAGTAGATAGCTCAGGGCAAAAACAATTAAAGGAACAAACATATACCATTACTGGTTTTGTTAATTCCTCTGAACTTCTCTCTAGGAACCGCCTTGGTAATGCCAGTGCTGGTACGGGGAAACTGGATGGCTATGCCATTGTTCCAGAGACGGACTTCACTTCTAATGATTACATGATTGCCCGCATCCGCTACAAGGATTTGGAAAACGTTAGTCCTTTTAGTGAGAAATACGCAAATAAGATTTCTGAACGAAAGACTGAACTCAAGGAACTCTTTAAAGACGAACCTGAGAAACGCCTCGCTGAAATCAAGTCACAGTCTCAAGCTCAAATTACTCAAGCTAAACAAGAACTTGAAACGGCACTCGCACAGACCCAGCAAATGGCTACAAGCAACCCAGCCGAAGCCGCTAGCGTCAAAGAAGCTACTACCAAAATTGAAGCCAAGCAAAAAGAACTCGAAGAAAGTCAAGCAATGGTTGATAATTTACCAGCGCCTAGCTATCAATTCTACTCTCGTCGAGAGATTCCGGGTTCTGAGGGATATGTTGCTTATGAAAGTAATATTAACATCATTCACGATGTGAGTAACATCTTCCCTGTCGCTCTCTACTTTATGGCTGCTTTGGTTACCTTTGTAACCATGGGACGCTTTGTTGAAGAGGAACGTGGTAAGGCTGGTATCTTCAACGCCCTAGGCTACAGTAATTCGCGAATTATCCATAAATTCGTCATTTATGGTTTGATAACGAGTATTACTGGTACAACTGCAGGTGTTATTACCGGTCATACACTACTTCCGATTCTAATCCACAATACTTATAAGAGCGATTTGCAGCTTCCTGCTTTCGAATTGCACTTCTACCTAGGACTTACTCTTGTGGCCTTCCTTTTAGGTCTCTTATCTGCTGTGCTACCTGCCTTTGCGGTTGCCAAGAAAGAGCTCTGGGAAAAACCTTCCCAACTCCTCCTTCCAAAACCACCTCGTGCAGGAGCTAAGATTGTCCTAGAGCGCATCACACCTCTTTGGAAACGTCTCAGCTTTACGGAAAAAGTTACCATGCGTAATATTTTCCGCTATAAGCAACGGATGTTTATGACCCTCTTTGGTGTCGCAGGTTCTATCGCA
This sequence comes from Streptococcus sp. HMSC078H12, assembly GCF_001814615.1. Classification (NCBI taxonomy): domain Bacteria; kingdom Bacillati; phylum Bacillota; class Bacilli; order Lactobacillales; family Streptococcaceae; genus Streptococcus; species Streptococcus sp. HMSC078H12. Next base: position 156,333 of record NZ_KV817320.1, on the reverse strand, counting down.
CTGCTCTTCGCAGGTTTAGGAATTCGATCTTCTGTATCTAACCTTAACCAGCAACAGTTTGAAGACATCATTCACTATGATATGATTGTTGCCAAGCAACCAAATACGTCAAGTGCTTTGGATGAGGAACTCACTAAACTCCTCGATAGCAAGGATGTTAAAGAATACTTGAATGTCCATTTTGAAACCTTGCAAAAAATTGCCGGTAGCAACAAGGACACTCAGGAAATCTCAACCCTTGTCTTTAACGACCGTGACGATAAACTCGTTGATAGTTACGTTAGCTTGCATGACCGAGACCGTAATAAGACTCTCAAGCTATCTAATGACGGAGCTATTATCTCTGAAAAAATGGCAAAACTCCTAAACCTCAAGGTTGGAGATACCATTACTGTGCAAAACAGTCAGGATGAATCTGTCAAGATTAAGATAGCTGGTATCACTGAAATGTACATGGGGCATTTCCTCTTTATGAATGCTAGCTACTACCAAAAAGCTTTTGGGACACCTTCAGTGAATAATGCCAACCTTGTTACTCTCGCTGAACCAACAAAGCAAAATGTTGAAAATATGGCAGCCAAATTCATCAACTTACCAAATGTTTATGGTGTTGTTCAAAATAACAGCCTTAAACTGCAAATCAGCACTATGGTCAATTCATTGACACAGGTTATTGGTATCTTGATTACGGTTTCCATTCTCCTTGCTGTGGTTGTTCTCCATAACCTCACTAACATCAACGTTTCAGAACGTATCCACGAACTTTCAACCGTTAAGGTTCTTGGTTTCTACAATAACGAAGTATCCCTCTACATCTATCGTGAAACCATTTACCTTTCTATCATCGGTATCTTCGTAGGGTTTGGTCTTGGACAGGTACTCCACCAATATATGGTAAGCATCATTCCGCCAGATCGTATCATGTTTGATCCATCTATCGGACTGGCTACCTACCTTTTACCAGCTGTTCTTATCGGCATAATCCTTATTATCCTTGGCTTCGTCGTCAACAAACGTCTTGCCAAACTTAATATGCTTGAAGCCCTAAGCTCAGTTGAATAAGCTAAAAACGCCTGAGAAGTAATTCTCAAGCATTTTTTATGTTCGATAACCTATTTTGTTTTAGTCTTAGCCAACTCTAGACAGTAGGTCTTCACATGACAATGAGGACAAGTCAGCTTACGAGTCCTTGGGGTATGTCCGGCAAGAGCAAATTCTTTAAAACTTGGATCAAAGGTCCTATGACAATTAGGACAGAGGTATTCAAACTGCTTTCTATAGTGAAACATCACTAAATTCATTACTATAATAAAAGCAGGACAGACAACAAACAAACCTCTGGGATCCTTAAAATAATAAATAACAACCAGTAGGCTCATCAGATAAAGAAGGGAGATTAGAATGACACTCCCATATATTCTCAACTGCAAATGACGCCATGATTTTTGATTTTCCATAAGACGTGAAATGTCTGACAAATCTTCCAGCGAAAGTTGATGTCGTTTAGCAGTTGCTTTTTGCAAGTGACGGGCACGTTTTAGTTTGACCTCTATTTCCTCTGAAGACTTTTCCAAGCTTTCAATTTGATCTGTCAATAAAAGCTCTAAAACCTGTTCCCTATTCTCCTCTTGCAAGAGTTTCTTGATTTGATTAATTGAGAAATCCAAATCTCTTAAGAAACAAATGACTTGTAGGCGTTCCAAATCTGATTCGTGATAGATTCTCCGACCACCCTCTGTGACTTCAGATGGCGTCAAGATCCCTCGTTGATCATAGTACTGGACAGTCCTAACAGACACTTCTGCTGCTTTAGCCAACTCTCCTGTTGAAAACTGCGACATCTCAGTCACCTCCTTTTAAGATTTTCTATCAAAGAAGGTCTTTCACCACCTTTGATACCTAGATTCTACCTTATAACGCAAGGTAATATGCAAGCTATAACCCTAGAGGATTTTCTTTTCTTACAGAAAAAGTTAGCTATCACTCTTTACAGCTCTTGTAAAGCTTTAGTCGAAAAGGCCTCCCAAACCTAAAGCAGCAAAAGGATTGTTACTGACTTCTTCCTGTTGTTCCAAAAGTTTGGCATTCTCATCTAATTCGAGAAACTTCTCATAAATCTGTGCGGTCATACGAGCATCCTCCAAGCTGTTATGGCCATGTCCCTTAATTCCAAAGAAATCTGCCACACTAGTCAACTTAAGGTTAACAATACCGTTCAAATCAGTAGCACGACGGTCAAAAGCCTCATCAAAAACATCTAAAGCATATTGCTCTTCCAAGTCCAAACCATTTTCCGACAAAAGAGGCAAGTCCGACTTAAGGGCATTGTAGCCGATAAGTGGAGTGTCACCAACAAATGATTTAAAATCCGCCAGAACGGACTCTAGCTTTGGTGCCTTGGCAATCTTATCCGCTGTAATTCCCGTCAAACCATTGATAAAGGACTGTAAAGGAACGTCCGAATAGACGAAAGAATCAAACTGGCCCACTTCCTCATGCTGGTCTATCTTAACGGCCGATACCTGAATAATATGGCTAACCCCATCCACTGTATTGAACTCCAAATCAAAGGCAATATAAGTTTCTAAATTTTCCATTTTATCTCCTATAATAGTTAAAGCTGAGACTGAGTCCCAGCTTCTTTTTTATTTTCCAAATAGACGTCCAAAGAAACCTTTTTTTGAAGCTTCTTCTTGTTTGGTCTGGATTTCTTCCACTTGGGCCTTGGCTTCGTCAACCTCAACCTTAGCCTCATCAAGTTCCAGTTTAAGCTCTTCCTTGTCTTTCATAGCAGTCAAGGTCAATTGTTGCTGTTGATCGATTTGCTTGTCCTTTTCAGCGATTTGAACGTCTTTGACACGCAATTGATCATCCATGTTAGACAACTGCTCATCCTTAGCCTTCAACTGAGCATAAAGACGGGCAATCTCAGAGTTTTTCTCGTCTACAAGAATCTCTAACAACTCACGTTGCTTTGTTTCTTCATCGATTGGCTCATCGTCAAAGATGGTTTTCTTGTAGATTTCCTCCAACTTAATCAAGCCACTGCGTTTAACGACAGTAACCCCTTTAGCATTTTTTTCTAAATCTTCTTCTGGAAGTTGTTTGACACGATTATTGACTGCTTGACGACTAACGCCAAGGATTTCAGCAATCTCGCTGACTGTCTTTTCAATACTCATAATAGCCTCATTTTCTCTTGAAATGTCTTACTATGAGAATATCACAATCACTCCTTTCTGTCAATTTGACTAGTTATTCTGGATATCTGAAGGACTTTTTTCCTTTCACTCTTCAAACAATTTACTTGATAGTAAGCTAAGCTTTTGGTAAACTATGTGTAGGTATAAATGTATATAGAAGGAGAGTCTTTGACTTAAACAATCGGTACTTCCAAATTGGGTTTGGTCGGTATCAGATCTGTTGTATCTAGGAATGGTGGGAACAATTCCACAAGGTTTGGGATTTTCATTCTTGCTCCAATTTTTGATGGTATTCGAGCAACCTTGGTTGCAAAACGACTTGATATTGAAGCATAAATCACATTATCTTCAACGGTTTGACTGTTGGAGTTTTTTTATTGTTACTTTACTCGCTTACTAAAGCCTCATATTGCCATCCGAGATTGAAAAAAGCCCTAAATTATGCCATAATAAACAAAAGCAAAATAGAAAGAATGAGTCCTATGAAAAACTTCCGTGATGATATTAAGGTCAATGATTTGGCCCAGCCCTTCTTAGATCCAATCGTTGAACAAATGACCACTGTATTCGACCCTGAGATTGAGCTAGATATTTACAACCTTGGTTTGATTTATGAAATCACCGTCGATGAAAATGGCCACTGCTACTTCCTTATGACCTTTACTGATACTGGGTGTGGCTGTGAAGAGACTATGCCTTATGAAATCGCTGAAAAGCTAAAATCCATTGACGGCATTAACTCCGTCAAGGTGGAAACCACTTATTCACCAGCCTGGAAGATGACACGTATCAGTCGTTATGGACGCATTGCCCTTGGTATCTCACCTCGAGGCGGAAAATAAAAGGAAAACCGATTGGACATCTCCAATCGGTTTTTTATCAGGCTAACAGCAGATAGACGATCACTTGTCATGATACTATAATCAACCGTCTTAGGATTTAACACAAAAAAATCACATCGAACAAATGTCCGGTGTGATTTCTTTTATGTTAGCAAATTAGGCTTTACCTGATTTATCCATGTTCCAGAAGTCGGTAACGGCACCACGAGATGCTGATGAAACGATGTGAGCATACTTACCGAGGACACCACGGCTATAAAGTGGTGGCAACTCAGTTTCAGCTTTACGTTTCGCCAACTCTTCGTCTGAAACGTGCATAGTAATTTCTTTAGTATCTTGGTCAACTGTAACCATATCACCTGTACGGAGGTAGGCAATAGGTCCACCAACCTGAGCTTCAGGAGCAATGTGACCAACAACGAGTCCGTAAGTACCACCTGAGAAACGTCCATCTGTCAAGAGGGCAACCTTGTCCCCTTGACCCTTACCAACGATCATTGATGACAATGACAACATTTCTGGCATACCAGGACCACCCTTAGGACCTACAAAACGTACAACAACTACGTCGCCATCAACGATTTCATCAGAAAGAACTGCTTCGATGGCATCTTCTTCTGAGTCAAATACTTTAGCAGGACCAGTGATGTTACGAACTTTAACCCCTGATACTTTGGCAACCGCACCTTCTGGAGCCAAGTTACCTTTCAAGATAATCAATGGACCATCAGCACGTTTAGGATTTTCAAGCGGCATGATGACTTTTTGACCTGGTGTCAAATCATCGAAGGCCTCCAAGTTTTCTGCAACAGTCTTACCAGTACATGTGATACGATCACCGTGAAGGAAACCATTCTTAAGAAGGTATTTCATAACGGCTGGCACACCACCGACGTTGTAAAGGTCTTGGAAGACATATTGACCTGAAGGTTTCAAGTCAGCCAAGTGAGGTACACGCTCTTGGAAATCGTTGAAATCTTCAAGTGTCAAATCAACATTAGCAGCGTGAGCAATAGCGAGCAAGTGAAGTGTCGCATTGGTTGAACCACCAAGTGCCATTGTGACAGTGATGGCATCTTCAAAGGCTTCACGTGTCAAGATATCTGATGGTTTAAGACCTAGTTCAAGCATCTTAACAACCGCACGACCTGCTTCTTCGATATCTGCTTTTTTCTCAGCTGATTCTGCAGGGTGAGATGATGATCCTGGAAGACTCATTCCCATTACTTCGATGGCTGTCGCCATTGTATTGGCAGTATACATACCACCACAACCACCAGGGCCAGGGCAGGCATTACATTCAAGTTCTTTAACCTCTTCAGCGGTCATATCACCGTGGTTCCATTTACCGATACCTTCGAAAACAGAAACCAAGTCGATATCCTTACCGTTAAGATTACCTGGTGCAATGGTACCACCATAGGCAAAAATCGCTGGAATATCCATGTTAGCAATGGCAATCATAGAACCAGGCATGTTCTTATCACATCCACCGATAGCAACAAAGGCATCGACGTTGTGACCACCCATAGCTGCTTCGATTGAGTCAGCAATGATATCACGAGATGTCAATGAGAAACGCATCCCTGGTGTCCCCATGGCAATGCCATCAGCAACGGTAATCGTACCAAATTGAACTGGCCAAGCACCCGCGTCTTTAACACCTTCTTTGGCAATTTGACCAAAACCGTGCAAGTGGATATTACATGGTGTGTTCTCAGCCCAAGTTGAGATAACCCCAACAATAGGCTTTTCAAAACTATCATCCGTCATCCCAGTCGCACGAAGCATGGCACGGTTAGGTGATTTAACCATGCTATCGTAGACAGATGAACGGTGTTTCATGTTATTTTCAGACACGATATTTTCCTCCATAGTTAATAACTATTCTAATTTAAACTTCTACTCCTATTCTAACATAAATTGTCTAAAAAAACTGACCATTTACCAACTATTCTCCCTTTTTAAATTATGCTAAAATAAAGGCATGAAACATTTTGATACTATCGTTATTGGTGGGGGGCCTGCTGGCATGATGGCGACCATCGCCTCAGCCTTCTATGGCCAACAAACCCTCCTAATTGAAAAAAACAAACGTCTCGGAAAGAAGCTGGCTGGTACTGGTGGTGGACGTTGTAATGTTACTAACAACGGGACTTTAGACGATCTTCTAGCAGGCATTCCTGGTAATGGACGTTTCCTCTATAGCGTCTTTTCACAATTTGATAACCACGATATCATTGCTTTTTTCGAGGACAATGGTGTCAAACTCAAGGTTGAGGATCACGGACGTGTCTTCCCTAAGACAGATAAATCACGGACCATCATCCAAGCTCTGGAAAATAAAATTCAAGAACTGGGTGCTAGTATCCTTACCAATACAGAAGTTGTCTCCGTCAAAAAAGTCGATGAGCAATTCCAAGTTAAGTCTTCAGACCAGACTTTTACCAGTGATAAACTCATCGTCACAACTGGAGGAAAATCTTACCCATCGACTGGTTCAACTGGTTTTGGACATGAAATTGCCCGCCATTTTAAGCTCCATGTCACTGATCTTGAAGCTGCGGAAAGTCCACTCCTAACCGACTTTCCCCACAAGGCTTTACAGGGAATTTCTCTTGACGATGTCACCCTGTCCTATGGCAAACACAAGATTACCCACGACCTTCTCTTCACCCATTTTGGACTGTCTGGACCAGCTGCCCTACGTCTTTCCAGCTTTGTTAAGGGTGGTGAGATCGCTCATCTGGACTTTCTTCCCAACCAAAGTCTAGAAAATCTCAAGACTTACTTTGAGGAAAACCGTGAGAAATCTGTCAAAAACACCCTCAAAGCGCTTGTGCCTGAGCGTGTTGCTGAATTCCTAGCAGAAGATAAGGCTGATAGCAAGGTTAAACAACTGCACCCCAAAGACTTGGAAAACATTATCAGTCAGCTTAAGGACATGGAAATCCCAATCACAGGTAAAATGTCACTTGCCAAATCCTTTGTGACTAAAGGTGGCGTTGACCTTAAGGAGATTAATCCCAAGACCCTAGAAAGTAAAAAGGTCCCTCACCTACACTTTGCAGGAGAGGTCCTTGACATCAATGCCCATACCGGCGGTTTTAACATCACTAGCGCCCTCTGTACTGGTTGGGTCGCAGGCACTCAAAGCCCTTGGGACTAGGAAGATTTTTCAATTAAGGACAACAAAAAGGTCCCTTCTATGGCAGAAGGGATTTTTATCTATTTCTCAAAGGAGAGGAGGGGATTCGAACCCCCGAGCCCCGTTAAGGACTACACGCTTTCCAAGCGTGCGCACTCGGCCTCTATGCGACCTCTCCACATCAAACGATTAGCCATCAATAGGCTAATCGTTATTTTTAATCAAGTTTTCAATAATTAATCTTTAAACTGAGCCTCTACTCGGTAGATGACCTGACCTTTTTCTGAGAACTTACGCTCGTACTCAGTCATGACATTGCCCTCATAATCACTTGCATGAAGGTCCAACCAAACTTTGTTGAGAACCATTCCATACTGTGAAAAGCTCGCCAAACTGTATTCAAAAAGTCCACGATTGTCTGTCTTAAAGTGAATCTCTCCATTTTCAGGCAAAATTTGCTTATAAGTATCTAGGAAAGTCTTGTATGTCAAACGACGTTTCTCGTGGCGACTCTTAGGCCATGGATCTGAGAAATTCAGATACATCATATCCACTTCGCCATCTTCAAAATAATTGGTCAAGGCTGAACCATCCACGCGCAAGAGTTTGACATTTTCAGCACCCGAAGCCAAAACCTTATCCAAGGCATAGCTCAATACAGACAGCTGAATATCAATACCAATGTAGTTGATGTCAGGGTTTTGTTGGGCCATACCAGTAATGAAGGCCCCTTTACCAGATCCTACCTCGATATGGATAGGATTGTCATTACCAAAAAGCTCATGCCACTTACCTTTAGCAGCCTCCGGCTCAAGGATAACGTACTGAGGATGGTTAGCTAGGTGTTCCTCTGCACCTTTACGTTTTCTAACTCGCATGTCTACTTTCTAATATCTGTGCAAGGTCTCTCTGAATTTACGAAGTTCATAAATTTCTCGGTTGGCATGTTCCATATCACGACTATCAAAGAATTTTGAAATCTGTGTCAAATATGAAAACTGCCCATACCAATAAATCTTGTCCATCACAAGGTCGTTGTTCTTATAGCCATAGTATGACAACCACTGTGGCCAATGTGCCAATGGAATGTAATGGCTGAGGATCTGCGCCACATCATACATACGATCTGTTAGACGTACAGAATCCCAATCAACCAAATAAATCAATCCTGAGGTTGTGATGACAAAGTTACTATGACGAGCATCTCCGTGAACAATTGTTGCAATTTCCGCACGAAACTCTGGAAGATGACGTTTCAAATCTCTAACAACGTCTTGAAGGAAGCCATTTTCACGCAATTGGTAAGCGGCATTTTCCTCCCACTCGTGTAGAAGATCGAAAGGATTTTCAATATGATAATCCAACTGCAAGAGTTGATTAACCAAGTGTTTAGAGCGGTGCAAATTACCAAGAATTTGGATAATCTGTTTACTGTTCATGTCATGTTTGGTCAAAATACGACCATCAAGCCACTCCTGTGCACTCATCATGTCACCATTTCCCAGACGCTTAGCCCACAAGAGCTGTGGTGCAATCTGTTCCTTGGCAAGAGCTGCCAAGATTGGTGTTGTATTCATCTTCACAAAGACGCGATCTCCGTTTGGGTAAGTTCCCATATAGGCCTTACCACTATTTCCTTTGAGAGGAGTCAGGCTCAAATCTTTATCTGTTGATGTCACCTAGGCATCTCCTTTTTCTTTAGTCATTCGTTTCTATTTTAACTTATTTAATAGGTGTTAGTCAATCATCTTCTTAAGCTTGGCTGGTAGGTAAACAAGGCTCAGAACTAGCATCATTCCAACCAAAATCAGGCTAAACTTAAGGTCGAAGAGACAAATAGCCTGTACCAGAGTCATCCCAAGTACAATCTGGCTAATCAAGCGCTTAAGATTGCTTACCTGCATGTCTTTTCCAACTGGCATAAGGTTAGCCATTCTCTGATAAGCAAAGTGCGATTTAAGTGCCGTGAGCTGAAAGAGCAAGAGGTAATCAAAAACAACCACAAGCACCATAGCCAACCATTTTTCAGGAACCAAAAAGATAACTAGAAGTGTTAGGGCAAACAGGCGTAAACTAAGGGCAAAGTAATCCCCAGAACGCAAGAAGGCTCTTAGGTAAAGATTGTACCAAGTATGTTCCTTGTCTTTCTTTGTACGTTTGAGAATACCATCCAAATAAGCACGGCGTTTAACACTCGACGTAATCCCTTTAACATTGGTAAAGAGTGAAAAGAACTTCAGAATCGATTGTTGACGCTTATTTTCCGCTGCAATAGCCTCAGTCCAATTCAGTCCAGACTGCTTATAAAAAGGTTGAGCCTTTTTCTGAAAAATGAAGTACTTAAGAATAGCCATAGCCACAGCTACAAGGATAACTCCCCAAACTGGAAGTCCCAAGGCTAAAAAGAGCGGAATAACCAAAATAAAAATCAGGCTTTGTACGATTACCCAAAATCTAAAAGCACGCCCTGTTGCCTTCTTAACATGGTCTAACACCTCTTCTTCCTTCACCAAAAGGTAATGCTTATCAGCTGGCTCTAAATAAGTCGCAATATTCCCCCAGAAAGGCAATAGAAGACAAAGCACTAGCAAACCAAGAATGATTGCCCACGGATTCTTTGGAAAATGTCGAAGCAACTGGCTATACTGAACCAATACAAAACCTAGCAGAAAGAGAAGAACCAAGATAAAGTGATCATTAAAGACGTAGCGACTATACTTAGCACAGCGGGCATTGAATCGCTTGCTACGCTCCTTAAATAGCTTAGCTATCATGACAATTCTCCCTTAGTTAACTGCATGTAGATATCGTTAAGACTAGCACTATCATCGCCAAAAGTCTGACGGAGCTCCTCAAGAGTTCCCTGTGCCAAGACCTGTCCATGGTGCAAAATCACGAAGCGGTCACACATCTTCTCAGCCGAATCCAAAACGTGTGTAGACATGAGAATTGCCTTGCCCTTAGCTTTTTCCTCAGCTAAAAGCTCAATTAAGTCGGAGATTGCCAAGGGGTCCAAGCCCAAGAAGGGTTCATCAACAATGAAAAGACTTGGATTCACAATAAAGGCACAGATAATCATGACCTTCTGCTTCATCCCCTTTGAAAACTGAGTCGGGAACCAATCTAGCTTTTCATCTAAACGAAAGAGCTTAAGGTACTTGTCCGCACGTGCCATTCCTTCAGTCACATCAAGACCATAGGCCATCAACACCGTTTTCAAATGTTCACGAAGCGTCAATTCTTCATAGAGGCTTGGCGTTTCAGGGATGTAACCAATCTTCTGACGATAGCTAGCTGAATCTTGCTGAATGGTTAACCCATCAATGGCAATCTGTCCCCCATAAGGTGTTAAGAGACCAATAATCTCGTTAATTGTTGTTGATTTCCCAGCACCATTAAGACCGATAAGACCAACTAATTCGCCATCAGCCACCTCAAAAGTCACATCTTTTAGGACGGGAATATTAGCGTAACCACCCGTCACCTTTTCTAATTTAAGCATTATCTTTTCTCTCTTTGGTATGATATAATCTATTATAACAAAAACTCATGGAAAGGTCGTTATTATGGATAATTGTATTTTCTGTAAAATTATATCTGGAGAAATTCCTTCATCAAAAGTCTACGAGGACGACAAGGTTCTAGCCTTCCTCGATATTTCACAAGCTACAAAAGGACATACCTTGGTTATTCCTAAAGAGCACGTTCGTAACATCTTAGAAATGTCTGCTGAGACCGCTGAGACTGTCTTTAGCCGTGTTCCAAAAATTGCTCGTGCGGTGCAAAAAGCAACTGGAGCAATCGGCATGAATATCCTTAATAACAACGAAGAAGTTGCAGGACAAACCGTCTTCCACGCTCATATCCATCTCGTTCCTCGTTACGGTGCAGACGATGGTATCCACATGGGATTTGACGAACACGAACCAGACTTCGCTGCCCTGGCCGACCTTGCTGACAGCATCGCTAAAGAGGTAACAGAATGAAAATCGGACGCTTTCTAGCTCTTGGAACTCTTGCCTACGGTGCCTACTACGCCTATAAACGACGTGAAGACATCAAAGAGGAAATCCTAGACCTCAACCAATCACGAGAAAATATCTCTCACGATCTGGACAATATCAAACGCAACCTCGACATCATCAAGGAACAAAACCTTGTTCTCGCTGACATCAAACAAGACCTCAACTATAAAAAACGCGTCTTCAAAAAAGACCTCGAACCCCGACTCAACATCATCCAAGAACGCTTGCAAAAGTATCAAGGTGATGATAAAGAATAAAGGTAAGTAGTTTGTGCTACTTACCTTTTTTATCAATGATGAAAACTTATAAAAAGTTTATGGATAGTGTAATAGTCACTCAATGTTCCTTTTTTCACAACAGAAAGTACCATTCAATAATAAAAGGCACCACTAATCAGATTAAAGAGAACACTACTAAATCTATTTTCATATAATTACTATTTCTTTTTTAAAGCATTAATAATAGAACGTGTGGCTGATTTCGCTAATCCTTGATTTTTGGGATGTGTCCTTAAATAGGAATGAACTTTGGTACCAGTATCTGAACGTGTATAACCATTTGTATTAACAATTTTATTACTTAGCAATTTATCCAAAAAAGTCATTGTACCCCTCCTTACAATTAGTAATCAAAATTTATACTAAATGAATCCATAGTATCAAAGTCACCATTCTGTATATTAGCAGTCCAACTGATATTTTCGCCGCTCTTCATTTTATGCTTATAGTAGTTTGCATCTTTTGCTTTTTCGTCTGATTCCTCAACTTTCTGTCCTGGATTAACTGCAACAAATTCTGATATAGAAACTGACTGCTTTCCTTTCGGATCAATACTAGATTGTGAAGAACTAAATGGCGTTGCTTCAATACTATTGTTAATTACAAAAGTTGATTCAATATTAATTTCTTTATCCGTTAAGTTATCAATAATAATATTTCCACCAGTTCTTGTTATTTTAATATTTTTATCACTATATAGTTCTTCCGTTTTTGCTACTGTTTTTTTCGAACCCATAATACTTGGTCCTACTTTTGACGTATTATTGCCATTAGTAGAATTTTCATTCGAAGAATCTCTAATAGCTAAAAAAAATATTAACAATGTAAATATAAATCCAAAAACTGCAAATACATAAACGCTAACATTAAAAATTTACTTTAACATATCTTTTCCTCACCTTTATTTTTGAGTTTCAATTGTCACTTTTGCCTCGTGGTCCAAAGATTTAATCATTGTAGAGTAGTACTTCTCGGCTGACTCCTTTAATAATTTTTTATTGTCCTTTATAAAACCTTGTTGTTCCTTATTTGAAAAACCTTCTGCAACAGCCTCACCAGTATCTATGTCTTTAGTCGAATAACTAAGAATCCCCCCACTAGTATCGTAGAGTGTATAAGGTTTGTCTTTATCTAATTCAACACCAATAACTTCAAATTTGGGTAATGTAACTTGATAATTATGATTACCATTATCTTTAATGGTTACATCATTCTTAATACCGAATTTTGCCGTATAATTTAGAATAATGAGTGCTTTCTTTTCTGAACCAGGTATTACAAAGTTACTACCAAATAACTTTGTATTATTTTCTATTGACTTAACTTTTTGAATAGATGCATTGAGTAAAACTAACTCACTGACCTTTTCCAAAGATTTTACATTTACTATGATTTCTGTCTTTGGTTTTTGATTACCAGATGACTCACTCCCTTTATATACGCTAAGAAAAATGAATCCTACGACAATCACTAATAAAATCGCTAAAATACCATATATTATCTTTTTCATACTTTTTCCCTATTAACTCATTTCTTCAAAAACAACTGGATTAACAATCCTGCAATCACAATACCAGCTGCAATTAGGGGGTTCAACATTGCTATTCCTACAAGAAGTAGAATAGCCAAAATCCATAAAACTACTTTTAACATTATTTCTCCTTATCAAATAACAAAAGATTGTAATATTAAACCCAAGAAATCACTAACTAAAATTTAATTTTACACAAAAATTATATAGCGATATGAATGCGTTGTCAACGCTTTCTTGAAAATAGAATATATTTTTAACTATTTATCATATTATCATAATTTAAACAATTTTATCTCATTTTATATTTAAGAATAAATATAAAAGTCACAACTATACACAAAGCAAGACTTTCCGCTGTGCTAAAAGTGAGAGAAGTCCTATTACTTCTCTCACTCGGAAGATTTGAGCCTAAGTCTCAAATCTTAGGAATGGAATTTCTCTAGGAAGTCGCTTCCGTCCGTAGCACCCAAGGAAAGTCTTAAATAAAAAAGAAAAAAACAGAGATGTCTACTAACATCTCTGCTTCATAATAGGATTAGGAGGTTTTATACTTCTTATTCAGCATCTTTTTCTTTGATAACCAAGACACCATCTTCCATATCAGCTTCTAGGTGTTTAGCATCAAGGTTATCCAAGTGGAAGTCTGTGACTTTGTCACGGATTTGTTGTTCAACCACACGACGGAGTGGACGAACACCCATGACTTCATCGTAGCCTTCTTCAGTCATGTATTCTTTAGCAGCTTCGCTAACTGCCAAGTCAATGTCTTTCTTAGAAAGCGTCTTGTTAACTTCAACCAACATAAGGTCTACAATCTTAGAAAGATCTTCTTTGCTCAAGTGTGAGAATTCGATGACAGCATTGAAACGGTTAAGGAATTCTGGACGGAAGTAAGGTTTCAAACGATCCATAAGTTCTGGTTTATCAGCATCTTCTGTCAAGTTAGCTTCGTAACCAAAGCCAGCGTTTGAAGTTGCGATAATCACAGTATTCTTGAAGTTTACAGTGTTACCTTGACCATCTGTCAAACGACCATCATCCAAAACTTGGAGGAGAAGGGTGATGACTTGAGGGTCAGCCTTTTCAATTTCGTCGAGAAGGACGATTGAGTATGGGTTACGGCGAACACGTTCTGTCAAAGTATTGCTATTGTCATCATAACCAACATAACCAGCTGTTGTACCAATCAATTTAGAAACGGCTGTGCGGTCGCTGTATTCTGACATGTCCAAACGGATGATAGCATCTTTTGTTCCGAACATATCAAGAGCCAATTGTTTAGCCAACTCAGTTTTACCAACACCAGTAGGTCCTACAAAGAGGAAGCTACCAATTGGACGGTTACCTTCGTCAAATCCTGCACGGTTACGACGGATGGCACGTGCCACTGCTTCAACGGCTTTATCTTGACCGATAACCTTAGTTTGCAAACGGTGGCCCATATCTTTCAAACGTTCGATATCAGTTGCTCCCATTTGCGATACTGGGATACCAGTCATACGTTCTACAGATTCAGCCACATCGTTAACAGTTGCAGTGACTTTAAGGTCTGCTGTGTGGTTAGCAATTTTCTTTTCAAGTTCTTCAATGCGAACTTTAGCATTTAGAGCTGCTTCGTAGTCTTCTTTGGCAGCTGCAGCTTCTTGTTTAGCTTTTTCTTCTTCGATTTCATGTTCAACAGCATTCACATCAGTCACTGGGTGTTGAGCAGCCAAGTGAGCCGCTGTTACATCGACAAGGTCGATAGCCTTATCTGGCAAGCTACGTTGTGGAATGTATTGGACAGAGAAATCTACTGCTGCTTTCAAGACATCATCTGGCAAGATAACATTGTGGTGTTTTTCATAAAGATCACGGATACCTTGGAGAATCTTGAAGGTATCTTCAGCAGAAGGAGCATTAACCTTAACTTCGTTGAAACGACGAGCAAGAGCAGCGTTCTTCAAGATAGTGTTACGGTATTCATCCTGAGTTGTTGCACCAATCACTGTCAATTCACCACGTGAAAGAGCAGGTTTCAAGATATCAGCAAGACCTTTAGACCCTTGGCCATCGCCAGTGCTTCCGGCACCAAGAATTTGGTGGATTTCATCGAAGAAGAGGATAATATTTCCAGCTTCTTTGACTTCATTTACCAAGTTTTGAATGTTTTCTTCAAAGCTACCACGGTATTGCGTACCAGCTTCAAGTCCAGAAATATCAATTGAGATGATTTCTTTGTTCTTGATAGCAGCTGGGACATCACCATTAACGATAGCTTGAGCCAAACCTTCAACTACAGCTGTTTTACCAACACCAGCGTCCCCGACAAGGACTGGGTTATTCTTGGTACGACGAGCCAAGATTTCGCAAGCTTCTTGGATTTCTTTGTTACGTCCGATAACAGGATCCAATTTACCTTCGCGAGCTTCTTCAGTCAAGTTACGACCAAGTTTAGCAAGAATACCATCTTGTTTAGGTCCTTTACCTTGATGTTGAGTTGGGTTCACTGCTTCACCTTCATTACTAGGCAATTGACCTGTTTGACGGTAGATAGCAAATTCTTCAGGTGTCACTTCACGACCGTTAATCATGTAGCGACGGTTTTCTGAACGGTAACCACCCATGTTCCCCATCAATTGATTGAAAAGATCGTCCATATTGTTAAAGTTGTTGTTCATATAATTACCTCGTTTTGTGTTTTCTTGTGAAATTTTTTAAATGTTATTTTTTATGTTAATGTGTAAGTTTTGACTTTTACTGACCAAAACCCTAAAAATTTTTAGTAGCTTCAACTACTCTTCTAATAATTTCAGGTTTTGCTCTTGGTAGGAGACTGAGAACTTTCTCAGTCTTAAACAAATTGTCATTTAGCATAAGAGCCACCTTCTTTCTGTGAATCTCTCAATATAGCTAACTTCCAAGCCCCTTTCGAAACTATGAAGAGTTTCGACG
Source organism: Streptococcus sp. HMSC078H12 (assembly GCF_001814615.1). Lineage (NCBI taxonomy): Bacteria > Bacillati > Bacillota > Bacilli > Lactobacillales > Streptococcaceae > Streptococcus > Streptococcus sp. HMSC078H12. The sequence goes on along the minus strand of NZ_KV817320.1, from coordinate 140,369 downwards.
AAAGAAACTTGTACATTAAGGAATCCTTTTTCCTTATAGTTTTATCATATACCTTTCATTTAATCAGGTCAAGAATTTAGTTTTGACTTTTACTGACCTTTCAGATGAAAATTTTTGCAGACTAGCTGCAATCCTTTTTTATTGGTATATGGGCTATTGACATAGCCTTCATAAGGATTTCATTTCCTTATGTTTATATTGTACAACATTGGTCAGTAATAGTCAATGGTTTTTTTGACTTTTTTTGACCTTTGTTATCATTTTTTTGTAGCCAAGCTATAATTACCTTTTTACAAGGAACTAACCCACGCCACAAGATTTATAAGGAGGATAAATCCTTATGTAACTATCATACACTATTAGTCAGTAAAGGTCAATAGTTTTGTTTGATCTTTTTTGACCTTTTTGAGAATATTTGCCGAAAAGTAAAAAAAGCCTACTAAAGGTAGACCTAATAATGATCTTTAAAAGATAGAAAAGCGACGCTCTTACCATCAATCATATAAATCAAACGATTTTCAGCATCAATTCGTCGAGACCAAGCTCCTTGAAAGCCATACTTTAAGGGTTCTGGCTTACCAATACCTGAAAAAGGATCCCGCTGAATATCTTTAATCAGCTTATTGATTCGTTTAAGTGTCTTCCTATCCTGATTTTGCCAATAACAATAATCTGTCCATGCATCTTCAGTAAAAGTGAGTAACATTTTCTACTCCTTTATTGCATGTTCTTGAGTCTCTCCAGCACGTACCTGAGCCATTCCTCTTAAAACCTTGTCTGATAGTTCTTTATTTTGAACAATACGCAATGTTTCTTGAATGCTATCCCATTCACTCTTTGAGACCACTACAATATCTTCATCAGGATTTTTATTGACTACAGCTAGAGGTTCAAACTCATCATTAACCTTCTTCATATAATCCTTTAAATGATTTCGAAACGTTGAATAGACGACTGCTTCCATTAGCATACCTCATTTTCCTCTTTTCTTTTATTATATACCAAAAGACCAAACTTGTCAGGAACTTGTACAAGTCCATCCTTTCTATTACATCTATTCGAAAAAAGAATCAAAAAAGCCTACCAGAGGTAGACCTATATCACTTTTTTAACTAACAATACCAGCTCTAATCAACATTATTTTCTGTATTCTCTAAAGTCTCTTCTTTTAAAGATTTATAAACATCATTGAGAAAAATATTTGCCATACGCTTTTTAAAAGCCTCATTATTCAGAAGTGCTCCAAACAAATCTTGACTTTGAGAGTAGCCCTCTGTTAATGCATTGTCTATTTCCTCTTCAAAAGCAAACTTAAAGTCTTCACGAGAGTTAACATGTGCTGATTGTTTAAGTCTTGCATTTTTCTTCAGCAATTCGCGAATAGAGACTGCTCCACTGATTCCAACTTCTGAATCAATATTCAAGTTCAACTGTTCATTTATTTCCTCTAAAATTTCTGACAGGCGCTTCTCTTGTTCATCCGTAATAGAAGTTAGATTAGGTTTTGGTAGTTTCAACTCTGGATCGTTCTCCAATTCAGGAGATGAAGTAAAATAACCAGTTTGCTTATGCTTCATGTAATCAACTACAATTTTATCCGCAATCGTAAAATCATTACCGCCCAAACGAACATCAATCATTTTTACAAGACTTTGTAGGTAGTTATAGCGTTCATGTAACATCTCATTTTGATATGCAGTAGCTTGGATTAAGAAGGTATACATACGTATAAAACTACGAATCACTCTTCTAATAGACAATTGGTCTTTTTCATCAAACCTCTTGATTCTATCATATCCTTTATTAAGAAGAGCAACCATTTTTTGCTTTTCTCGACTAGACCTTTTTTCCTGGTATAAGAACTGATTGAACTCGTGAACAACACTATTATCCAAAATACTATATTCGTCAATCTTTCTATCCAAATCAAGAATATCACTTGGAGTAATTGTATCAGCCAAGATTGTCTCACGATAATAAGGAGCAAAAGCAGCACGAATATCATCATAAGTATTTTTAAAATCAAGAATAAAGGTTTTCTTGTTGTAACCTCTAAAAATCCGATTTAGTCTAGATAGCGTCTGAACAGCTGCAACATTACGTAATTTTTTATCCACATACATAGCCACCAATTTGGGCTGGTTAAACCCTGTTTGATATTTATTAGCTACAATCAAAACCTGATAATCATCAGTATTAAAGTTATCTTTTAAATCATCTTCTTTGAAGCCATTCATAGCAGATTCAGAGTATTCACTTCCTAAATAATTAACTTTTCCAGAAAAAGCAATCATTGTCCCAATACTTGTTATACTATGCTCTTTAAAATACTTCTTAAAAGCTAGCTGGTACTTAACTGCGGCTTCACGCCCTGACGTTACTATCATCGCCTTTCCCTGTCCACCTAGTTCCGCCATGATATCATGACTGATAAAGTGATCCATGATAATCTCAACCTTTTGGTCAATGTTTTCATCAGATAATTCCACAAATTTTGCAATCTTGCGTTTGGCAATGGTGGTTTTTAATTCAGGATCTTCTTCCACAGCTTTATTCAATCTGTAGTAGGTCTTATAAGTAGTGTAATTATTTAAAACATCGAGAATGAAACCTTCTTCAATAGCTTGTTTCATACTGTAAACATCAAATGGAGCTTTTGAGCCATCTGGTTGAGTCGTACCAAATAGTTGCAATGTTGTTGCTTTAGGTGTTGCTGTAAACGCAATAATAGAGACATTAGCTTGTTTACCTGTACGAGCAATTTCTCTCTCAATGGCATCTGCTGCTGTGACCTCCTGAAGCTCTTCAATCGTTCCATTTTCAATATCAGTCTCGGTTAAGACTTGACTAACAGAACTCATGTACGAACCTGTCGTAGAGCTATGAGCTTCATCAATCAAAATAGCAAACTTCTTGTTAGCAGTATTGCCCACAGACATCCAATCTGACTGATTAATCTGTGCAAACTTATGGATTGTCGTCGCAATGATTTTTGTATTCCCCGCAATGGCATCAGCTAAATCACTTGAAGTCTCTCGATCTCCCATAACCTTCACCACACCATTTTTATGACCAATCTGCTTAACCGCATCTTGTAACTGACGATCAACAACAATACGATCTGTCACTATCAATACAGTATCTACAATATTATTATTTTCTTCATCATGTAAAGAGACCAAACTATGAGCCAACCATGCTATGGTATTTGTTTTACCAGAACCAGCTGAATGTTGAATTAGGTAATTACTCTCAGTATGATTACTCCTCATATCTTCAAGCAAGCGACTAACAGCTCTACGCTGATGATATCTTGGAAAAATCAGTGTTTTCTTTTTCGGATCCTTCTTATCAATCTCAAAAAAGATAAAGCTCTCTATCAGCTGGAGGATACTATCCTTGGTCATCACATCTAACCACAAGTACTCTGTATCGACACCATCAGAATTATGAGGATTACCACTTCCCATATCAATCCCTTGACCTTTCCCCATATTAAAAGGTAAGAAGTAGGTTTCTTGTCCTTTTAACTGTGTGGTCATGTAGACTTCCAAGGTATCTACAGCAAAAGAAGCTAGAACACCTTGTTCAAAACGAAAGAGACGATTCTTAGCATTACGACCTTTGAGTTGCTTGATGGCATCTTGGACAGATTGACCACTAGGATTAAACTTAAGCTCGATAGCAAATAAGGCTAATCCATTGATAAAGATAACAAGATCAATACGGTCACTCTCTTCATAAACCACTTCCTCAATGACAGATAGACGATTTGCGTGATATTGCTTTACAGCTTTTTCATTAAAACTGGTCGCGGGTTTACGACAAAGGAGACGGAGTTGCTTGTTTTCAATAAAGACCCCCTCTTTTAAGGCGAACAAAAAGCCGCCCTTGACGATTTCTTTATTGATTAAATTGATAATCGTATCCTTGTTCAACTTTTTAAGGAGATAATCCATGGTCTCCTTCTGGGTCTCCATCAGAAAATCCCACAAGAGGTCCACATCCATGGCTAATCTAGGATTGTACTGAGCAGTATCCCGTTGGATATAACCATTTTTTTCTTTCAAGTCTTTGATAATCCACTGCTGGAAATCATAACGCTCCTTCATGCCCAAATTTGCCATAACTTCTCACTTTCTTCCAGTTCATTTCTTAAACGTAATTTTTTCTTTATCAAGAGTTCTGATAATATAGTCATCAATCAATTTATTATCTTCTTCATTTTTTGAAACATAATTTTTAATATTATTTGGAGTTCTATGCTCTAACAAACGACGAATAACCTCATCACTTCTATCCCCATACCAAGTCCAGTCTACTTCAGGATAAACCCCTCGAATATTTTCTTTGATATCTTTTAAAATATCAAACTCTGAAAAATATCCTTCTCTACTTAGGTTATACAAATCTGCTACCGATTGCTTCCTTAGGTCTGAGGAAGTTTCAACTCCTTCCTCATAACTCTCATTAACTCTTTTAATCAAGTATTGGTAGACTTTATTTTGTAGCTTAGGAAAAGCATACACTTTAGAAAGCATCAGTTCAATTACTTTATAATAAATGATATTTTCTAAATCCTCATAAGCGTTTAGAATTTCTAGAACATCTTGTTTAGTACTCTCTTCCAGATTTTTAAATAAATGACGTAACAAATCAGAGTACTCCATAATATTTTTAACATCTTTATTCCGATATTTAATTTTTAAAATATCTATATTGAGCTTTTCAAGTACTACTCTCGCAGTTTCTTCTTCAGTTGAGCAGTATTTTAATAACTGAGAATAAAATGGATACGCTGAATGATATAAAGAAAAATTATTTTCCAAAATTATATTTAAATGTTTATTAACAATCTCAACTATCTTAGATTTCAACAAATCATTGCTAATTGCACTTTCATTTTCAAGGACAATTTTAATAAGTCCCTTAATTTCTTTATCTATATTAAAATAAAGTGTTTGAGAATCTAAAATATTTATTATTATTGATACATCTATATCATCAACCAGAGGCAGAAAATTTAGCAGATTTCTTAGGTCATGTAGATTACCGTCTACATGAGATTTAACTTTTTCCTGCAGATAAGTTATTCTGTTAAATAAAAACTCTTTTGCTTCTTCAGTAACTTTTATTTTACTAAATGAACAATTTCTGAAGTATAAATTCAAAACTTTAAAATCGATACTAGGAAGAATCAATTGAACATCGTCCAAATCAAGTTCCCTAATCAATGATGCTGTCCCATCAGAAATGGACTTCACATGCTTTACACATGAATTATCATAACTGAGTAACAACATTTCTAAATATCTATTAATGATTGATTTAAATATTTTATAATGTTCAACACATAAACAGTTTAGTTTTATAAAGTTATAAAGATTTTTTACTTCAAATTCAGCATTATAGAGATGATTATTAAAAGACTGTCCTCCCCTCCTATAGTTTTCATGTTCTTCACGAATTTTATCGAATAATTCATTAATCATTTCTAATTTTCTGTATAAAAAATTGAGGTTTAGTATTGAATCTCTAAAAAATTCGACAATTTTTTTCTCATCACCTGTAACCGAATTAATAATTTGTTCCGTTAGTTCATTTAGTTCCCCACTATATAATGGTTCAGCATAAATAGGTGCTTCTTCAAAAAGATTTATGGGGATGCGTTGAAAATTAAATTCACACAGAAGGAAATTAAAATAGTCTTTCTGACGAAATGCTGTATTCGCTAGCTCTCTAAACTTTGCTTTTGCTAGAGAATATTGCTTTTCTTCATATAACTCGAATGCCTCCATTAAAAATCCATTTATTTTTAAATCTCTACGTTCTTCAAAGTCAATATCCAAAAAATGGTTTAAGAGGGATTTTTTCTTTACCATATCTCGTAATTCCTCATGACCCTCAACTTCAAATCTTGATTTATCATTTCCAAACCAACGATATCCATCATTCCAATTTGAAGCTCGTTTCTTTAAAGCTGAATATCTGGAAAAATCTCTTGAATCGATGAAACTGAGTCTATCCAAGAAAGCAAGTTGTCCCCATAAACCATCAACATTGTCTAATGTTCTATTTTCATCGAATGATAAATCCTCTAAAAATTTCTTTGTATTTAAAAATTTTTTATTTTGTCCCTCTGATACTTCCTCTACATCATCCGAACATCTATCATTAGAAAAAACGATAACTCCTTGTTTCTTGTACAAATCTCTTTCAAAAGTCGATTGTTTTTCAGGAATATAAAGATAAGCGAATTTAGCATCCGACTTAAATGCATTCTGAACCAGACGAAATATAGCTTTAAAAGTAGAATCTTTTAAAGAGTATCCCACAAATAATAATGTATGGTTCATGATTAATGTCTGTATTAAATTTGAAATCATTGGAAAGTTCGAAGCATAGTCTAAGTAGTCTTCTTCTTTCAATACAATATTATTTTTATTAAGATCTCCATGCATTTTAATTAAATATCTTCCAGGACTTGTGTATGGAATATCTTTATCCTCAGCGACGACGTTGTACTTTAGCAAGCCACTTTCAAATTGATCTTCCAGTAGAGAATCATAATTTGTCGTAATTATATGTTCTGGAGCTATCTTTTCTATTAATGTGTGTAACTCATTTGGTTTACTTATCCCTTTACTAGAGAAAACTTCTTCTATCTTTTTTGTATACCGATTTTTCCCAAAGGTATCATAATAATACTGTGCAACTCTTGGATAATCATCTGAATTGTCATCTGGTAAATTTAATTCTTTCTTAAATGATTGAATCAATTCTCCCCAAGTCGGCAAATTTGAATTAGCAGATATTCCTGCACCAACAAATAAGATTAAAGAATTTTCCTTAATCGATTTCTTTATTTGAGATACAGATAGACTATAATTTTCTTCCATATTTTAAGACCATCCTATCATTCACTTGTTTCAACCAAATACAAGTTACTCTTCTATACCCTTCTCTTCCCTGTCACATAATCATAAATTAGAGTCTGTCTTTGTTTGTTAATATTATCAATTTGTTCTTGTTTGACTTTTATTAGAGCATCTACATTAGAGCATTGTTTATCTAAATATTCTACAATTCCATACTGTTCCTCTAATGGTATTATTGGGATAATAATATTTTTTAAATTGTAAGAATAGATAACATCAATCGTGGTGCTGTTACTCAAAAATTTTAACTGTTCTTTAACGAGTGTAGTATCATTAAAAAAATACTTTATTAACCTTGGTTGAACGATATGACTATCTACCCTAAACTTCATAAGACAAGGGTGTAAAATACCTTCAAAATAATCTTTAGGAACAATAGCGATACGACCAATAGTGCCTCTAGTGGTCAACAATATATCTCCAGATACGACAGAAAAGTTTTTTAATTCTTTCCATTTTGCATCGCTTATAAAGGTATCCGTTTCAGTAAAATTATTGTCTAAAACATTACGCTGATTATATACCCATTTACCTGAACTTCTTATTGCATCTCCTGATAACGACGAACCAAATGGACCAACCTTAATATTATTACTTACTTTTTCAAGAGTAAATTTCAACTTACTCACTCCCCACCCTTCGGGTACCTGTCCAATCCAGTCGATTCCTGAATCTTTCATAGGGACTGTTTTATCCAGTCCTTTTGTGACGGTCTCATAAATCAAGCTAGAGCGATAGTCTTTGAGTTTTTGAATTTGCTCTTCCAGTAGACTTTTTACCTTATCTAGCTGGGCAGTTTTCTTGTCTAGAAAATCAGCAATTTTTTGTTGTTCTTTGATATCAAATAAAAGAACAGTGATATTTGAAACTAACTGTAAGTTTAGTCCATCCCTATCCTCGCCTTTTAACCCTCTTATATAAGAGTATCCAGCTTTAAAAAAGTAATATAAATACTGATTATTTAGCCTGTTTCCATCGACTATAAACGAGGCCAATGATTGATTTGATGCCGTCTCAATAGCTAAAATTGCTACAGTACCTTTTGTTTTTCCTTGCCCATTCATAGCAAGCATTACCGTACCAATAGGCAACAGTTTTGTCGAAGACTTCTTCAATGCTAAATTTGTTATAGTTTCAGCAGTATATTTTACAATTTCTTGATTAACTTCACCAGATGACATCCAATTTATATCCCCGTTCCAAAACAACAAATTATTTCTATCGGGAGTCGCACCTGCAGATATTTTTGAAAAATACTTAACTTTCCCACTCTCCCACTCTTCTGGTATCTGTCCAATCCAGTCGATGCCACTCTCTTTCATCCTAGTCATGTTTTAGTTCCTCCAAGAGAGTCTGTAGTTCTGCTTCTAAGTCATAGAACTCTGCCAAGAGTTTCTCTGCACTCTCTGGTGCTTGGTATTGATAGAAATAGCGGGTAAAAGGAATCTCGGCTCCATAGCCTTTTTCCTCATCAAACCAGTAGTGAGCGTCAGGTACATGGGGATAGACTTCACGCGCAAAGTAATCTTCAACATCCTCTGTCAGCTTGACGATTTCACTGTCCTTAGTCGTCTTATCATAGACAATCCCTCCAGCAATCTCATTAGGCTTGTCTTTCTTCTTAGTTCGGATGATTTCTGCGGTCTTGTCCATTTCACTCATAGCTTGTGCTAGGGCTTTGATATTAGTAGGCGTTACCTTGATATCACCCAACAAGTCCTTAATTACTTGGACAAAGGTTTCAAAGTTAGGATAACTGTCATCCGTGATTCCTTCACGAAGAGCATCTAAGATAACCTCTTGTTTAGCCCTTCCAACTTCAAAGTCCTGTAATTTTTTCTCATCTTTGGCTGAACGTGGTTCCATCTCTAGCAATTCTTGATACTGATATTCGTCAAATAGTCTAGCTAGGAAAGAAACACTTTTTGCCTTTTCAATGGTTTCTTCAGTAATCCAACCACGACGTTGCAGAGGTTGCATGACAGTATATTCTCGGTATAGAAACTCATTCTTATCAAAGATTTTCACATGGTCATTTTCTTTGAAATCATCATACCATTGGAGGATTTGGCGGATATTGTCTTGAGATAATTCACGGCGCTTTTTCCCCAGAGACTTACGTAAAGGAACAAACTCATCGGTCGCATCGATAAACTGTACCTTATTTTGACGCTCAGGGGATTTGTTTTTATTGTAAATCCAAATATAAATCCCAATATCTGTATTGTAGAAAAACTGTCCAGGTAGGGCGACAATAGCTTCGAGTAAGTCATTCTCAAGAATATAACGACGGATTCGACTTTCTCCAGATGAAGTACCTCCAGAAAATAGAGGTGAACCATTTGAAATAATGGCAGCTCGTCCGTTTTCTTCTAATTTAGCCAAACCATGAAGATGGAAAAGAAGTTGGGCATCGCCAGTTCCTGGAGTCGCTACAAAACGTCCTTGTCGACCTTCAGTAGTCACAAATAGTTTATGATCTGCCTTAACAGCTTCTTCGACGCCATCATCCGCATCTTTCCCGCCCCATGATTGACCAAAAGGTGGATTGGCAATGACAAAATTCATTTTCGTATCTGGAAATGGATCTGGATCTTTCAAAGTATCTGCCTTCACAAAATAATCCGAATCTTCCTGACGAATCAACATATCAGCTCGACCAATCCCGAAAGTCTCAGGTAAAACTTCCTGACCAAAAAGACGAACAGTTGCTCCTGTATCTAGCTGACGGATATAACTTTTGGCTGTAGCCAGCATACCACCTGTCCCAGCAGCCATATCCAAGATTTTCAACTCTTTTTTATCGACAAATAACTCTTCATCTGCCTCAATCAAGAGCAAATTAACCATTAAAGCAATGACCTCACGTGGTGTATAGTGTGATCCAGCTTCCTCATTTTCAGAAAAACGACGGATAATATCCTCAAACATATAGCCCATCACCATAGAGTCCACTGAACTTGGCGACAAATCAATCTCAGAAAACTTCTTAATCACAGTAAAAAGGCGACCAGACTGTGCAAGCGTGTGGACCTGTTCTTTAAACTTAAGATTTTCAATAATGTCCTTCACGCGACAAGAATAACCATCTAGATAGGCAATAAAATTTTCTTCAATAGCATTGGGATCATTTTGGAGATTTTTTAGCGTAAAAGGACTGACATTGTAATATTTGTAGCCAGCTTTATTCTCAAGAACCTTCTCTGGTGTATTGGGATTTGACTTATAAAGAGCAACTACTTCATCTTTCGTTGGCAATAAGGCAGCTTCTAAACGTGTCAAAACAAACATAGGAATGATAACATCTCGATACTTATCTGCACGATAAGCTCCACGTAATGTATTAGCAATCGACCAGACTGTATTGACTACATTTGAAATCTGAACATCGTTTTTCTGAAACAACGGTAATTTATTTTTGAAATTAGGCATTATATTCCCCTAGTTTTATGTAAATAATTGTCTTAATTATATCACAAAAAAGATTATCACTCTGACTTACTAAGAATTGATAAGCAAGTCTTCGTAAAGAAACAATAAGAAAAAGCCTACCAAAGGTAGACTTTCTATAAAACTATTTTACTCTAATCGGTACACGTCCAAAGTTTTGTTCGCAAAGCTCGGGGTTACCTAATTGATAAACATTATCTGCTTGTTGTGTAAGCATATCCCATGGCTCCCTTCCAATCCGAGCCACTATATCCACAGATTTTTTCACAGATTTGAGATGAGCCTGCCCTTTTTGAGAAAATCCAAGCACATGAATAGATTCAGGTAAAGGATTTTCCACAGCTCCAACCAGGATATAGGTCAAAATACGACGTACCCGTGCTTTTGTATAGCGTTTAGTCGCCACCTTATCCACTAGTTCCTCCACAGAAGAAACCTCACGAATAGCAGCTTTTAAACGACTGGCAATCTCTTCATTCACCTGGAAAACGCTAGTCAAATCAGGGTTTGTAAGAATCTGATAAACCAACAATTGGAAATAATTATCCCAAGAGACCTGTGGAGAAGTCTGAAAAAGTTTGCTATTGGGCATGAACTTATCCACAAAATCACTATCTTGCTTGTGGAGACGTAGACTGGTCGCTGAGGCGAAAGATACTTTCTTGTCTGAGGAATGATAGCCAGCTCCTTGTCTCTGAATAGGAGTCAACTTAATACCCTTACCAGCACAAGCTTTGGCATAGGCTAAGCCTAGGATATGGTTGGGTGTGTTGCCAGTAAAGTCCACACCAGCAAACTTTTCCCACATTTTTTGAGTCTTCTGTGGATAAGACAAATCACTAGCCAAACTTTCCACAAAGTCTTCCATTTCCTCTGACTTTTCAGCATAGACATCTGCTATAGCCTGGTAGTCTAGGACTTCTTCCGTACCAAAAGTAAGGCTATCAATTCCCAGTCGGGACAAGATATCGACGGCTCCAGCAGCAAAATAATCAGCAGACTGAACTGCCGTAAAGAAAGGCAACTCAACCACGAGGTCAGCTCCATTTTCCAAAGCCATCTGAGCTCTAGTCCACTTATCCACAATAGCTGGCTCGCCTCGCTGAACAAAGTTCCCAGACATGGCAACAATCTTGATACCTTCAGCATGATCCAAGAGATACTTGTGGCCGTTATGAAAAGGATTGAACTCAGCAATAATACCTGTAACTGTCATAGGCTCTTATTTTTGGGCCACAAAGAACCAACGTGCACTAGTTTCGGTCGGTTCCTTGTCCTCGAAATCGGCGTAAAGTTTGAAGGATTTGAAGCCAGCCTGCTCCAACAAGATATCATAAGTCAAGACCTCATAGGTACGCTCCTCATGAACCTCATCATGGCGGCTAAAGCTACCATCTTCCTCTCGGACAAAGAAGGTCAATTCATGGACAATAGAATGCGGTGCCTCATCCTCATAAGTATCCCAGAGCATAGCAAAATCTTCTGCATTTTCATGGTAGGAATAACCAGGGAAAACCTCATCCGTCTGATAGGTTGAGTGCACATCAAAGATAAAGACACCATCTTCATTCAGGGCATTGTAAACCTCTTTGAAGACGTCTCCGACTTCTACTTCGTCCTGCATATAGCAGATTGAATCTGAGTAGCAGGTCACAAAGTCATACTTGCCCGCTTGCGATAAATCCAACATGTTGCCTTCAATAAAGTCAATTTTCTGTTTGGCAGAAGACGCTCGCTTCTCCGCAATCTTCAACATATCAGCACTCAAATCGAGTCCAGTTACATCGAAACCAGCTTGAGAAAAGCGTACAGACTGAATTCCAGTTCCACAAGCCAATTCAAGTAATTTCTTTTTATCCTTAGTCTTTGGCAAATGACGGAGGGAAAAATCCGTCCACAAATCGTAAAGACTATCATCCATAACAGCGTCGTATACCGCCGCGAAAGTTTCATAAGTAGCCATAAATCAAGATACAAAGAGCGTCAAAAGCACAGAGAAAATAGGAAACTTTCTGCCGTATCGCCGGATACAAGGAAAGTTTATCTTTTTCTCACTGCTTTTAGCTCGTGTTCAGTTAACAAACCAACTAAACACAAGGCTCTATCCTTCCTATTAAATCTTTAGTTTAAGCAACAAAACCCAGTTGTCGCCAACTGAGTTCAATTTTTATGCCAAATAAGCTGACACATCCACCATTGGTGCTTCGTGCCAGAGTTTTTCAAGGTTATAGTGAGCACGTTCATCTTCTGTAAAGATGTGAACAACGACGTCGTTAAGATCCAAAAGAATCCAACCACCTTTGTTGTCACCTTCCATGTGGCTAGCATCAAGGCCAGCTTCTTTCACTTTCTCACGGATGTTGTCAGCAATAGCTTCCAACTGACGGCTATTCATTGCACTCAAAATAACAAAGTAATCTGTTAGGCTTGTAAGGCCGTATAAATCAAGGGCAACAATGTCTTCAGCTCGCTTTTCATCAGCAGCTTTGACAACCAATTCAAGTAATTCTTCTTTAGTCAATGATATTCTCCAGTAATTTGTTATTAATCTTTTAAGTAATGCACAAAAGCATTATAGGTTTCCAAGGTTTGTGGGAAAATCGGCAAGGCCTGATGAGCCAAGTGTTCCACGGTATGAACTGTCTCAAAAGCAACTGCCTTATCCAAGGATTGCTCTGCTACTTGTCTAGCTTCCTCTACCAAAGGGAAATTACGGTTATGCTCTATATAATCAGCCACATAGACAATCTTATCTAGGGTTGACATTTCATGGCTTCCGACGGTATGAATTTCAATACTGCGTAGAATTTCGGGATCAGTCAAGCCCAAATCTTCTTGGATTTTGTAAATCCCAACCATGCCATGCCAGACATTGTTTCCCCATTGTTTCAATTCAGGATTAAGCTTATATTTATCAATAAGCCCCAAGAATTCCTGATCTGGAAGTTCCTTGGCATAATCATGAAGCAAACCAGCCAGGCCAGCTTTCTCAATATCATATCCGTACTTTTCAGCAAGAGCAATAGCAGCTCGCTCAACACCCAGGACATGATTGAAGCGTTTAGGGCTCATGACCGCTCGAACTTTTTCAAGAAGTTCTTCACGAGAATAGTCTAGGTATTTTTCATAGGTCATTTATAGAGCCCCGCTTTCTTGATGTAGGCAAGTACAGACTGTGGCACCATAAAGTTAGGTGTGCGATCCTTCTTAATGTAAGCTCTGACTGCACTCGAACTAATATCCATAAGGGGAACATCCACCCAAATAACTGGGTAAGAGGTTCCAGCCTTATACTTAGGACGCTGAACACCAACAAATTGGACCATCTCGATAAGTTCATCAATTCGATGCCACTTAGGTAGGTATTCGACCATATCCGCTCCAATAATAAAGTAATAATCCGTATCAGGATTCGCTTCCGTCAAGAGCTTCATGGTGTCATAAGTATAGCTGATTCCCTTACGTTCCAACTCAATGGTTTCGATGTCCAATCCTTCGATACCGTTAATAGCCAACATAAGCATATTAAGGCGGTGTTTTTCATCAATGGTCTCTTTTTGATCGACATGAGGTGGCTCATATTCAGGCATGAGAAGAACTTCATCGAGACCTAACTGCTGACGCACCTGATCAGCAACAACCAAGTGGGCATTATGAACAGGATTGAAATTTCCACCTAATATTCCCACTTGCTTACGGCCTGTATCTTTGATTTCTTCCTCTAGTTGAACCTTTGTAAATGGGGTTACGAGATCTAGTGCCATGTACGCCTCCTCTTTCTCAAGCATTATACAACTGACTTAAGGCTAGCTTTAATGCTTCAAAAGTGTTCCTATACCTTAGTTTGTCCTTCACCAAGCAAAGTCAGCAACTATTTTTGGATTGCTTTGACCTTTGGTGACAACTTACGATTTTCTTTTTTAGCTGATTCTTTATAGAGAATCAAGATACGTCCAATCTTAAGAACAGTATCACAGCCAATTTCTTCTTCCAAGATTTCAGCAACCTCGTGGATATCTTCCATAGTATTTTGGAGTAGGGTTACTTTAATCAATTCACGGGCATCAAGGGCGTTGCGAACGCTAGTTTTGATGTGGTCGTTAAGACCATTTTTCCCGATTTGTACAATAGGTTTGAGAGTGTGTGCTTCCGATTTGAGGAAGGCACGTTGTTTTGATGTTAATGACATGTTTATTCCTTTTAATTTTTTTGCTGTTTTTCTTAGGTGATACGGACGCTAGCAAACCTTCGGTTTTATAGCTAATTTTTGAGCCTAAGGTCTCAAAAATTCCGAATCCAAGTAACATAAAATGTTACTTGGATTACTATCACAATGAAAAACACATCGTTTGCTCATGACGTAAATCTAGGCAAACTTCATGTTCATTGAAAAGACGCTTTTTATGCTTTTAACTACTTTATTAAGTTTAAATAATCGCTTTTCGTACGACGACGCCAACACCTTCTGGTGCCCAGGCAGCAACGATGGTTGGTTGGTCAGCTTTTCCTTGGACACGAATCCAACCTAATCCCGAGAAGACAATGTCTGTCTTATCTTTGACAGTAAATTCGTGACGAACAAGTTTTGGAAAATCAGCCAGATCCTTTGGTCCAGGTGGCATGAGAAGACTTCCAACATGCTTATCATAGAAGGCATCTGCGCCTTCAAGTTTAGTACGATGAAGCTTCAAGTTATTATCAAAGAAGGCTGTAAAACCTTGCTTATTCCCATCAATAAAGTCAAATCGTCCAAGACCGCCTAGGAATAGGGTTTGGCCTGCATTTAACTGGTAAGTTTTTGGCTTAATTTCCTTCTTAGGACTAACGTACTTGAGATCCTTCGCTGACAGATAATGTGCCATCTGGTGGCGGTGGATGATTCCTGGTGTATCAAAAATGTAAGTACCATCATCCAAAGGAATTTCAATCTTATCAAGGGTTGTTCCTGGGAAACGAGAAGTCGTGATAATATCTTTATCTCCTGTAATTTCCTTGATAATCGCATTAATTAAGGTTGATTTACCAACATTTGTCACACCGACAACATAAACATCACGACCCTTACGGAGTTTTTCAATACGCTGAATCAACTCTTTAATGGCGTGATGATTTTGGGCAGACGTCAACATGACATCCACGGGACGCATACCTTCTTCATGGGCACGCTCTGTCAACCATTGAGTTACTTTACCATCTTTAACAGATTTAGGTAGGATATCCTTTTTATTTCCGACCAAGAGCACATCATTCCCAGAAACAAAGCGTGACAAGCCTGGAATGATTGATCCATTAAAATCGAAAATATCAACAACATTGACAACGAGGGCGTCACTGTCTCCAACTTCATGAAGCAATTTTAAGAACTCGTCATCTGTGATGTGGACGTCCACAATTTCATTGTAATGACGAAGGCGGAAACAACGTTGACAGTACAACTCACCTGTTTCTTCAGCTTTTTTTATAGAGCTAGCGGGTGTGTAACCAGCCTTTTCTTTATCTTCTGTTTGAATTTGGGCTCCACAGCCAATACAAAATAATTCTTCCATTAAATTCCTTTGTTAAAGGTCATTGGACCATATGCTTTTTCAATCTTTTTCCACATGCGACGCTCACGCCAACGATTAAACTTGGTTACCCAAGCATCTGATTGCACCAAGGGCTTAACCAAAATCGAGCGAATACCAGCTCGGTGGCTAGCTCTGATGTCAGTCATGAGCTGATCTCCAACCATAACAACCTCGTCACGGTTAAAGTGGTAACGCTCAATCGCTTCATTAATCCCTTTCGTAAAAGGTTTCATGGCACGACTCACGAAATCCACATGGAAATTGGCAACCGCACGTTCAACACGTTCATGTTTATTGTTAGAGACCACAACCACCGGAATGTCAGCCTCTGTCATCTCATCTAACCAAGCACGTAGCTCAGGAGTCCCATCAGGGTTGTTCCAAGCAATCAAGGTATTATCCAAATCGACCAAGACAGCACGAATACCGTGTTCACGTAGCTGGTCAGGTTTCAAATCATAAACAGCCTCCACCATAAAATGGGGCCTGTAATCGTCTATACTCATTTTCTCTCCAAAATGTTAGTTTACCTCTTATTTTACCATATTTTTAAGGTTTATGTGTGGGACTTAAGTCCTATTTTTTAAGAACATCTTTGACACAACGGTATCGAAAAAGAGCCACAATCACTTGGGCTCTATCTTTATCTTTGAATTTTCTCTTGTTTTTTAAGGGCTACTAAATCCTTAAGCGAAATGAGGATAACAGCAAGAACAATTAAAATCATTCCAAGCACATCAATGGCAAAGAAGTGGTCACCCATGATTAAGACCGTTAAAATGACCGATGCCACAGGTTCTACCGAGGCCAGGAGACTTCCTTTTATAGCGCCAACCATGGTTGTTCCCTTGAGGAAAACTGTATAAGCAAAAACTGTCCCGATGAAGACCAACCCAAAGAGCGCTAAAAGATTTCCACCAGTCAAGGGTAACTCATACTTCCAGGCTTGGATAGCAATCGGAAAGACCAGACCACCGAGTAACATTCCTAGACCGATGACAATCAGACTGCCCCACTTTTCAATAGCCTTAGCAGGCAGTAGGATATAGAGTGCATAGGTGACCGCCGAAAAGAGGCCCCAGAACAAACCAATAGGTGTGATGGCTAGCTCTGTCACCTGACCATGCGTTGCGATGATAAAAGTTCCCACAATAGCCATGATAATCGCCACTAACTCTGAGACCGTTGGAAATCTGCGGTTCTTAGCACACACAAAAGCCAAGATAAGAACTGGCGTGACATACTGTAAAACTGTCGCAGTTCCAGCGTTAGTATACTGAATAGCACTGAGATAGGCATACTGATTCAAGACTAGACCAAAGAGAGCAAATAAGGCGATACTTACTAAGGTTTTCCTATCTTTAATGGCTTGTACTAATTTGTCTCGCTGCCTAAAAAAGACCGAAGCCGTTAGTAAAGTACCAGCCAGAATCAAACGTAAACTCGTCAAAAGATTGACATTAATCCCATGAGCCATCAGGTATTGACCAGAAACCCCTGAAATTCCCCAGGCAATCCCAGCAGTTATGACCATCAGACTACCTTTTAATTGTTTAGACATGTGTTTTCCTCGATTATGATAATGCCTATTTATTATAACACAGGGAGTTGCCAGCCAGGCGATAACTTCAGAAAAATTAAACTGTTTTTCTTGAAGAATTTTCTAGCCACCAACCGACAATCCAGCCAAGAACTAAAAGATAATTCTCAAAAGCTCCAACAGCATTAACAGAGTGATGGTATTGAAGATAGCTAAGGAAATGATTGGTTCCAATACCTAGGCCTCCCAGAATCAAAGCAATCAGAACTGCTCTCAGATAAAACCAATCGTACTTTAAGTTAACGGCAAGGAGGATGACCAGAACCGCCACATTCCAAATACCAATCTCCCTCTGCCATCCAACTGAAATACCGTAACCCGAATGACTTCCCATATAGGTGGGAAAGAATAGCTGAAAAATAATGGCACCAGTCATGGCGATGATGACTAGGATAAATAAGACTCTTAAGAATTTGTTCATTGGTTTGCTCCTGCTTAACAAATGTTTTATTGAATACCATTAGTATAACAAAAAAGACCTTAACAAACGTTAAGATCTTTAATCATAAATTAAGCTTCTTGTTCTTCTTTTAACAATTTCTTATCGTAAACACGGATGAATGGGAAGTAAACAAGGAAGGCAGCAACTGCACAGACAAGAGCAACCACAACCGCACGGAGATCTGCAGTTCCTAAGAAGGCTCCGATTCCAACTGGCGTTGGCCATGGAACTTGTGCAATAACAGGATTAATCAAATGTAATGCATTAACAAAGTAGTAAATAGTAGCTGTAACCATTGGCGCCAAGATAAATGGAATTGCTAATGCTGGATTATAGATAATTGGCAAACCAAAAATCAAAGGTTCATTAATGTTGAACAATGCTGGAACAACTGAGGCACGTCCAATCGCTTTTAGTTGCTCTGACTTAGCAGCAAAAGCAATGTATAGACAAAGGCCAAGAGTTGCACCTGATCCACCAGCGATAACAAACATGTTAGAAAATTCACCAGCTACAGCATAGTGTCCACCAGCAGCATTTTCTGCCATGTTAGCAAGTGCGATCGGGTTAACGAAAGCAAAGATAATGTTCGCGCCATGAATCCCCACAATCCAGAGAAGTTGAGTTAAAAGATAAATAATCATTAATCCAATCCATGAGTTAGTTAGGTTAGCAACAAACCCAAATGGAATAGCAATAACTTTAAAGATGTCAGTTCCCAGCGCTACGAGTGCACCATTAATAAAGATAACTACAAATGCAACGACGAATCCTGGAATCAAGGCTGTAAATCCACGTGAAACTCCTTCTGGAACAGCTTCAGGCATTTTAATAACCCAATTACGTTTTACACATGTACGATAAATAAGGACTGTCACAATAGCCATGATAATAGCTGTGAAAATACCAGTAGTACCAAAGCGAGTAACTCCATTACCCATTGCCCAACCGTCAACAACGACTGCACCTTCTTTTAGGCTACCTACAGCCTTCATCATTCCACCGTCAAAAATGATTTGTGGAACTGTCATAATGAAAGCCATGAGCGCAAGAAGAGCACCGTTTAGAGGATTCATATTTAATTCTTCTTCTTCTGCATAGATTTTGGTTAACTCATAAGCAAGTGAGAGAACAAAGTAAAGTGAGAGAGAACCCATAGTAGCATAGTTAGCAACCATGTATAGAGAAGTAAACTTATCAAATGAAGCTGAGAAAATATCAGCTACAATTGGCCAGAATGAGAAGGCTTGTGGCAAAATACTAAATACCAAGAACATTGAGCCAACAATAGTAAATGGTACAGCTGCCATACCTGCTGCCGTGATTGCACGTACAACTTTAAACTGAGCAAGTTTCCCCATTGGTCCCATGACATGATTTTCAAGGAAACCAAATAATCCGTTTTGTTGATCCATAATCGGACCTCCTTAATAATAATTATAAATTTATTTCAATAGTTATCCTTTTGCAAGGTGCTATAAGGTCACAGAACTCTTTTCTAACTGGATAAAGCGTTGATAAGCCTTATCTTTACGTTCATATATTTCTTGAATTCTTTTAAGATTTAACAAGCATAGGCCAAAACCTAGTAAAAGAATAACGAAAACGAAGAAACGTGCAGCTTGATTATTTTCAAAAATTGGGAAAAGAGTTGTGAACAAACTCGTCCAAGTTAGAACAAGTAGTCCCATCTGAATAACTGCCTGTGAGCGAATAAACATCTGAGTCACCTTCAAACGTTCATCACGCTTGCCATACAATCGAAACTGCTCAACAGTAGCCAAAATCGCTAATACAATTAGTGTGATAGGGAGAACAATAACAAAAGAAGGACGAATAAATTGGTTTAAAAGCCAATAGATATTGCCAAAAAAGAAGAGTGCTATTGTATAACGTAGAAGAAGGTAGCGATTAAAGAAAGTATTTTTTAATGCTGTCTCCCGACGTTGACGCTCGATTTCTAGTTGTTCTTTTTTTGTCATTGTCTTTCTCCTTGTTTAACTATATATGCTTAGCCAACCTTTCTATGAAGAACCAGCATTTCTTTTGCCACTTCCAATAGAGTCATTGTAGTCATTAAATGGTCTTGAGCATGGACCATGATAATTTCAATCTTAATTTCTACACCACTTGCATAGTCTTGCAAAAGTTTTGTTTGTGCATGGTGTGCTTCTAAAATTTCTTCATTTGAATGGTCTAACTTAGCTTCCGCTTCGTCAAAACGTCCTTCTCGCATATCGGCAAACGCTTCATGAATTTCTGTTCTAGCAGTGCCTGAATGAAGAATAATTTCAAAGGCTGCAACCTGTAGTTCTTCTTGATTCATATGAACCTCCTATGTTATTTTTTCAAATATTGTAATAAAATCTTCAAAATCCTTGCAATTGATTAATTGCTTTTGTAAGTCATCATTTTCTGTTAAGGAAACTATTTTCTTCGTCACATCCTTCAACCCATCATTACCATATAATGATGGTGATAAAAGAAAAACAAGTTGAATATGTGAACTTTGATTATCCCAAGATATAGGTTCTTGACAGATAGCAACTGATACTTTAACTTCTTTCCCCAAAGGCCTAATGGGATGTGGAACCGCAACTCTTTTGGAAAAGACGACAGAACTTAATTCCTCACGCTGTTTAATTTCGTAAAGTAAAGATTGTTTGAAATCATCTGATTCACCGACAGATAGACCTTCAACCATTTCTTCCAATAGTCGTGTTTTATCGCATTTCGTCCATACAAAGAAGTTATCTTGACTAAAGTATTGTTTAAAATTATCGTCTTTAATCCGAGCTACTTCTGAACGATTTCCAATTCTCGAAACTTGCATCTGGTCCATAGCGTGACGGATCTGAGATATTTCTTCGTTTTTAAGAAAGACACTCACTGTAAAAACGGGTATCTGAAAGTAAAGGTTTGATAAATCAACAGCCGATACAATAAAATCAATACCGTCTATCTTTTCTTGACTCAACTCATAATAACCTATGACATCTACAACCTCGATACGATTCCCAAGCTCAGCTTCAAGACGATTTTTAAGCATTTGAGCAGCCCCAAATCCTGTCGCACAAATCGCCAATACTGAAAATTTATGGTTTTCTTTTCGACGTTCGATAGCAGCCAAGAAATGAAGACAGACATAAACTATTTCATCGTCAGATATAGTAGCCTGTGAAAAAGCTTCCATATTTGCAAGAATTTCCTTGGTCATGAAGAATACATCACTATAATTCTGTTTAACCTCATCAACCAATGGATTACTAAGATTAATATGACTGGCTAAACGTACCTGTAAGGTCATCAAATGGGTTATAAGACTCTCAACAAGTTGAAAATCTGAGGAAAAGTGGTATATATCGTCTAACCCTAAGGTTTCAAAACTTTGGACCAACGAGTCTCTCAGTGCCTCTTTAGAAAACTCTGTTTGGTTGTTTTGGGGTAACTGACTTTTAGCTAACAGATGTAAGGTAATATAATCGATTTCTTGAACTGGAAATTCTTGATTGGTTACCTTACTAACTCTTGAAAGAATCTTCTTAGCAACCCGACGTTCGATGTCGTTAACTGCCATCTGACAATCTAAGTTACTAATTTCAAAACCAGACTTGATACGGCCTATTGCTAAAGCTATATGAACAACTAAATTTTGTAAAACAAAATCCGATAACTTCAGATTAGCTTCCTGACATTCTTCTAAAACAATCTTTGCCAATTCCTCTAATGGAAGATTTTGGTCAAAAAAATTTGACTTCACATAAGAGTGTAATGCTTTAAAAAACTGGTTCTCCAAGAAATAACTCATAATAAAGCGACGTTTGTCTCGTTCTTCACCAGAAACGTAGACACCTTTATTCGCTCTACTTTCTATAGTTAGGCTGTAGTCAGCTAGCATCTGGCGAATCTTTTTAAAATCATTACATAAAGTTGATCGACTAACATATAGCTCCTCAACTAAATCATCAAAAAGAACCGGAACCTGTTCAAACAAGAGCTTATTTAAAATGAAGGCTAGCCGATCATCACCTTGAGCCATGGACGATTTTGTATTATAATCATCCCCTAATTCATAAATCAGGCGAAAGCTTTGGCGAGCTTCTTGACTTTCAAAAAATAGTCTATAACCTTGTCCTTGTTTTGACACTAAGCTAACACCTTGAAGGTCTAAGGTTTGATCAATTGATTTTAAGTGATTACGTACAGTCCTATCCGAACAGGTCAAGTATTCAGCTAGTTCCTTACTTGTAACATAACGTTCCCTGTGCTTTAACAAGAATTGAAGGATGCTCTTTTCTCTAGTATTTGACACTCTCATATCCTCCTAAAAATGATATTCTCACCTTCTATTATAGGATATTTTCACACCTTAAATTCTTTTTATTGAGCATAAGTCATATTATGAATCATTTATAATTTAGCTAATAGATAATATTAACTAATACCTATTTTTTGCACTATTTCTTTAATGAAGATTAGATATTTTCTACAATCAAATTAGCCATTTTTTCAATTCCCATTGGGATTGGAATATAGGCTTGAGGTGGAATTTGAACAACTGGTTTTCCGACTTTAGCACCTGCTTCTTCAAACTGTTTAAAATACATTTTTGTTTGAGGACTTACAAGGTACAAATCAAACTCTGATGCTGCAATAGCTTTTCCGCCTTCAGTAGCACTAATAGCGTCAACCTCAATATCCTGACCTTTCCCCTTTAAAAACTCCGTTGTTTTCTTCGCCATGAGTGATGAAGACATTCCTGCCGCACAAATAATCAACGCTTTTGCCATAAGATTTTCTCCTTTAATCTAATCCCATCAAATTGATACCTGATTGGGTTATTTCTTATTTACATTTTAATTATAAAGTAAAACGC
Organism: Streptococcus sp. HMSC078H12; assembly: GCF_001814615.1. Classification (NCBI taxonomy): domain Bacteria; kingdom Bacillati; phylum Bacillota; class Bacilli; order Lactobacillales; family Streptococcaceae; genus Streptococcus; species Streptococcus sp. HMSC078H12. The sequence goes on along the minus strand of NZ_KV817320.1, from coordinate 117,496 downwards.
TTACAATTACCATTGCTGATTTTTCCTCAACGATACGGAAAATAATTATTTGTACTTCAATTTATAAATCAAAATAATCCCAGATAGTAAAAAGGAAACACTATTAGCCAAAATCAAAGGTAGGTCACCAATATGAAGGCCATGGGCAAGCCACAAAGCAATACCAATAACCTGCATCACATACATCCCTAAGGCAATTGATTCAGTATCTTTTGTTTTTACCACACGCACAACTTGTGGTAAAAAGGCAAATGTTGTTAAAATTGCTGCAATACTACCAATCATATTTATTCTCCTATGTTTACTAAAGAAGCTGGGAATACGCCCAGCTTCTTAATTTTATTCTACCGTTGCACCATTAGATGCAATAACTTCTTTATACCAATTAAATGATTTCTTCGGTGAGCGTTCATAACTTCCCTGTCCATCATCATCTTTATCCACATAGATAAATCCGTAACGTTTCCTCATCTCACCGGTACCGGCTGAAACCAGGTCTATACAGCCCCAAGGAGTATATCCCATTAAATCAACACCATCTTCAACTACAGCTTTTTTCATTTCACGAATATGAGCTCCTAGGTAATCAATTCGATAATCATCATGAACCATGCCATCTGCTTCAACTTGGTCTATAGCACCAAAACCATTTTCAACAATAAATAGTGGTAAATGATAATGATCCGTAAACCAGTTTAATGCATAACGTAATCCCTCTGGGTCAATTTGCCACTCCCACTCAGATGCCTGAACATAATTATTTTTAACCAAATCTTCTGTTTCAAGATAATCGAAATAAGGATTATTCTCACGATGAGAATCGATAGCAAAAGACATATAGTAACTAAATCCAATATAGTCTACTGTTCCTCCAAGTAAATCCTCTTTATCTTGATCTGTAAAATCAACTGAAATTCCTTTACGTTCCCAATACTTGAGAATGTGTTCAGGATATTTACCAAAAACATGTACGTCAGTAAAGTAATAACGTTTTTGCATAGCCTTCATGGCCATTAAAATGTCTTTAGGATTACAAGTTGCAGGATAAATAGGACACATCGCAATCATACAACCAATTTGAAAATCTGGATTGATTTCATGGCCAATTTTTACTGCTCGAGCAGAGGCTACTAACTCATAGTGTGCTGCTTGATACATAATAGCTTCTCGGTCGTCACCTTCCTCGTATACAATACCTGAGTTCGTAAATGGTGCAAAATCTTCCTGGTAATTGGCCTGATTGTTGATTTCATTAAAGGTCATCCAGTATTTAACTTTATCTTTATAACGTTTGAATACGACTTCTGCAAAGCGAACAAAGAAATCAATCAATTTGCGATTTTTCCACCCACCATATTCTGTAACCAAATGATAAGGCATCTCAAAATGGGATAAAGTAATTACAGGTTCAATTCCATGCTTCAAGCACTCATCAAAAAGATCATCATAAAATTGCAACCCTTCTTCATTGGGCTCTAATTCATCACCCTTTGGGAAAATACGTGTCCAAGCAATTGATGTTCGGAAGCACTTAAATCCCATTTCAGCAAAAAGCGCTATATCACCTTTGTAACGATGGTAAAAATCTATGGCCTCATGGTTTGGATAATATTTACCTTCCAAAACACCTGGTGTAATTTCACGGGCAACTCCATGGCGACCAGCTGTCATGACATCAGCAACACTGATACCCTTACCACCTTCTTGCCATCCACCTTCAAGTTGATGAGCAGCTACAGCACCACCCCATAAAAATCCATCTTTAAAAGTAGTCATCGTTTTTCCTCCTGACTTTGATACTTCTATTATAAACTCCATAAATAACAATGAAAACGCATTCTTTTTCCATAATACTACGGAAAGTAATAAGTTATCTTTTGCTTGAAAACGCTTTAGATAAAGAGTATACTATGTCTCATAAGGAGGCAATATTATGAATTTCATACAGTTTTTAATTGCTTTTGCTGGACTTGTTGTTGGAGTTAGTGCTGTTGCTATTCTCTTCTGGTACTTTAGTAAGGCTTTAAAGAAAAACGTCATTGTACGTGACGATAACATTTTTACTATTGTTCAACTTAAGGAACTAGATCAATATCCTAACTTACTTAAGAATACCGATTTCAAGAAAATGGGAAACTGGACAGCTCATGATAATGGACATGAATTCCGAGGTACTGCTAATGTCTCTAAAGAAACACTTCGCCAATGGATTATTGATAAATATCATTTAAAAGCTCATCAAGTTATTGTCACTGTTCCTGAAGAAATGAAGGTTGCTTCAGCTCTTCCTCATTTCTAAAGTAACTTAGTCTTTTTCAAAAACTCCTACGAATCCTACTCGTTAGGAGTTTTTGTATACCCTAAAAATAAAGAACCAACCTTTCGGCTGGTTCTTTATCTATTAATCTTCTTTCAACTTAGCCAATTCTTGAGCAAGTAGCTTGAGGGCTACTTGTGGGTTGGCTTGGCCTTTGGTTGCTTTCATGAGGAAGCCTGTGAAGGCTTTGTCAGCGTTACGTTTACCTGACTTGAAGTCGGCTACGGCTGCTTCATTGTCTGCGAAGACTTGGTGGATGATTGGAATCAAGACTTCAGGGTCCGAAATCTGTACCAAACCAGCTTTTTCGACGTATTCACGCGCACCGCCACCGTTTTTCGCCAAGTGAACGAAGACTTTCTTGGCAATCTTAGATGAAATGGTTCCATCTTCGATGATGGCAATCATTTCGACCAAGTTTTCTGGTGTCAACTTGATTTCTTCAAGCGTTTTGCCTTCTGCGTTCAAGAATTGCGCGACTTCACCTTGGAGCCAGTTAGACACTTGTTTGGCATCGCCACCAAGGGCTACGGCTGCTTCAAAGAAGTCAGAAGTAACTTTCGTAGCTGTCAATTGGTTGGCATCATAGTCAGACAAACCAAGCTCTGCCACGTAGCGAGCACGACGGTCTTTTGGAAACTCTGGCAACTCAGTACGCATTTCCTCGATCCACTCATCTGAGATTTCAAACAATGGAAGGTCTGGTTCTGGGAAGTAACGGTAATCGGCTGCTCCTTCTTTGACACGCATAAGAATAGTGCTCTTGTTGGCTTCATCATAACGGCGTGTTTCTTGACGAATGACACCACCTGAACGCAAGATTTTCGCTTGGCGCTGCACTTCGTATTCAAGACCTTTACGGACGTTTGAGAAAGAGTTCAAGTTTTTCAACTCAGTCTTGGTACCAAATTCCTCTTGACCGTATGGGCGAAGGGAAATGTTGGCATCTACACGCATAGACCCTTCTTCCATCTTGACGTCTGAAATACCTGTGTACTGGATGACTTCTTTCAAAGCTGTCAAATAGGCGTAGGCTTCTTCTGGAGAACGCATATCTGCTTCAGATACGATTTCGATCAATGGCACCCCTTGACGGTTAAGGTCTACATAAGAGAAGCCGTCTGTTCCATGGGTGTTCTTACCGGCATCTTCTTCCAAGTGGGCCCGTTCAATCCCGATTTTCTTGGTTGAGCCGTCTTCTAATTGCACTTCAATCCAGCCGTTGTAACCGATTGGCTCGTCAAATTGCGAAATTTGGTAAGCCTTTGGATTATCAGGGTAAAAATAGTTCTTACGGTCAAAGTGCATGTGCTGGTGGATATCCATGTTTAGCGCCAAAGCAGCCTTGATACCAGCATCCACAACACCCTTGTTCAAGACAGGAAGCACCCCTGGGAAAGACCAGTCAATCACATTAGTGTTGGCATTTTGCTCGTTCCCAAAGTGGGCAGAGGTTGGTGAGAAAATTTTTGAGTTTGTATTCAATTCAACGTGGACTTCAAGTCCGATGACTGTTTCAAAGTTCATTAATTGTCACCTCCGAAAATAAGGGGTTGTTGCTTGTGGTAATCCGTCGTTGCTTCAAAGGCAGCTGCAGCTTGGTAGATAGTTTCTTCAGAATACTTAGGACCAATCAACTGCAAACCAACTGGAAGACCTTGCGCAAAACCTGCAGGAATCGAAATCCCTGGAAGACCTGCCAAGTTAACTGGAATGGTCAAGAGGTCAGCCAAGTACATGGCAACCGGATCATGGTTGAGCGAATCCAAATCAAAGGCTACACTTGGAGCTGTTGGACCAAGGATAAGGTCATAATCCGCAAAGACTTTTTCGAAGTCTTGGATAATAAGGGTACGGACTTGACCAGCTTTCTTGTAGTAAGCATCGTAGTAACCAGATGACAAACTAAAGGTACCAAGCATGATACGGCGTTTGACCTCATCGCCAAAGCCTTGACTACGAGTGTTCACGTAGATATCATCCAAGTTTTTAGCATCTTCTGCACGGAAACCATAGCGAATACCGTCGAAACGTTGCAAGTTTGAAGAAGCTTCAGATGAAGCGATGATGTAGTAAACGGCAACCCCGTATTTAGAATGAGGCAGGCTGACTTCTTCGACAGTCGCTCCCAATTTTTCAAAGTGTTTAGCCGCATTAAGGATAGTTTCTTTGACTTCTGGGTCAATCCCTTCACCGAGGTATTCCTTAGGAAGGGCAATCTTCATGCCTTTAATGTCTTGACCAATCTTAGAAGTAAAGTCTGCTACACGAACAGGCGCAGATGTTGAATCCTTGGCATCTTCACTGGCAATGACATTAAGCAAGAGGGCATTTTCCTTAACCGTTGGTGAGAAAGTACCGATTTGGTCAAGTGAGCTACCAAAGGCAATGAGACCAAAACGTGAAACTGTTCCATAAGTAGGTTTGAGACCAACAATCCCGTTAAATGCAGCTGGTTGGCGGATAGAACCACCTGTATCTGAACCAAGGGACAAACGGACTTGCCCTGAAGCTACAGAAGCTGCTGAACCACTAGAAGATCCACCAGGCACCTTGCTGTGGTCCCAAGCGTTTTTAGTCGCGCCATAGTAAGATGTTTCACCAGATCCACCCATGGCAAATTCATCCATGTTGGTCTTCCCGATGACAATCATATCTTTGGCTTTCGCATTGGCAACAGCTGTCGCATCAAAGATTGGCTCGTAGTTATAGAGCATTTTTGAAGCCGCTGTTGTCAAGATGCCATCTGTTGAGATATTGTCTTTGACAGCGAGTGGAATCCCTGACAGGAGGTTGTCTGCATCGATTCCTTTTTCATCAATGGCCTTAGCTTGCGCAAGGGCAGCTTCTTCGGCCACCGTTACAAAGGCATTGACTGCTTCTTCACGCGCCTTGATATCGTCAAGCGTCGCTTGTGTCAATTCCGTTGCTGAAATTTCCTTAGAGACAAGGAGGTCGTGCAACTCTTCAATGGTTTTATTGTTGAATGACATTAGGCATCTCCTCCATCTTCTAGGATAGCTGGTACCTTGATGTAGTAGTTATCTTTTTCAGGTACATTTTTAAACAAGCGGTCACGGTCAGTCCCTTTTTCAGCAACATCCGGACGCAATACGGTCTTGCGGTCAGCCATGGTCGTTGTTGGGGCAACACCTGTTGTGTCCACTTCTTCCAACAATTCCACCATGTCGACAATTTTAGACAAGGTTGTCGCAAACTCAGCTGTCTCTTCTGGAGAGAATTTCAATTTTGAAAGATTGGCAACGTGGGTTACCTCTTCTTGCGTAATTTTCATCTTGCTTCCTTTCGTGAAATGATGATTTTTCAATACCTTCTATTTTACCATAATTTAGCCTATTTTGCTTGGATGATAAAAAAACTGTAGTAACTTTTTTGTCATTACAGTTTACAGAGATAGAGCTTTTTCAAAACACTTATCGTATGGCTATCAAGAGCTTTCTCCAAGCCTCTAGAATTTCAGGTTTCAAATACTGTTTTGCCAGGTCATATGAAACTTGGTGCATAGACTCAAGATCACTCTCTAAGGCAAATACAATTTTATCCGCCATCTGAGAAACAAGCAGGTCCTCATCCATAGTCTCGCTATAAGTAACCAGATAGCCATTCTCACCATCTTTGATGAAGGTTGGATTGCCGTAACGGGCATCAAAACCAACCAGGGCTAAACCTGCTCCTACTGCTTCCATCAGGGTCAAACCAAAGGTCTCCCACTGAGAGGTAGTGACATAAAGTTCGTACTGTGGGTAGACATCACGTAAATCCGCATGTCCTCTAAGTTGGATGTAATCATTCGCCCCTAAAGTATCAATTAGATCTTGTAGATTCTCTTGCTCCCCACCTTTACCGTAGATGTCAAAGCGAAGGTTAGGCTCTTTTTGATGGGCAAGGGCAACGGCTCTTATAGCCAAATCCAAGCGTTTACGTGGGTCCAATCGCGAAGCCGTCATCAAACTAAGAGGCTTCCTCTGCTCCTCTGGAAAACTAAGTTTATCCAAATGTCCCACTGCTAGGGCATAAATAGCGGCGTCTGTGACACCTTGCTTTTGCAGGGTATTTTCTAAAACAGCCTTTTGTGCCTCAGTAGCTGTGATAAAGAAGTCAAAGCGTTGGGCGTACTTAAAGATGTAATAATACTCATAGTAGAGGTCCCCATTTTCAAACTCATGCTCTGAATGAAAAACAAAACCTAGCTTTGCAGGTGAGTCCAGTTCATAAATCGGTCGCATAAATTCCATCAAGGAAGCCCTATCCAGCAACAAGGTATCCTCAGCTGTCAAAGGAAGCCTTGCTAGAAAACGACGCATGACCTCTGTCTTGGTCACTAAAATCTCAGTGCCCAGCCTATATAACCAACTGGCTCCTTGCTTGAGTTCTTCAAAGGCAATGCGACCATCTTTATTATGATAACTTCTCCTGATGATGATGCCTTTTTCAAAGTATTCTGTGACTAATTTACTTGTTCCATACCACTCACGCTTCAATAGCATACCATTAACGTGGTAGTCTACATACCGCACACTACCTTTTTGGTAGGGATCCATCTTGAAGACCAAAGAAGTACCATCAGAACAGGTATACACAGAGTCTGTTTCGCTTTGGCTCTTCAAATCTAGACGTGTCAACTTAAATTTTTGCTGCAAGGCCCCCACTGTCAAAGATGGGATATGACTGTCTTGATCTGTAAAGCTAAGATAGGCATGGAGGAGCTCCTCGTAGCGATGTCCTAAAGAAAGATAGTAATCTAATTTATAGGGTTGCGGCCAGGTCGTAAAGACAAACTTAGCAGGCTCCTTTAATTCACGTAGCATCAAAGCTCTAGATGCCTGAGCCACATCCACACCATTAGGCTCATAACCCACCAATAGGTTAAAGGTGTAAATCGTCATCTTTTTCCCCCTCCAATCTAGTAAAGAAAGCTAAGATTTCTTTCCTCTCGACGAGTTTCAAAACCTCTCTCTGACTTTCAAGAGCCTTAGGGTAAAACTCTGATTGTTGTAAGAGTTGTCGGAACCCCTGCTCTAGTTCCTCTAAGGAAGTATAGACCGTTGGTAAGCCCTTATAGTAGGGACGATGAACCGTTGATTCTAAGCCATAAAGTAACTGCCCATTTTCAATTGCATCCAATGTTGCATCAGACACTTCACTTCCATAATTCAAGTCTAAATAAATGGAACATTTCCTCAGTAGCTCTTGATTTTTCTCTTGATGAATTCCTGGGTAAAGATAGACATTTCTCTTCTCTTCGAGACAAGTCAACTTTGGTCCCATACTAGTTTGAGCTCCGATATGAAAGTCAATATCCGGGAAAGCATCAACTAAGTCAGCTAGCCCCTCAATATTTTCAGAAGCAGTCATCACCATAGCCTGAGGCACAAAAGTCTGAGAACCTTCTTGTTTAGCACCAGCTAAATAAATCATGCCTAACAAACGTTCCTCTTGTGGATAATAATTAGTAATCAAAACATGATTCACTTGACTTTGAATAAACTCAAGACCATCATGACTGTCGGAGCAATAGACCAGACGATTAGCATTCAAGGTCTGCAAAATCGGGATTAGATTGGAATCCATACAGATGATAGCTTCGTCTGACTTTAGGACTTGATTCAAAACAACCTTAGTTAATTCTTCCCTACCCGAGAAAATCCTATCTCTTCCTTCAGCCCCCTGATCAATCAAGTACCCATCTTGAATATAGTGAAGCAAGACCTCTTCTTGATTACGATTAAAGTAAATATCCATTATGCCTTGCCCCTGATCATCCAGAAGACGCTGTTTGGTCCGCCAACCATAGCGATTATAGTCATCAACCGCAACAACTTTTTCCCCTTGTCCAAACCATTGGACTTGTTTGACCGTACGTTCCTTTAGATTGTCACGAAAAATGACACTGGCACGGCGGTCTTGACCATCAAAAATGTAAGTCGTAATCCCCAAAGTCCACAATTCCCAGTAGAGGGGAACTGACAAATCGTTAAAAAAGAGTGGTTTCCCTTGATAATCTTCCTCAGAGGAATAAATAAATGACGATGCTAAACTAATAGTGTCCTTATCAACATCCGTTTCAAAATTCGTGTAAAACACACGGGATTGGATACCAAAGGAGTCTAGTAATCTTCTCAGTTTTTCCGTTGCCTGACTAGGTTCTTGTGCAATAATAAGCATAGTTATCCTTTCTGACTAATCCAAGCAATAAATAGCTTAACCCTCGACCTTTATTGCTCCAAAAATCTCAAGTTAACCTGCGCCGTCTTATAGGTCTCAGTATCTTGAAGATTAGCTTCTTCCATTTTTTCAATCGCCCGCTTCAGGCGTGTCTTATAAATATAACGGTGCCAGGTCAAATCATAGCCCAACATACCTAGTAAAGCTAGTTTTTCATTCTTGGCTTCCATCTCATCTAAGACACGTTTCTCCGTCCAGACCTGCGACAGCGTATCCTTACGACCCACTCGGTACCAGTAAATACATTTTTCAGTATGAACAACACGATTGGCCTTTAACAAGAGTTTGTACATAAGGAAATTATCTTCGACATTCTTCCCAACAGGAAAACGAAGGTCCTCAAATAAGGAGATTTTATAGAGTTTCATCATAGCACATGCCCAGGCCATATCTCTTGTCTCTTGAATGGCATCCTGGTCTATAATCTCTCTCCCCTCATAAAGGGTTTCAGAATAATCGTTCTCCGTTACCTTAATCAAAAACTTACTAGTACTCTCGTTGAATAAGTTATAGTTGGCAATAGAAACATCTGCCTCATACTTCTTAAGCTGAGTGTACAAGGTCTCCACATAATCATCTGTTACCCAATCATCTGGGTCTACAAAAGTGATGTAATCACCTGTGGCTAGGTCAATCCCTGTATTTCGAGCTGCAGATAGGCCACCATTAACTTGTCGCACATAGCGAATACGCGAATCTCGCTTGAAAAATTCCTTGCAAATCTCCTCTGACTTATCAGGAGAACCATCATTGACAAGAATGATTTCAAGATTTGGATAAGTCTGATTCACTATCGTTTCCAAACACTGCTTTAAATAAGCTTCCACATTATAAATGGGAATAACAATACTAACTACTTCTTTATTTTCCATGGTCTATCTCTCAATCGTATCTATATATTCTCGAACTGCCTCTACCATTTGGTCTACTTGGTCATTCTTGAACACTTGATTTTTCCCAGTTTGGTCGTGATTTGTTCCTTCAAAAGAGAAAATCGGAAGCCCCAACTGATGAATCGTTTCTGTGATATGATCAACCTCGTCAAATGGGTTGATATCCATATAGAAATCTATTTTTTCCAAGACCTTTCGACTGGTCAAGGGATCAAAGGATGGATAGAGAATAAGGTTTGGATACTGCTCCAACTTCACCAAATTAAACCCAAAATGAGAATGAGCCAAAACATGAAAAGCTACATCCGGAAGAGCCTGCAGCAAATGTTCCAATTCAAAGATGTCTGCAGTATTAGTATAAATCGCCGTATGGTAAGGAAAATCACCTACCATATCGCTAAAGCTAATCTTTAAGGATGGCTTTCTCAATAAGATTTCTTCCCAAGACAGGGCATAATAAAACCACCAAATATCCCTGAAACGATTGAAGCGTTTGGACGTCCAAGGTTTATTGTGAGAAGTGTAATGAATAACCGCTGGTACCCCTTTGAAAGCATCATACCATTCCAAATCCCCATAACCATACTGGTCCTTATCAGAACCCACTTGGAGATTATAGGTCCATGGGAGTTGATACCAAGCATCCTTGAAATAAAGATTCAAGATTCCTTGATCCCCATAAACATTTTGATGATGCTCTTTTGTCAAGTCAAAAAGAGAGTCTGTCACCTTGTGTTGTCGCCACCAATCGGTATCAATAACCATCAAACCAGCGTTAAAACCATCTGTTGTCGTCGGACGGTCCACTACCGCTCCAATACCCAATCCGCCAAGATCCACTTCAAAAAGTGGTGACAAATCCTGCGTAAAAATCATATCGCAATCCAAATAGAGAACACGATTTTCTTGAACAAACTCAGGAATTGCATAACGGAAAAAAGTCGCATAATGTATATGCGCACTTGGAAGCGAAAATTGTTTAAAGCTTTCGGCAGACACACGACAATTGAGAATTTCAGAATCAATAGCCTCTAGGCGACGATTCATCAGCGTAAACCATTCTGTTGGTAAATTCTCATTTAGCACATAAATTTTCCACTGCCCTTTATGTGCACACAAAGATTTAAGAGCCACCTCTAACTTTTCCATGTAGGATAGCTCTGCTACAAATACAACTGATTTTTTACCCATGTTTTCTTCCTCTCAAACTCTAATAAGAATATCATTTTTTAGAAAACATTACAATTTCTATCCCTTACAAAAAAAGCCAGCCCTAAGGCTGACTTTAATTGGAGATCAATTTTCTTTTAGTGCTCGTTAAATGCGTAAAATAGAATTCAGACAAACACACAGCTCAAAACACCGAACACCTCTCAACTCATAGACTATTCTACAGAGGCACCGTTACTTGCGATAACTTCTTTGTACCAGTTAAATGATTTCTTCTTAGAGCGTTTAAGGCTACCATTACCATCGTTGTCACGGTCCACATAGATGAAGCCATAACGTTTTTTCATTTCACCAGTTCCAGCAGAAACAAGGTCAATACAGCCCCATGTTGTGTAGCCCCAAAGCTCTACACCATCTTCATTGATAGCATCACGCATGGCCTTGATGTGGGCTGCCAAGTAGTCGATACGATAATCATCTTCGACATAACCATTTTCATCTGGTGTATCCACAGCACCGAGACCATTTTCAACAATAAACATCGGTTTTTGATAACGATCCCAAATAACGTTAAGGGTAATACGAAGACCTAGCGGGTCGATTTGCCAGCCCCACTCTGAAGCTTCCAAATATGGATTTTTAATAGAGGCAAAGATATTTCCAGCGGTCTTTTCATTAACTTCTGGATCACCTGAAGCCACACGACTTGCATAGTAAGAGAAAGAAATAAAATCAACAGTATGCTCTTTAAGAAGGGCCAAATCTTCTTCAGTCATCTCAATCTCAATGCCATCACGTTCCCACTGTTTCTTAGCATAATTTGGATACTCTCCACGAGCTTGAACATCAATAAAGAAATAACTACTACGGTCTTCTTGCATGGCTGCCCAGTAGTCGCGTGGGTGGGCTGTATTTGGATAATACTGACCTGCTGCCAACATACAACCGACCTTATTTTCAGGGTCAATCTCATGGGCCAACTTGGTCGCCATAGCTGAAGCTACCAACTCATGGTGAGCTGCTTGGTATTTAACCTGTTCCTCATTCTCACCCTCTTCAAAGCAGAGTCCTGCTCCCATAAATGGTGCATGGAGAATCATATTGATTTCATTGAAAGTGAGCCAGTACTTAACCAAACCTTTATAACGTGTGAAAAGGGTACGGCAAAGATTTTCATAGAAGCCAAGCATCTTACGGTTACGCCAGCCGCCATACTCGGTAATCAAGTGCATGGGACAATCAAAGTGTGTAATCGTTACCAAAGGTTCAATACCATACTTGTGACATTCCTTGAAGAGGTCCTCATAAAAGGCAAGCCCAGCTTCATTTGGCTCAGCCTCATCCCCCTTAGGAAAAATACGTGACCAAGCAATAGAAAGACGATAGGTCTTAAATCCCATTTCACCAAAAAGAGCAATATCTTCCTTGTAACGATGGTACATGTCGATACTTTCCTTAGCTGGATAGAAATAGCCATCCTCAAAATCAAACATCTTACGACGTCCAGTGATAATAGAAAGGCGATCCTCACCAATTGGCACCACGTCAACATTGGCTAGACCACGCCCATCAGCATCATAGGCCCCCTCACATTGGTTGGCCGCTGTCGCCCCACCCCACAAAAATCCGTCAGGGAAAGTCATTTTTTTAGTCATTCTTCTACCTCTTATGATTCAAGATTATTTCAGTAATAGTATATAGTAATCTGGAATCGTTTTCTTATAGTAAACTACGAAAAACTGATACTATCCTATGATTTTTGACAAAAAACAAGAGTAGGACAGATTCCCACTCTCGATTATAATTCTTATTACTCCACAATTGTTGCTCCAAGAACATTCTTAAAATGCCCGATAGCAAAGTCATGAGCTTCAGGCGTCAAGGAAGCTGTTGCACTCGCTACAACCTCGATATCATAGCCCAAATTATAGGCATCAATGGCTGTATGTAGGACACAAATATCCGTTAAAACTCCTGTCAAAACAACTGTCGTCACACGACGCTCACGCAAACGAATATCTAAATCCGTTCCCGAAAAGGCTGAATAGTGTCGCTTGTCCATCCAAAAGACACGATTATCATCCTTGATGGCATCATATACACCAGCTAACTTTCCATAAAGTTCTCGCCCAGATGTCCCTGCAATATTGTGCGGTGGAAAGAGCTTAGTTTCAGGATGGAAGGTATCTCCTTCATCATGTCGGTCCATAGCAACGAAGATATAATCCCCATTATCATAGGCCTCTTGAGTTACCTGGGCAATGCGGTCTTCAATGGCTTGGGCAGGCTTTCCAGCCGTCAACTTCCCATCATCTGCCACAAAATCATAAGAGTAATCAATTGATATCAATGCCTTTGTCATATTACTTTCTCCTTTTAAAAAAAGTGGGGCAGGTTCCTCCTACCTCACTTTCCTTCAGTATTCTTCTTATTCGTATTCTTTCAATTTATCGTAGATACCTTCGTTAAGGACTTTAAGATAAGTCCCTTTCATACCGAGTGAACGGCTCTCAATAATACCAGCTGATTCCAACTTACGAAGGGCATTAACGATAACTGAACGTGTGATTCCAATACGGTCAGCGATAACAGACGCTGTCAAGCGGCCTTCCAAACCGTCCAACTCATTCAAGATAGCTGAAACTGCCTTGATTTCCGAGTAAGACAAGGTATTAATAGCCATGTTAATAGCTGTCTGTTTACGAATTGTTTCTTCCAAGTTCTCTGTTTGAAGATTCAACAACTGCAACCCAACTACTGTAGAGGCAATCTCAACCAAGATAAGATCTTCATCTACAAAGTCATGATCGTTACGCCAAATGATGAAAGAACCAAGACGCATACCACCACCATAGATAGGGGCAATTGTAGTCAAACCATCTGGGAAGTCGTCTTTTGATTCCACAGGGAAAATGGTCAAGTCACTGTCAATACCAATGTTTTCTTGAGTGTCATAAACACGGCTGATACCACGTGTATACTCTTCTGGAAGCTGTTTGGCTTCAAAAAACTCTTCTACACGATCATTGTTGGTTTTGTACTTCATGGCAAAACCAAGGAGAGCACCACCACCATTAACGATAGCAGCGTTACAATCAATGATATCTGCCAATTGAGCAGCCATATTGTTGTATGGAAGATCTCCTTCCAAGCTGTCTACTGAGCGTTGCAAGATAGATGTAATTTTACGTGTTTTAGCCAGCAAATTTGCCATATTTATTGTCTTCACTTTCTATTGTAATCATAATAATATCAAGCCTTGTACTAATCTTCTGCGTCAAGACCTACTAGCCCTATCATTATAGCACACTTAACCCAGAAATTGCAAACAATTGTCTGAAAATTATTTATTATTTTACTATTCATTATATTATGTATATTATGGCATTTTTAGGAAAAATGTTCGGATTTTGCTCAAATACATCTCCCTTTTTAGAGACAATAAAAACTGGACAAGCCTTTTTGTCCAGTTTTTCAAGAAATTAACGCTTGTAATATGACAAGACTCGTTCGATTTTGTTACCGAGATCAGCCAACTCTTCCACACGAGGAAGGTAGACAATACGGAAGTGATCTGGTTCATTCCAGTTAAAGCCTTTACCTGGAACTAGAAGAACCTTCTCCTTCTTCAAGAGACGAAGACAGAATTCTTCATCATCTTCAATATCATACATGTTACGGTCAATCTTAGGGAAGATGTAAAGCCCTGCATCTGGCTTAACAGCTGATAGTCCTGGAATAGCGTTTACGGTATTCGTGATAAACTCACGTTGTTCATAGATACGACCACCAGGAATCAAGAGTTCATCCACAGATTGGTAGCCACCAAGTGAAGTCTGAATAACGTGCTGAGAGAGCACGTTGGCACAGAGACGCATGTTGGCCAACATATTAAGCCCTTCAATATAGCCTTTGACATTCTTTTTAGGTCCAGAGAGAACCATCCAACCTACACGGAAACCACAGATACGGTGAGACTTAGAAAGACCATTCATAGACACACAGAAAACATCTGGTGCAAGACTAGCAATCGCAGTATGCTTTTTACCATCCATAACCAAGCGGTCATAAATCTCATCCGCAAAGATAATCAAATCATTTTGTCGAGCAATATCTACAATCTGTTCAAGAACATCCTTAGGATAGAGCGAACCTGTAGGATTATTGGGATTGATGACTACAATTGCCTTAGTATTTGACGTAATCTTTGATTTGATATCATCAATATCTGGATACCAGTTAGATTTTTCATCACAGACATAGTGTACGGCATTACCGCCAGCTAGACTGACGCAAGCTGTCCAAAGAGGATAGTCTGGCATTGGGACCAAGACCTCATCTCCATCATCAAGCAAGGCCTGCATAGACATGGAAATCATTTCTGAAACACCATTACCAATATAAATATCATCAATATCTACATTTGGGAATCCCTTTAGCTGGCAGTACTGCATAATCGCCTTACGAGCTGAGAAAATCCCCTTACTATCCGAATACCCTTCACTGTTACGAACATTCATAATTAAATCACGAATGACTTCATCCGGTGCTGTAAAGCCAAATTCCGCAGGATTTCCTGTATTAAGACGAAGAATCTTTTCACCATTGGCAATCATACGGTTGGCTTCATCCAAAACTGGTCCACGAATATCATAGGCAACGTGATCCAACTTTGATGATTTATCAAATGTTTTCATAAGTTAATCCTTTCAAAAGATACTAAAAGTAGATACATCTAGCAGAAAATAAGAAAATTCAACACCTGATGGGGATTTCCACTTTTATTGACACCAACTTTAGGCTTGGCCATTTGGTATCATTTCTGAAGACTTGTCTTCCTCTTTTTTAATTATCATGTTTCTTACGAAGCTAATAACAGATTGTATTATACCTCTTTTTCAAGCAATCTTCAATTTTTAGATAATACTGAAATCTTCACATTACTAAGAGCGTCCTAAAGTAAGCAGTCAAAAAAAGATTTCAGAAAATCTATAACAACGCTTTCATTTTTTAGATTAAAGGAGTATAATAAAGCTAAAGATAGGAGGTAGAGCTTATGTCTCAACAATATGAACGTATTATGGTAGCTATCGACGGTTCTTACGAATCAGAACTGGCCTTTATTAAAGGTGTGCACGTTGCAAAACGTAATAATGCTCAGTTACTATTGGTACACGTTATCGATACACGCGCCCTTCAAAGCGTTGCGACTTTCGACTCTTACATCTATGAAAAACTAGAAGACGAAGCTAAAGCTGTTTTGGCTGACTTTGAACGCCAAGCCAGAGAAGCTGGTTTAACCAAGATTCGCAAAGTTATTGAGTTCGGTAATCCTAAGAGCCTCTTGGCTGTTGATATCCCTGATAAGGAAAATGTTGACCTTATTATGGTTGGTGCCACAGGTCTCAATACTTTTGAACGCTTGCTTATTGGTTCATCTTCTGAATACATTCTCCGTCACGCAAAAGTTGACTTGCTCATTGTTCGTGACTCTGAAAAAACACTTTAGTCACCTCTCACAAGCACCTCTGGTGCTTTTCTCATATGAAAAAGAACCGAGATCTAAATCTCAGTTCTTTTTTCTGTTCTATTTTTCAGACTTTGCTGATTCAGACATCACTTCTGACTCTGAAGTTGACTGGCTTTCTTCGGCCAAGTCTTCACTAGCAGATTGACTTGAGGCACCTGCTTGCTCCAAAGCAAGACTAGTTGAAAGGCTCTCACGCTCTGCTTCCTGACTAAGGCTAGCTTCAACAATCATGAGTTCCTTTTGACGTTCTGTTTCACGAAGATATTCACGTTCTTCAAGTTCTTCCTGACGACGTCTTTCCTGCTCACGTCTTTGGGCTTTTTGACGCTCACGCTTAGCATGACGTTTTTGCGTCTCATCAATCAAGACCTTAGTATTGTCTTTAATATGCATCCACTTAATAAGACGAACCAAGAGTCTCCATAGGAAGACAATAATTGACTCTGCAAAGAGAAGAATCTCAACCAGAATAACTCCCAACAAGCTCCAAGCCATGAAGAGTGTAATCAATAACTGTGTGAAAATCTTCTTCAAGTCACCCAAATGATTATTGTGAATATTAAGGGTCTCAAGGAAAAGATCTAAAATCCCCTGCAAGAGGTGTGATTTAACAGATTTGTCTCCCTCTAGGCTCAAGTCCGTTTGGACTTCTGCCGGAGTAACAACTGTCAAGTCCCCATCCTGATAGACATCTATACGGTCTCCTAATTTTATATCAAAATCAAAAAGCGTGCGATCTATTTTCTTAAGTCGCCCGTCAGGATGACTGAGATAAACAAAGTCATCATCAAATTTTAAAATACGAAACATAATTTACCTACTCTTTATTGCTCCCTAAATAATAGCAAAGTTAAAAAGCTCTTGTCAAGAGCTTCTTTTTCAATCCAAGGTTTTAACACCGATACGATTTTTATACTCTTGATACGTTTCAGTGTGCATGAGAGCTTTGGCATTTTTAACCCGATCTGCCGTTGGTGGTTTGACCCCTTCCAAAGGATATGGAATACCGAGCTCACGCCATTTGAACTCACCCATTGTATGATAGGGAAGAATTTCAAATTTATCGACATTTTTCAAGGTTTTTACAAACTCACCAAGCTTAACCAAGTGTTCGTCAAAGTCTGTCAAACCAGGTACCAAAACATGGCGAATCCAGACTGGAACTTGTTTATCAGACAGATATTGAGCAAATTCCAAAATATTTTTATTAGGTTGACGGGTCACAAACTTGTGTTGTTCAGGATCAATCTCTTTGATGTCAAGTAGGACCAAGTCAGTAACAGCCAAAAGTTTGTCAACAACTTCATGATACTCAGGAGTATTGCGGTAAGCAAACCCACAAGTATCAAGCGTACAATGAATCCCTAGCTTCTTAGCCTCTGTAAAGAGGGCAGTGACAAAATCAATCTGAAGCATGGCCTCACCACCTGATACAGTGATACCACCATGCTCACCCCAGAAATGACGGAAACGAAGAGCCTCATCTAAGACATCTTCAACTGTACGTTCAACAGCCTTATTTGACTCCATAGCCCAAGTATCTGGGTTATGACAATATTGGCAACGCATCTTACAGCCTTGCATGAAAACAATAAAACGGATACCAGGACCATCTACGGATCCAAAACTTTCGGTTGAATGAACAAGTCCAGTCACCTGACTGTAATCAATTTCTGCCATGGCAGCCTCCTTGAAAACGCTTTTTACATGTTTTTATTATACCTCTTTTATCAGAAACATGCTCCATATCTGCCTGAATTCAGGCAAAGGTTATACTATAATACATCTGAAATTAAGGAATATCTATACTATACCAGAAGAAAAACAAAAAAACTGGAAAAATCCAGTCTTTTATCATCTATATTACTAGGCACGTTTCTTAAGCCCCAAAAAGGCTGCAGCAGCAAGGAAGAATGTTCCTACCATTGTCAAGATTACTGTTGATGCTTCACCAGTCTTAGGAAGTGTAACTTCCTTACCTTTAGCATCTTTACCAGTCAATGTACCGTCAGCGTTCACTTTGAATCCTACTGTTTCAGGAGCAACAACACTTGTTGTACCATCAGTGTTAGCGATAACAATTTGGCTATTTTGTGTAGACACAATTGTTTGGCCAGCTGCAGTGATAACTGGAGCTGTCGGTGTTACAGTAACAACAGGTTGTCCATTAACATTCACTGCTGGAGTTTCAGGGTTTTGAGGTGCTTCGCTTGTCCCTTTATCAGTTGCTGAAGCTGGGTCTTCCGGCTTATCGGCTGGTTTCTCAGTTGGTTTATCAGCTGGTTTTGTAGATGAATCAGCTGTTGGAGCCGGTGTCGCAGGTGTTTCTGGAGTTGCTGGTGTTGTTGGTTCAGCTGGTACTTCAGGAACTGTAGGTGTTGGTGTTGTTGGCGTTGCCGCACCTGTGTTTGAATCATTGCTACGAGCCAAGTCTCCATCACTTGGGGCTGTTGAAGGACCAGTTACTGCACGATCTGTCGTTGGTTGTGTAAGAACAGCATCATTTGTCGCAATACCATCGTCCGCAAAAGAAGTTACTGGTACAAAAGCTCCTAGGGTAAAGGTGAGTAAAAGCAAGCTACTATATATAGATTTTTTAGAAGCCATTAAGATTCTCCTTTTTTCATTTATCAGTTAATTTATATTCTACCATAAAAAAGTAATAAAAGACTGTTTTAATTAAAATCTTATTTATTTTTATTCTGAATCTATCAATACGCTAAAATATGTTAGAACATCTCCAAAATTATGGTTGTTTTCCTGACAAAGTCTGGCAGTTTTGATAGGTTAAAAAGGCTTTATGACGTGTTTTATAGACGTTTTCTAATCGTATTATTTTGATAAGCTGATATTCCAAGATAGATAAGAAAAAGCACTTTCACTCATAATGAGAGAAAGTGCCTAATTAGTAAATAGTCGCTTTTAAGTTCCAATATTTTCTAATAAAAACATGTAGAAAACTATTCTTCTGCCTCTTCTGGAGCTGCCGTGATGATTACCTTAAGTTTGGTTACGCGACCATCCTTAACCTTATCATTGATAAATTCGAGGTGTTTGTCCTTGTTGATAACTGCATAGTGTTCCTTAACTTCTTGAGTTGGGATGGCCCCCACACCAGTCAAATAATAACCTGCGATAGTATCAACGTCATCACTCTCAAGTTCTGTATCAAAATGTTCATTGAAGTCATTAAGAGTCATAGCTCCTTCGACAATATAAGTATTCTCACCAATTTCACGAACTTCCACACTAGTTTTATCTGTTTCGTCGTCAATCTCACCAACGATTTCTTCCAAAAGGTCCTCGAAGGTAACAAGACCAGCAACACCGCCGTATTCATCAAGCAAGATAGCCATCTGATTATTGGTGTTACGAAAGGCTGCCAAGAGATCATCTACGAAGATAGTCTCAGGAACAAAGAGAGGTTCGTTCATGATTCGACGAAGTTTGATATTTTCGAAACCAAGTTCGAAACCTGCTTTAAGAAGATTTTTGGTATGAATGACACCGATAATCTTATCCTTGTCATCTTCGTAAACAGGAATACGAGAGAAACTTTCCTTGAGAATAGCTTGGATATTTTCTTGAGTGTTGTCTTCAATATCAATCATGAAGGCATCCGTACGAGGGACCATAACCTCACGCGCCATCAATTCATCAAGAGAGAATACCCCTTGGAGCATTTCAATTTCTTCAGCCTCAAGCGTATCCTCACTCTTGGTCAACATGTACTCAATCTCATCACGTGTCATCTGCTCATCTGCATCATCAAAGGTAGCAGGTGTCAAACGAGACAAAAGATTGGTTGACGCCGAAAGAATCCAAACAAAGGGACTAACAATCTTACCTGTAACAATAATGACAGGTGCCGAGTAGATGGCTAGATTTTCCTTGAGATTCATAGCGATACGTTTTGGATAAAGTTCCCCAAAAACGATAGAGATATAGGTCAAGACAACCAAAGAAATCATGCTACCCGGTGTCTTAGCCCAAGCCGCATGACCAAACCAAGTCGCTATCACTGCACCTAGTGACGCAGAAAGACTTGCCCCCTGTAAGAGGCTAATAAAGGTAATACCTACTTGGATAGTTGATAGGAAGTTGTTTGGATTTTCAAGAACCTTGAGTAGGCGAATAAATTTCTTATCACCTTCTTCCGCCTTTTGCTCTACACGTGAGCGGTTAAGAGAAACGAGAGCCATCTCAGATGCTGAGAAAAAGGCTGTAAGCAAGGTTAAAATTAGTAGTAATATAGATTGAAATAATAAGGACTGACCACTCGAGTCTTCCATTTTTTCTTCTCCTCTAAAAAAAATTCTGACTTTTATTATACCATAATTTCCCAATAAAGGTGTCTATTTTATGCTATAATTAGAGTAATTTATCATCAAAGGAGAGACTTATGTCACTTATACGATTAGAAAATGTCAGCTTGGCCCGTCAAGGAAAAACTCTCTTGTCTGGCCTTAACTGGACAGTTGAAAAAGGTCAAACTTGGGCTATCCTGGGACTTAACGGTGCTGGAAAATCAACCCTCTTACGTTTGTTGACAGCTGAATTTTTCCCTTCTGAAGGGAAGGCTGAGATACTTGGCTACACCTTTGGTAATGGAGACATCACAGGTCTTCGTCAACACATCGGTATCGTCAGTTCCTTTATCACTGAGCGTCTGCCTCAACATATGACTGCTGAAAAAATCGTCCTTACAGGTAAATACAAGAGCTCAATCCTCTACAAAGCCTATGGAGACAAAGAGCTACAAGAAGCCAAGGATATGCTGACTTCACTTGGTGCTGGAGATTTGATTGGTCGTAAATACCGTGGGCTCTCTCAGGGAGAAAAGCAAATCTGTTTAATTGCTCGTAGTCTGATGGAAGATCCCGACATCATTATCCTTGACGAGGCAACTGTTGGCTTGGATCTCTTTGCCCGCGAAAAGCTCTTACGTCAGATTGACCGTATCACCTCGCTTCCACATGCTCCATTGGTTCTTTACGTCACCCACCACGCTGAAGAGATTACTGAAAAAATGGACCACATTCTCCTACTCCGTCAGGGAAGAATCGTGGCACAAGGACCAAAAAACGATATTATCACACCGGAAGTTCTAGCTGACTTCTACCAAAATCCTGTTCAAATTATCCCAATTGACGACCATCGTTTTTACATTAACCCTCTTTTATAGAGACAAGTCATAAATTAACTTGATTTAGGGCCAATTCTAAAACAACAAGTCCCCCAGACTAGGTCTAGGGGACTTGTTGTTTTATGGCTACTCCTCTTTTATTTTCGATACGCCGTACAAAATTAAGGCTGGAACGATAAGCTGTTCTATAGAACCATATGAAACAATGAATAGCCCAGCAACTACATATAGACGGTTTTTGTTAGCGGTGCTTATAGCTCTTGGAAGCATCATAGTAGGAATAATAATTAATGGAGTCATCATAATGAAGTACATAAACCAACCAATACCTGCTAAGGGATTAGATTCGTCTATAGGATAGTAAATGACAGAAGTTAAATTAACAACTAAATCCCTAAGCGCTAAAATAAAAGCGGTCCAAAGCCAAGGAGAATGAAGAATTTGAAGATTGAGTTGTCTTTGGCTCTCCGCATAATCATAAACCTTACGCTTTTCAATGACTGGCTTAGTCTTTTTCTCCACCAACAGATCATCTTCTCTAACCTCAAAGCCATACTTCTGCTGCCATTTTTCAACTAATGTTGAAGTGTTTCCGTTTGTGCGGTAGACAAGATAAGATGAAACTACCAGGAGAAAAAGAGAAACGTCAGTAATGATATGGTCAACCAAGAAAGCATAAATCAACTCAAGTAAACTAATGATTATGAGAAGGATTGAAGAGATTCTTAATTTCTTTTGGTTTTCTTCAGTCATCAATATAAGGAGTAGGAAGATACTTGCACACTCTAATATTGGATACAGTATGTAAGTAAGACTACTTAAATCATCTAAATCAATATGTATATAGTGTGTGCTCCATACTACAGCTACCATCCCTAGTCCAATAAGGGGAACAGAGGACTGCCAAGCTGACGAACTTTTAAGGGAGGCTAAGAGTGTTGGAAGCTCTGTCTTCCTAATCGTAATGACAAGCCAAATTAGGCACATAATAGTTAAAACTGGGGAAACCAACCAAGGCTTAAAAATGGAAGCCGGTATTATGAAATAGGTAACTAGCTGACAAATATGGAAGGCAAGCACAGCTAAGACGCCCTCAGCTTTCCGCTTGTCCTTCAAAAGCCTAAAAACAAACCATACTAAAACGACTTGCTGTGGAAGTTGAGAACTTAGTACAGATACAGAATTGAGCGTTTCATACTCAAAATGCAAACCATAAGACCTAAGCATAGAAAGAGCTAACAATACTTCAAAAAAGATAAGTATATAATACCAAGTTTTTCTGGACATACAACTACCCCACCTTTCATTTAATCTTAGAGAAAACATCTTTCAATATCATTATACTCCTTTTTATGTAAGCGTTTTACCTTTACAGTAAAATATCTCCACTTTTCTTTACTTGATAACAAAACAGTCCTTTTTGACCGAATAGATTCTAGAATGAACCACATAGACAAATAATATTGTCCGTAAGTTAACCTTTTGATAACTTAGTAGGTGTTAAAACAAAATATCTTTCAGACATAGAAAACGAGGTAAAAACATGACTAAAGTAATAGGTATTGGATTAATCGGTACGGCAGTAACAGTTATCACTTACAGTATTCTCGGCTTCCCAAAATTGGAGGTGTCCCTTTGGCCACTCTTTCCAGTCGCTCTTTTTGCTTTCTTTGCAATAGAAAATCTTATCAAAAAAGATTATAAATCTAGCCTCATGAGTACTTTGATTGGTTTAATGATTGCTAATGCAATCTATGACTTGCTCCCTATCTCAAACAGTATCCTGATTGTTGCAGGAATCCTAACATGTCTAGGACTGGGCTTTCTTTTTCCAAACCACGATAATGAAAAAGAGAGACATTAAAAAGAAGCCAAGAAAAATCTTGGCTTCTTCACTTAAGCTCGACCTCGAGCCAGATTAATCATATCATAGGTTAAAGTGTTGCTAGTTTCTTTGAGAGAGTAATCCTCCAAAGTATTGACTTCCTTACGAAGCTGCTTGGCATAACGGCTAGAGATAAGCTCAGCCTGCTCGTACTCGTTGATAACCTTACGTTCCAAATAGTAGCCTCGTAACATTTCATCGACATTGTCTGGATGAAGGTGGGTGATAACCCGCTCAACAAAGGCACCTGACTGAATTATTTCAGCTTCTTGAAGTCGATTGCGCTTCAGATAAGACAAGAGATCTGAGTGATAAACACCTTCCAGATTACTCAAGGCTTCCAAAATCTGCTCAGTATTTGTTAAATAAAGTTCAGCCATATGGTCACGGTTTTCTTCCGTCAACCTAGGACCCCTCCTAGTTTCATCCTGATTAATACGAAACTTGAAAGTAAGAGTCAAGTGCAACAATCTACGAAGGCCACGCACAAAGACAGCTAGAGCGTAAGAAAGACTAGAGACAAAACCACGGTTAATACGACGCTCTAAGCCCTTGATATAACGTTGGTAGAGATTGTATTCGAGTTCTGAAATCTTACCCTTCTTGTAGGCATATTCCAGACCCTCACTCTCAATTTCCATAATCATGACTCGGATATTGGCCAACTCTTCTTTGACATCATTTGATTCCTGCTCCAAGATTAAATCTTCCAAGCGTTGATTGTAGTTGTCAATAGTAGCATAGACAGCTCCTTGATTAGTTGACTGTTTTAGATCTTTTTCCAACTCACCGACCACATCATTAAGAATGGCAATCTGCATATAATGGTTGGTTGTGTGCGCTGGTCCAGTGGCTAGCTTAGGTAGGACTAAGATACCTGTTAAGAAACTTAATAAAGTGATACCCGCTACCGTAAAGAGCAAGAGACTATGTTCCAAAGCCGTCATATTGGCAACCGGAAGCAAAAGGATGGTTGCAATAGAGACCGTTCCTTTGACCCCAGAAAAGGTTAAAAGAGTAGCACCCTTCCAGATTTTTTTCAGTGATCGTTTGGCCCTCCAAGCTCTTTGGGCAAATACCGCACTAATCATAACAAAACGAATGCCAAACATGGTCGCTGTTAAAAGGACGATAGCAAGAAGCATCCAGAGATTATCATAGGTAGTGCTACGCAGTACTGGGGCTGCTAGGGTTGGAAGTTCTGTCCCCAAGAGGAAAAAGACCATGCCATTAAGCATGAAGGTAATGGTTCCCCAAATCGTATGAGAAACACTATCCAACTTGGCATCAAAAACGGTGATTTTTTTAAAGCGACTGGCAAGTGAAATCCCTGCTACGACAACAGCAATAATTCCGGAAGCATGAATTTCCTCGGCTACAAAGTAAGAGGAAATCGGTAGTACCAACTCTAGTAAGAGAGCACCTGTGACATCTGCAGCATCCATATTGTCCAAAATGGTTAAAAAGAGACGATTAAATAAGGCTGTAATCAAGCCAACTAAAAAACCACCAAGCACAGAAATAACCAAATTCCAGCTCGCCCCAAGGAGAGAGAAGGTACCTGTGGTCAATGCAGTCACCGCCACCTGAAAGGCAACCAAGCCAGAGGCGTCGTTCAGAAGACCTTCACCCTGCAAAATATAGCTAATCCACTTTGGAAAACTGAAACGTTTGGAAATAGCCGAATAGGCCACTAAATCCGTTGGCCCAAGAGCAGCACCAATGGCTAGACAGGCAGATAAGGGGACCGAAGCAGGCAAGACGGCCTTAGCAAGATAACCGATTCCCAAAGTAGACACAAAGATAACTGGAAAAATCAAAAATAAAATAAGTTTCCAGTTACGTAAAATACTGGTAATATCACTTTCTTCTCCCTCCCGAAACAGCAAGGGAGCAATAATGAAAGCTAGGAAAAGTTCTGTTTCAAGCTCGAAAGCGCGTCCCTTAAAAAGTAAACCAATACCAACCCCAAAAATAATTTGAATCAAAGGTAGGGGAAGACGTGGAAAGACACGATTGATAACGTTCGATAAAATCAAGCTAAAAAGAAGAACAAGCAAAGCTAATGATAAATGCATAGCTCCTCCTACCCTTCCTTATGACAACAGTTTGAGAATAGTTCTTTTTGCTTACTAATCTTTTTATCAATGGCAGTGACATCTTCCTTGGCCAAAAGTTTATGGCAACGTTCGACCTCAAGACTAGCTAACTTTTTCTTAATTTTAGCCGTTTTACGATTATCAACCTTCTTCAAAGTATCCTCGGAACTTTGCTTATCTATATATTTGGCCTGCATATCTGCAAGCTTTTCTTTAATATCTGTAATCATTGTAATTTCTCCAACATCACCAAAAATGGTGGGGTATTAATTTGATTAAGGGGTTGGTAAAGCATAGCTGTAAAATCACGCTGGTCCAAACCGATAACGTACTCAAGCACAGCATGCTTCTCCATATCGCCACCATCATGACCATAGTAAATCATAATAGCTAAACGACCACCCACCTCTAGACGGTCAAGAATTTTCTCAATGGCCTCAAGGGTCGTGTGGGGTTTGGTAATAACACTCTTATCTGCAGATGGCAGATAACCCAGATTGAAAATAGCTGCACGAATAGGTTCCGTGACATAACGGTCCAGATTTTCGTGACCGTCTAAAATGAGTTCCGCATTTTCAATTTCCAAGTCCGACAAGCGTTGACGAGTCTTTTCGAGCGCCTGCTCCTGCACGTCAAAGGCATAAACCTTCTTGGCAAGACCAGCCAGAAAGGCTGTGTCATTACCATTTCCCATGGTTGCATCGACAGCAACACTCTCATCATCCAGCACTTCTGCTAGAAAGTCATGAGACAGATGAATTGGTCGTTTAATCATGCTTTTTCCTCCTTCTCGTTAGCTACTTTGCACCCTTGCCATGAGTCACGACGTTCCATCTCTTTGTCAATGGCATTGAGGACTTCCCATTTGTTGAGACTCCACATAGGACCAATCAACATATCTCGCGGTGCATCACCTGTGATTCGATGAATGACGATATCCTCAGGGATGATTTCCAACTGGTCACAGATGATGGACACATACTCTTCCTGACTCAGCAATTTAAGACGACCCTCGTGGTAGTCCCTTTGCATACGCGTATTGGTCATCAGGTGGAGGAGGTGGAGTTTAATCCCCTGAATGTCATTGTCCGTCACACAACGGCGAACATTCTCCACCATCATCTCGTGGGTTTCCCCTGGCAGCCCATTAATCAGATGCGACACAATCTCAGCCTTTGGCGCACGCTCACGCACACGCTTAACCGTCTCCACATAAAGATCATAGCTGTGTGCTCGGTTAATGAGCTCTGACGTTTCTTCATAAGTCGTCTGCAAGCCAAGTTCGACGGTCACATGCATACGTTCTGTGAGTTCTGCCAGATAATCAATCACATCATCTGGCAAACAGTCTGGGCGGGTACCGATATTGATACCAACAACACCAGGCTCATTGATAGCCTGTTCGTAGCGTTCCTTGATAACTTCAAGCGGCGCGTGGGTATTGGTAAAGTTTTGAAAATAAACCAGATATTTCTGAACTTCTGGCCACTTGCGGTGCATGAAGTCAATCTCATGGTAAAACTGCTCACGAATCGGTGCCTCAGGAGCTACAATAGCGTCCCCAGACCCCGATACCGTACAAAAGGTACAGCCACCGTGGGCCACTGTGCCATCACGGTTGGGACAATCAAAACCCGCATCTATTGGTAGTTTGAAAATCTTTTCGCCAAAAATCTCACGATAGTAATCATTGACTGTTCTATAACGTTTTTTCATAAAGACTATTATAACACTTTGACCTAAAAAAGAGAGTAAGACTCAGACAAAAAACATGGATTTCTGCCTGTCCTACTCTCGCTTCTTATTTAGTCTTTTTCAAATAATCAATAGCTTCTTGAGCTGTTTTAACGGGGACGATTTTCATCTTGGTTTCCAGTTTCTTAGCAGCTTCCTTGGCCTCTTGATAGTTAGTCTTGGCATCCGGATCAGCCTTTTTCATTTCCTTAGTTACTGGATTATTTGGCACAAAGAAAATGTCTGCACCACTATCAGCCGCTGATTTCACCTTAAGGTAGGCTCCACCGATATCACCGACAGAACCATCCTTTTCAATGGTTCCTGTTCCAGCAATCTTACGACCAGCCTTAAGATCTTGACCAGACACCTGATCGTAAATAGCTAGAGTAAACATAAGACCCGCACTTGGTCCACCGACACCATCAAGTTTAAACTTCACATTTTCAGGACTCTTGACCTCGGTATGGTCTGTCAAACCGATACCAATACCATTTTTACCATTGGCAATCTTGATAATCTTACCAGTAGCAGTCTTTTCTTTATCATCTGTCGTATAAGTGACCATGACTTTTGAACCCAGCTTAAGTCCTTGAACATATTTAATCAAGTCAGCAGAATTATCAAAAGACTTGCCATTGACAGCCGTCACCGTATCGGCAATATTGAGGACACCCTTGAAGCTAGAATCATCAGCCACCTGAAGCACATAGACACCCATATACTCCAAGCTAGCCTCCTTACCAGCCAGAGTCAAGCCCTGATAAATCGCTTGGTTTTGGGAAGTCTCCATGTAAAATTGGTTGATACGCATGAAATCTTCATCAGAGTAATTTCCAGTTGCCTCTTCAGCCGTTTGAAGATTTGCAAAATCATTAAGCTGAGCATAGAGCATCAAGGCTAAAGTCGCCTTGGTTTGAGCTACCGCCACAAAATTGTAGGATCCTTTTGAATCATCAGCTTTCTTGTCTACAGTCAAGACTTCCTTGGTATCAAAAGCACCACCCGGAAGCTCAACATAATAATTATTTAGCGGGAAAAAGAGGGCAAATATGAGGAAAAGTACCGTAAAAATACTTAACAACCACCACTTAATCCGCCAAAGTTTCCCTAATAGTGATTTAGATTCGTTCTTGTTTGCCACGCTTGGCCTCCACTTCCTTAACAACTGCTTGAGGAACATAAGAACTAATGTCCCCCTCAAAATAAATCAACTCACGCACTCGACTCGAGGACACTGGTGTCACCTCATGACTGGCAATCAAATAAACCGTTTCTAGCTCTGGTGCCAACCCCTTATTGAAATAATCCATATTAGCCTCATAGTCGAAATCTGTCGCATTACGAAGACCTCGGACCAAATAAGTCACCCCAAGATCTCTAGCGACATCTACAGCCAAACTATCGTGAGCCGTTATAACCTTGACATTGGAAAGATCTGCCACAACCTCTTTCAAGATACGATTGCGAGTCTCCACGTCCCAGAAGCTCTGCTTATTTTTATTATAAAAGAGACCGATATAAAGCTCATCAAAGAGCTTGCTGGCTCTGGCAATAATATCCATATGCCCATTAGTAATCGGATCAAAAGACCCCGTAAACATAGCAATCTTTGTCATAGCATTCCTTTCTACAACTTCCCTATCAAAGGCTAACGCACGTATACGGTCACCTTACTGATACCATAAGTTTTCTGTTTCCAAATCCCAAAGTTTGAAATTTCTTCAGGCAGGTCCACAGCCTTATCCGTCTCGCAAACCAACATAACTTCCTCAGCCAAGAGTCCTTGCTCCTCTAACTGAGTAATATTGGCTACAATCTGCTCTTTGGCATAAGGCGGATCTAAAAGTACCAAATCAAATTGACCTGTCAATTGTGTCAGCGCACGCGCCGCATCCATCTTCAAAAGCTGGAACTGCTTCTCACTCTTAGTCATCTTGATATTTTCCTGGATAACAGCCTGTGCCCGACGATCCTTTTCCACGAGGACAGCAGACGACATGCCACGACTAACTGCCTCAATAGCCAGACTACCGCTCCCAGAGAACAAATCCAAAACACGCCCTCCATCAAAGAAAGGACCAATCATATTGAAAATGGCACCCTTGACCTTGTCCGTTGTTGGACGAGTCGTTTTGCCTTCTAACGTTTTAAGCGGACGTCCGCCAAATTCACCTGCTACAACACGCAAGTCGGTCACCTCGTTTTTACTGATTTTTAGTAAGACTTTTCTATTATAACAAAAATTACGCATAGATGTTGGTCCAAAGGGGACTAGACAAGCTAAATCCCCCCAAGAGAACACAAAAAACTCGAGAACCTCCCGAGTTTCTATTCATTTTACTTATCACCAAGTGCAGTCACGTAGTTGTAAGCTTCGATACCAGCTGTGGCACCATCACCTACGGCTGTTGTAATTTGGCGAAGGTCTTTCTGACGAACATCCCCAATGGCAAAGATACCAGGAATACGTGTCGCCATCTTATCATCTGTAATTACCCAACCGTCTTGGTCAGTGATGTCGAGACCTGTCAAGTAATCTGAAACAGGATCAAGTCCCACATAAACGAAGACACCGCCAAATTCGTGGTTAGTCACCTCACCAGTTTTGACATTCTTGATATCAACACTGCGAACCTTGATGTCATCACCCTTGATTTCTTCAACGACTGAATCCCAGATAAACTTGACCTTTTCATTAGCGAAGGCACGGTCTTGAAGAACCTTTTGGGCACGCAATTCATCACGACGGTGAACAATGGTCACGCTATTGGCAAAGCGTGTCAAATAAATTCCTTCTTCAACGGCAGAGTCTCCACCACCAACAACCAAGAGGTCTTGATTACGGAAGAAGGCACCATCACACACCGCACAGTAAGATACCCCACGGCTGTTGTACTCTTCTTCGCCAGCAACACCAATGTGGCGGTGTTTGGCACCAGTCGCGATGATAACTGTCTTGGTTTGGTACTCCTCGTCACCAGTTTTGACAACCTTATAGTCACCCTTGTCTTCGATACCAGACACGATACCATAAAGATTTTCAACGCCTAATTTTTCCAAAGGTTCGAACATCTTCATTGACAATTCTGGACCAGAAATACTTTCAAAACCAGGGTAATTTTCAATATCAGACGTGTTATTCATCTGTCCACCAGGAGCGCCTTGCTCCAAAGTTGCCACTTTAAGGTTGGCACGTGCTGCATAGAGTGCTGCAGTCATCCCCGCAGGACCAGCTCCAATAACAATTGTATCGTACATGAGTAACTCCTTATATGATTTTCTTGTAGAGATATCTTACACCTAATGTGCCAACAAAGCTAGAATTATGCATTCAGCACAATCAGAATCGCCATAAAAGCAAATGCCAAAACGGGAATCGACACCATCGACATCATAATAGCATCATAGAGGGCACCTTGACGCTCCTTCACAGTTTTGTCCGCACGACGTAAAGCACGCCATCCAAGCCAAATGGCACCAATCACCAAGCACACAAAGAAAGCAATCACAAGGCCTAAGAGGTAAAATTTAAAAATATTTAATAACATAAATCATCCTAAAGTGAGAAATAGAAAAGGCTGAGATAACATTCTCCAACCCCTAAATTCGACTAGTAATAACTGCTCGATGCAGTCTCTGATTGGACTATAGTCGCCTTTGAAACATTCAAAAGTTCCTAATCATCCTTGTGGGACTTGTACTATGGACTAAAATGTCGCCCACTCCCACCACCTTTTCTATTGTAACAAAAATCCCATCTTAAAGATATTGTTTTGAATAAGAAGCGAAAAATTCTTTTGTTCGTTCTTCTTTTGGATGGTTAAAGATTTCATCAGGTGTTCCCTGTTCAAGGATACGACCTTTTTCAAGGAAGAGCACCTTGTCAGCCACTTGATAAACAAAGTTCATATCGTGACTGACCAAAATCATGGTTTGACCTGACTTAGCTGCATCAGCGATTGATTTTTCAACCTCACCAACCAACTCAGGGTCAAGAGCAGATGTTGGTTCGTCAAGCAAGAGCACATCAGGCTTCATTGCAAGGGCGCGGGCCAAGGCCACACGTTGCTTTTGACCACCTGACAAGTGACGTGGGTAGTGATTTTCACGATTAGAAAGCCCAACCTTAGCAAGCTCTTCTTTCGCAATCTTAGTAGCCTCTTCGTCAGAAAGTTTCTTAACAATCTTAAGACCTTCCTTAACATTATCCAAGGCTGTACGACGTTCAAAGAGGTTGAACTGTTGGAAAACCATGGCCAACTTGCGACGAAGAGTAAGGATTTGTTCTTTGGTAATTGTTTCGAAATCTACCTTGAAATCATCAATGGTAATAGTACCAGAATCAGGTTGTTCCAAATAGTTTAAGCTGCGAAGAATTGTTGATTTCCCTGCACCAGAGGCACCAACAAGAGCCACAACTTCACCCTTTTTAATGTCAATATCAATACCATCGAGAACCTTTTGACCTGAAAATTCCTTGGTCAAATTTTTGATACTAATCATTAGCGGTCACCTCCAATTCCAGAAATGTCAGTCACTTCAGGCGCCTTAATGGCCATGTGATTTTCAACTGAACGACCAATATACTCAATCAAGATTGAGATTACCCAGTATACAAGGGCAACTGAGATATAACGTTCAAAGTAACGGTAGTCGGCACCACCCAAGATTTGAGCCTGTGCATACATTTCGACGATACCAGCACTAAAGGCAAGTGATGTTCCCTTAGTCAAACCAATCAAACTGTTAATCAAGCTTGGTGTTGCAATAACTGCCGCATTTGGAATAATAACACGACGGTAAACCTGTGCTGATGTCATCCCAAGAGAACGGGCAGCTTCGATTTCCCCAGCATCAACAGCCTGAATCGCTGCACGAATGGTTTCACTCATGTAAGCTGCTTCGTTAAAGGCAAAGGCTGTAATCGCGAAGATAGCTGGTGGAATCTCATTAATATTCCAATCCAAACCAAATTCACCATTCAAATAACGAAGGAAGAGTGGAATACCATAGTAAGTCAACATGAGTTGTACAAGGATTGGTGTCCCACGCAAGAAGCTTACAAAAACTGCTTGAATTGGATAAAGGATACGTACTCGATTGATCTTAACGACCGCAAAGACAAGGGCCAAAATCAAACCGAAGAAAGCACCTGCAATGGTCAATCCCAAAGTCAAAGGCAAGCGTTCCACAATCTTAGGAACAGCATCAAAGACTGCCTTCCATGAGAAGAGCTTACCAGCTGGCATCCAAGATGAGATCCACTTGAAGACAATTGTAATCAATTGCAAAACATAGCCCCAAAGAATTTCTACTAGCCAAGACAAGGGAATGGCTAAAGCAACAGCTACTGCCAAACCAACCAAGCCAATGATAACTTGGAGATACCAAGGTGACCGATTAAATGCTTCTATACTCTTTTTCACAATGTCGCCCTTTCTTTCTAAAAAAGTAGGTTAGCCTAGTGCTAACCGTTCAAATATCTTATTATAATTTTATAGTATTCATTTTAGCACGACTCAGAAAGTCTGTGAAATAGTCTTTTCTTATCATAGTGATAAGGAAATCATATCACTGATAATAATAACTTGTTAAGACCAAAAAGATTTGAACTAATTCCTTATTTAACGAACAAAGTGAGCATAAACCGAGGCTTTCCGGCGTGAGAAAAACACCTGAAACTTTAAAGTTTCAGGTGTTCGGAAGTTTTGAGACCTTAGGCTCAAAACTTAGTCATGGAGCTTCGACGAAGGTCGCTGACGTCCGTCATCACCTCAGGAAAGCCTCAAAAGAAAGCTTTGTGTTTAATCCACAGCTGAGATGGCAACCTCAACCTTCATCAGTCTTATTTCAAATCACTGACGTAATCGCCACCGAAATATTCCTTGCTGAGTTTGGCAAGGGTTCCATCCTTCTTAAGCTCTTTGATACGTTTATTGACAAAGGTCTTGAGTTCCTTACCTTGCTTATCATTTGAGAATAGAAGATATTCAAGACCATCAGTCTTCATACCAATATCATCTTTAATCTTGTTTACAGCTAGCTTATAGCCTTGATCTTTGACAATGTACTCAGACGAAATCGCATCATAAAGGATAAAGTCAATCTTTCCTTCTTGAATGTGTTGAATACGTGTTGAAAGACCCGTTGAGCTAGAAGCATAGTTGATAGTAATTGGTGTCTTGTCCGCATTGGCATGGTTCCAATTTTCAAGCAACTGAGCATAGTTAGAGCCAGGAAGCACCTCTGTTGTCTTGCCAGACAAATCATCTAGGCTAGTATACTTGGTACCCTCAGCACTAGTGATGGCATAGTTAGAACGTGAAATCGGATCTGAGAAACCATATTTCTGAGCACGTTCTTCATTGTAGTTGAAGTCATTAGCCGCAATCTGATAACGTCCAGAATCCACCCCTGTCAAGATGGAATCAAAAGGTGTCGTTACAAACTTGACCTCATATTTGTCCGAATCCTTGAAAATAGCCTTGACCAAATCAATATCATAACCCTTGAAGTCATCACCCTTTTTGAAAGTGAAAGGCGCCGTATCAGAGTCTGTCGCAACAGTAATCGTCTGCTTTTCACCAGATGCCTTACTGTCACTCTTGTTCCCACAAGCAGCCAAAGTCAAAACCGACAAGCCAAGAATCCCTAAACCTGCAAGCCATTTTTTCATATCTATAATCCTCGATACTTTCATTAATAGTTAGTGATAACAGTTTACCATCTTCCTCCAAACTCGTCTAATAATAAAAACCTAAGTGGTGATAGAAAATGGTTATAGGGGGAATGGATACAACGAACAATAAGAAAAGAGCTGCCACTGGTGTGACAACTCTTCTCGTCCAAAAAAGCTTTCCGTACATGTTTAACATCAAATGCAATAAAACTCTACTTATCCTTACTTGATGACTTACTGCTTGAATCGCTACTGTCTTCAGGTTGATAATCTGACAAATTCTTATGGATGCGTTCAGCGTAAACGGCTCTGCTTCCTGATTCATCATGGTCAACCAAGGCTTCGGCAAGCTCTTTATAATCTTCTATAGAAATCGTCCAGTTGCCTCCATCATCTTTGGTTAGCTTGAAGGTCTTTTCTAGATCATCAGCACCTGTCAAAGGTGTATAGGCCATTTCTTTATCAATATCCTTAAATTGTGTCAAATCGCCGTTAAAGTTTTCACCATAAAGGAATTTCGTTGTGAGATCTTTGGCTTTACCTTTTTCCACATCGTTGTTATCTGCTTGATTCCATTGTTTCAACTTGTCAATGTCGTTGTCATAGAGACTCATAAGGAGAGTACGAACAGCAGCTGCAGCTCCATAGGCACTAACAGAACGCGAAGTAAAGGTAACTGTCGCTTCATTTCCTTTAACTTTGACATCTTTCAACTTATAGTCCTGAATCTTACCAATCATATTACGACGGACCTTGAGGAACTTAGAAAGCACTTGAGTTGGGGTCTTAGCATCATAACCTTCAATGTATTTAAACGTATACTTGTCTTCCGGTGTATACCCCTTTTCTTCGATAGTATCTGCAACTTGTTTTTCAAAGACTTTCGTTTCAGTCCAGGTTTCGTAATTTTCACCGTAGAGTTTTGAAAAACCGTTACTAGATTTTCCAAGCATAGTATCAATTAAAACTGTCGCATCAGCCTTGGCACGTTCTGTCGGAGTTGGTGTCGCTTTTTTCTTCTCAGCTGGCTTATTGGAAGCACAAGCTACGAGAACCAAGCAAGCTGCCAGAATCAGTCCTAAATAGGTAAGAACTTTTTTCATTAAGATTATTCCCTCATTTCTTTTAGTTACTATTTAAGATAGCATAGGTCTGATGATTCTTCAAGGTCACTTTCCAAAAGAAAAAATCAAAACTCTACTATTATAATGACTCCAAATCATCTAGGTCCAATTGCCTGCCTTCTTGATCTTCCAGACCCGTCAGCGTCACACCGAGCAAGCGAACACCACTGCTATTTTCCTCCAGTTGGTCAAAAATGATATGTGCAATCCTTTCGATGGTGTCGAAATCCTGGGTCGATTTGTCCAAGGTCATACGCTTGGTTAAGGTCGAAAAATCCGAATAACGGACCTTGATGACAATAATTCGACCGACTTTTTTATTTTTCTGAGCACTTTCGGCTACCCGCCTAGCATTCTTAGTCAACTCAGCCTTGATGTCATCTTCATTATAAAGAAGCTTGCCGTAGGTTCGCTCACTTCCGATAGATTTACGGACACGATTGGGCCTGACAGGACTATTGGAAATCCCTCTAGCCTTACGAAAGAGATCAAATCCAAAACGTCCAAAACGATCAATCAGAGTCATCTCAGGAATCTTCAGAAGATCGGCACCGGTGTATATTTCCATGTCATGAAGACGTTCAACTGACTTTTTACCTACCCCATGAAACTTTTCAATAGGTAGCTTTTCCAAAAATTCTTGAGCCTCCTCTGGAAGCACCACCGTCAAACCAGCAGGCTTTTGAAAATCAGAAGCTAGTTTGGCGATAAATTTATTGTAGGAAACTCCTGCTGAACAAGTCAGGTGAAGTTCCTGCCAGATATCATACTGGATAAGTTTGGCTACCTTAACCGCCGATTTGATACCAAGCTTATTTATCGTCACATCAAGATAGGCTTCGTCGATAGACATAGGCTCTACCAAGTCGGTATAGCGTTTAAAAATCTCACGAATTTGCATCCCTACCTCTCGGTAATGGCTATAATTTCCTGAGATAAAGATAGCATTGGGACAACGTTCATAGGCCTCCTTAGAAGACATGGCTGAATGGACACCATATTTTCTAGCCTCGTAATTACAGGTTGATACCACACCACGTCCCCCTGTTTTTCTAGGATCGTGACCGATAATAACCGGCTTGTCCTTAAGACTGGGGTCATCCCTCATCTCAACCTGAGCAAAAAAGGCGTCCATGTCAATATGGATGATTTTCCGACTGGTATCATTTATTAGAGGAAACTCTAACATGGCTCCCTGCCTCCTTTCTCAGATTTATCTCATTGTAAAGCTTTTCACATAAAACTTTGGGACTACAAAGCATTCTCCCCTTATGATACCAAAATCTACCAAAAAACAGAAATTTATAATACAGATTTGTCGTTTTCAAAACTGTATTATAAAAGAATGTCTCTAAAAACACAGTTTTAAAGTTGTGTAAGCGGTTACTGTGTGATAGAATACTTCTAGAGAATGTAACAGATGATTTTGTTACTAGAATTAGAGGAGATCCAAACTATGGCAACGGTTAAAACTAACACAGATGTTTTTGAAAAAGCGTGGGAAGGCTTTAAAGGAACTGACTGGAAAGAAAAAGCTAGCGTTTCACGTTTCGTTCAAGCAAACTACACACCTTATGATGGTGACGAAAGCTTCCTTGCAGGACCAACTGAACGCTCTCTAAAAATTAAAAAAATCGTAGATGAAACTAAAGCAGGCTATGAAGCTGAAGGACGCTTCCCAATGGATACTCGTCCAACTTCAATCGCTGACATTGACGCAGGATACATTTCAAAAGAAGATGAACTTATCTATGGTATCCAAAATGATGAGCTCTTCAAATTGAACTTCATGCCTAAAGGTGGTATCCGTATGGCGGAAACTGCTTTGAAAGAACACGGTTATGAACCAGACCCAGCTGTACACGAAATTTTCACAAAATACGTGACTACAGTTAACGATGGTATCTTCCGTGCTTACACTTCAAACATCCGTCGTGCACGTCACGCTCACACAGTTACTGGTCTTCCAGATGCTTACTCACGTGGACGTATCATCGGGGTTTACGCTCGTCTTGCCCTTTACGGTGCTGACTACTTGATGCAAGAAAAAGTTAACGACTGGAATGCTATCAAAGAAATCGACGAAGAAACTATCCGTCTTCGTGAAGAAGTTAACCTTCAATACCAAGCACTTCAAGATGTTGTTCGCCTTGGTGACCTTTACGGTGTAGATGTTCGTCGTCCAGCCTTCGATACTAAAGAAGCTATCCAATGGACAAACATCGCCTTCATGGCAGTATGTCGTGTAATCAACGGTGCCGCTACTTCACTTGGTCGTGTGCCAATCGTCCTTGACGTATATGCAGAACGTGACCTTGCTCGTGGTACTTACACTGAATCAGAAATCCAAGAATTCGTTGATGATTTCGTTATGAAACTTCGTACAGTTAAGTTTGCTCGTACAAAAGCTTACGACCAATTGTACTCAGGTGACCCAACATTCATCACAACTTCTATGGCTGGTATGGGTGCTGACGGACGTCACCGTGTTACTAAGATGGACTACCGTTTCTTGAACACTCTTGATAACATCGGTAACTCTCCAGAACCAAACTTGACAGTTCTTTGGACTGATAAATTGCCTTACTCATTCCGTCGCTACTGTATGCACATGAGCCACAAACACTCTTCTATCCAATACGAAGGTGTAACTACTATGGCTAAAGACGGATACGGTGAAATGAGCTGTATCTCATGTTGTGTATCACCACTTGACCCAGAAAACGAAGAACAACGTCACAACATCCAATACTTCGGTGCTCGTGTTAACGTACTTAAAGCCCTTCTTACTGGTTTGAACGGTGGTTACGACGATGTTCATAAAGACTACAAAGTATTTGACATCGATCCAATCCGTGACGAAGTTCTTGACTTTGACACTGTTAAAGCTAACTTCGAAAAATCTCTTGACTGGTTGACTGACACTTACGTAGATGCCCTTAACATCATCCACTACATGACTGATAAGTACAACTACGAAGCTGTTCAAATGGCCTTCTTGCCAACTAAACAACGTGCTAACATGGGATTCGGTATCTGTGGTTTTGCAAATACTGTTGATACATTGTCAGCAATCAAATACGCTACAGTTAAACCAATCCGTGACGAAGATGGCTACATCTACGACTACGAAACAATCGGTGAATACCCACGTTGGGGTGAAGATGACCCACGTTCAAACGAATTGGCAGAATGGTTGATTGAAGCTTATACTACTCGTCTTCGTAGCCACAAACTCTACAAAGATGCAGAAGCTACAGTTTCACTTCTTACAATCACTTCTAACGTTGCATACTCTAAACAAACTGGTAACTCTCCAGTTCACAAAGGGGTATACCTCAACGAAGATGGTTCAGTGAACTTGTCTAAATTGGAATTCTTCTCACCAGGTGCTAACCCATCTAACAAAGCTAAAGGTGGATGGTTGCAAAACTTGAACTCACTTGCAAGCCTTGACTTCGGTTATGCGGCTGACGGTATCTCACTTACTACTCAAGTATCACCTCGTGCCCTTGGTAAGACTCACGACGAACAAGTTGACAACCTCGTAACTATCCTTGACGGATACTTCGAAAACGGTGGACAACACGTTAACTTGAACGTTATGGACTTGTCAGACGTTTACGAAAAGATCATGAGCGGTGAAGATGTTATCGTACGTATCTCTGGATACTGTGTAAACACTAAATACCTCACTCCAGAACAAAAAACTGAATTGACACAACGTGTCTTCCACGAAGTTCTTTCAATGGACGACGCTTTGGGATAAAATAACTAAAGAGCTCGCAATAGCGGGTTCTTTTATTTTTGCCAAAAACTAGTTTTCATTATATTTTTCTAAATCTACTATCATTTACATTTGACTTTTCATCAGATTAGCTATAAAATAAAAGCGTTTCCGTTTGGTATCTCCAAACGCTTCCTTCTCAGAAGCACCTTAGAGAAACGATACTCAATGACTGTTAAACGGATGGTTTCTAATAACACGTAGACTATCATTGTTATAAGATTAAAGAGTATAAGGAGGACAAATGAATAAGAAAAGTTTTAAGATAATTGGATTAGTCTCTCTCGTAGCAAGCACTGTCCTACTCGTAGCCTGCCAGTCTGATACAAAAAACGAATCCTCAAAGTCCAAGGACGTTCAATGGGGTTATACTGGTGCTACTGGTCCAGACCATTGGGGTGACCTTTCTAAAGATTATGAACTCAGCAAAAATGGTAAAGAACAATCTCCGATCAATATCACCGGAGCTGAGGACGTTGATCTTCCAGAACTAAACCTTAATAATCAAGAATCAGAAGCTCAAGTTGAAAATAACGGGCATACGATTGAAGTCAGCTTTAAAAATCCAAAGAATACCCTAACGATTGGTGATGATGTCTATAAATTACAGCAGTTTCATTTTCACGCACCTAGTGAGAATGAAATTGATGGTCAGACTTATCCTCTAGAGGGGCACTTCGTCTATAAGACAGATAATGGAAAAATCACAGTTATCTCAGTTCTCTATAATTATGGCGATGAAAATCAAGCCTTAAAACAAATCTGGGATAAAATGCCTCAGGCGGCCAATACAGAAACCGAGCTTCCTCAGGCTATATCACTAGACGATTTCTATCCTGAAGACAAGGACTACTACAACTTCGAAGGTTCCTTGACAACACCTCCATGTACTGAGGGTGTTAACTGGATTGTCTTCAAGAATCAAGAAACCGTTAGCAAAGAACAAGTGGAAAAATTCACCCAAACCCTTGGATTTGAAAATAACCGCCCTATCCAAGATACAAACGGTCGAAAAATTAAAGAATAAAACAAGATCAAAAGCTTGATGATACCTCCTCGCATCGAGCTTTTTTTCATTGACAACTAACTATAGACTTTGTTACACTTGCCCTATGATTATCAAACATACAAGAGACACACTCTCAGAAACTTACCTCGATGCCGTAGCCATCCGAAACACTGTTTTTGTAAAGGGTCAAGGCGTTCCTCGCTCCATCGAGATTGATGCGAATGAAGCCTACTGCATCCACTTTGTTCTATATGATGACAAAGGCAAGGCTGCAGCAACCGTACGCCTACTACCGAATAAAGACTTGACTCAGGTTACCCTCCAACGTATGGCGGTGCTTGTTGACTACCAAGGTCAAGGTCTGGGGATCATTCTCCTAAAAGAAGCTGAAGATTTTGCACAAGAACAAGGCTTCCAGACTATTTCTCTCCATGCTCAACTCGGTGCACTTAAGTTCTACCTCAATAATGGCTATCAAGAAGTCGGTAACATCTTTGAAGAAGCTGGTATCCAACACATTACTGTTGAAAAATCCTTAATAAGTAAAAAAGCTTAAGCAGTTGACCTACTGCTTAAGCTTCTTCTTTTGTCGCAAATATAGGATAACCATGCTCGACAGCTAGAACTGTCACATTTTTTCTAGCTTTTAATCTCTCTGTGATTTTTTTCCAGCTACGATTTCCCATAATGATAACGATCATCGTTACCATATAAACTAAAAAA
Organism: Streptococcus sp. HMSC078H12; assembly: GCF_001814615.1. Classification (NCBI taxonomy): domain Bacteria; kingdom Bacillati; phylum Bacillota; class Bacilli; order Lactobacillales; family Streptococcaceae; genus Streptococcus; species Streptococcus sp. HMSC078H12. Next base: position 77,151 of record NZ_KV817320.1, on the reverse strand, counting down.
GCAGGATATCTAGCAAAGTCGGTAAATGTCAATTTTAAGGACTCCAGAATTTTCCTGAGTATAAAGGCGTAACCAATCACAATATGAGTGAGTGCACAAAAGTACCCTAAACATATAAGCAAATACTCTATTTGAAGCTTCTTGGAACGCCTCTTGTAGAGCAACTTATAGTCTTGACCATACTTTTCAAACACAGGAAAATGAATATCAAACCCTCTTCTCATACGAAGGACTTTTAAATCGGGTTGGGCACGATACCCAAGGCAATGAATCAGTTTGTATAGTAGTTCTCTTATCAAAATATAAAAAGAAATAATAAGGTTAGATAACAAGCTAATAAATACCAAAACTACAAAAGAGTCTACATCTCTATCCGTCGTCAAAAAAATGATCACCACTGTAAAACACATACCACAGACAAAGAGACTACTCCCGTTAAGCATGCAAAAGAGAAGACTCAGAAACCAGGAGACAAATCTACTTTGTTTAGGTGGCTTAAGCGACCGTTCCATTATGAACTCCTTCTTCATGATTCCAATCAAAACATGGTAATTTTTGATTAACTTGGTGAGCCCTTCGTATAAGCATCACTTTAGTCTTTATTTCTTTAGAAAAATAGGGTAAAAATACTCCTCTGAGATAACTTTTAAGTTAAAATAACGGACAAAGTGACTTTTCAGATGTATGAGCCATCTTACAGAAAAAATCAAAACACCACATAAGAGCAAGAAGATTATATAGCCAACTTTTCCTAAGGTGAAGCTATAACCGATTAGAATAACTAAGATGATTAAGAGGTAGAGTCTACCAAGAGTCGCTAGGAAATAAAGAAATTGATGTCTAAGAGAGCGCTTATCATATAGTATTTTGTAGGCATCTGTCGTTTTTTCAAAAAATACTATATATGACGTTCTACCTCGGTAATCCTCTTCTCCAAAGGGGCGGGCATGGTAACCACAGAAATGAAAAAGTTTAAATAAGATGCCATTCCACATCCTATAAAATGTCACAACCAAAAGTATGACAGCAATAACTTTTGGAATATCCACCTTTTGCCCGACCTGACCAACACCAAATAGATGCTTCAGCCATACAAATGTCACATAAGACAAGACTATCAAACATATCTTCAAAAAGATAAACAATTGTGTCGCCCCGACACTAATCTCACCTTCTAGAGGATTAAAAGATGTCCCTCTTCTATTTTTATTTGTCAGAATGTACCAACTCCTTCTTCATTATCTCAATTAAAACATCTCTGTCCTTAATCCATTGAGCTCTCTCATCCTTGTAGTAAGTACGATTACTGAGGAAAATCGCCGCACGTTGAGCTGGGATGTTAATCAGAACAAAGGTACCTGTATAACCAGTATGAAGAATCCACTCTCCTTTAAGGTCCCAAGCGACACTACGTTCCTTGTTGGATTGGCTGATATTCTGCGTCATATTTTTAGCAAAATCATCCGTCAAATAGTGGTTAACAAAAATCTCTAAGTCTTTTAAGGTTGAAAAGAGACCTGCCGACCCTGTGTGTTCTTTGAGAACTCGAGCCTTGGGATCATGAACAGTCCCACCCGGAACCCCCTCAACAGTTGGAACAGCAAGGTCAACTGGCCCAAACCGTGTTTCAGACATACCAAACGGTTGGAAAATTTCGGAGTCAAAAAGCTTATCCAGTGTTTGTCCTGAGACTTTCTCAAGCATCAAACCTAGGAGAATAAAATTAATATCTGTATACAAGAAAGGTTTATCAGCCTTAACTTTGATGGCATTAATAGCAGCAATCAAGCCCTCTTGGTCTAAGTCATCACGATTTGGAATAAAAGGATCAATTCCGCTACTGTGAGAAAGAAGTTGACGAAGGGTTAACGTCTTATCCACTACTTCAGGATAATAGGTCGATAGTTTCTCATCCAAGTCCAATTTTCCCGCTTGTAAGTAGAAAAGACAGAGAGTCCCAACTCCGACTACCTTGGAAACGCTAGCTAGATCATAGGTCAGTCCTGGAACTACCGGATGATTTCCATCCTGAGTTCCTAGATAATGCTCCTGCCAATCTTGTCCGTCATAAAGTGCAAGGCTGGCACCTGGAAAGATGTCAGCCTTGATGTAGTCTGTAATTGTTGACAATGTTTGTTGAAAATTAGTCATTACTTTGTAAACCAAACCTCAATATTGCTCATGTCAGTGAGTGCGAGCAAGTTCCCTTTGCTGTCTAGGTAACTAGAGAACTGTTCTTTTTCAAGTTTATCATGCAAGGCAACCAAGTCATAGTCTTCTGCTACCTTAAACTCTAGAATTTCCAAATCCCAAGTCTGGTCTGAACTCACTTGGAGGTCAGGACCTTCTGCTTTTTCAAAGTGGATAGACAAAGGCAATTCTTCGCCAAAAAGATTATCGTAGAAGAAAGCTGCTTGGGCTGTATCAACAACGTTCAAGGTCAAAGACTCAACCGTAAAGTCTGACACTCCTTTGAAATCTTCTTTTTCTTCAACATCTGCGTATTCAACTGTCTTGAGAGTAGACAAGTCATCTTCAGCATGCATCAAAATAAGACCATTCTCAGGTGAGATTGTTTCAAAGGCATACCCTTTTTCCCCTTGGAAAATAGCCTTGGCTTGGTGATCATCACGCGCCAAAAGGTATTCAATCTCAAGTGGATTTGAGACTTTAATGACCACTTTATTAATTTTCTTAGGACCTTCAACAGCGCGACAACGATAAGCTGGTGACTCCTCAATCACAAAAAGTGAGTTACGGTCTGTCCAATCTGTGAAGACAGCAAGGGCATTTTCCTCAGTCAAAAGCTTAAATCCTAATGTATTTTGGTAAAAATCAATATTTTCCTGTCTATTATTCACACGAAAGATTGGTGTGTGAAACTTAAAATTCCCTGATTGCGTCATGACAACCTCCATTCTTCTCTATTTTATCCGAAAAGAGCTTGTGTGACAAGGATTTTCCTAAGAAAAAACAGTATTGTAATTTTTTCACTTTCTTTCACACAAATTATGAAAATCATTACATTATCTTTACTTTGGGGCTAGCATTTTCCTCATTTTAGAGTATAATAGAGTCTATGAAAACTCTTGTCAATAATCTGGCATTTAGACATGCCTATCAGGGATTTTTTTTACTGCTGATGATAGCTATCCCAAACATCACCTTAGGTATGACAACCTTATATAACAATCAGACTGGATTGACTTTTACGAAGCTTGAAAGCTGGGGAGTCATCGCTATCAATCTCATCATTTTTTACCTTACCTATCTCTGGGCAAAGAGTGAAGGATTGATGACTCGTTTTAGACTAGACCTCAAGGATGCTAAAGCAATTATCTGGGGCTTTCTCACTATCTTCTTGATGGGAGTCATTGGCAGTAATCTTATGCTACTAACCCATACCAACTACCATGCAGAACTTCAAAAGACGCTCACAACAACGCCTATCCTTCCAGTAGCCATTGGTATGATTTCGGCAGCCTTCCTCCAAGAAATCCTCTTTCGCAAGTGGATTTTCACCTGGTTAGCTCCTTATTCGAAAACAGCTGTGCTAGTCAGCACTGGGCTCTTTTGTCTCTTTCATATGCCAACTAATCTTGCCTACCTCACTCTTTATATCGGAATGGGCTTGGCTCTCTCTATGGTCTACCAAAAAAGAGAAAACTTATCTGCAAGTATCACACTTCATGTTTTATGGAATCTTTACACCTTAGGTGCTACCATTCTAGTAATGACTAATCCAATGTGACTGAGAATATTTTCTCAGTTTTTTATTACTTTCAAAATTTTAAGCATAAAAAAATCTGAAGCACTAACTTCAGATTTTTTGTATTGATTAAAGGTAGAGGAACTTGAACAAAGCTATAGCTAAAACTCCTGCTAAGATTGGAGCCACAACTGGAACCCATGCATACCACCATTTAGAATCACCTTTGTGCTCACCAAGAACTGTTGTTGGCAAAATGTGGTGGAGAAGACGTGGCATCAAGTCACGGGCTGGGTTAAGAGCTGGACCTGTTGCACCACCAAACGAAATAACCAAGGCTGCAACCAAGAAACCAACACCGATGTGGGCAACCGCAAGTGCACCATTAGCCATTTGACCTGTTACAGCTTCTTTATCATACCCATATTGAACTGCTTGTGAGACTAATTTGTGACCAAAGTAGTTGTTAGTCAAGGCAAGAGCACCAAAGAAGAGAAGGAATGAACCCGCAAACTCATTGGCAAAACCATTAAGCCAAGCACGTTTGTGATTTTCCTCTGAGTCTGAGTTATCATCAACAGCAGAGATTGTAGAGAAGGTACCGAGGATGTTGTTTGGATTCTCAGTTTGAAGATAATAAGGTTGGTGAACCCAAACCACGATAGCTTGTCCTAAGAAAGCACCGAGAAGTTGAGCAATCAAGTAACCTGGAACGGCTACCCATGAGAACAAGCCAGATGCAGCAAGTCCAAGTGTGAAGGCTGGGTTGATGTGGTTACCAGAAACATCACCAAACATAAGTGCTGGCATCATTACCGCAAAACCATAACCAAAACCAATAACAAGCCATCCAGACTTACTACCCTTAGTCCCTTTAAGCTCAACATTGGCAACCGAACCATTACCAAGTGCAACCATCAAAGCTGTCCCAATAAACTCAGTAATGTACTTCATAATCCAATCATGACTGAGCGCTTCTTTTAGAAAATCATTCATTTGTCTCTTTATTTCCTTTCACATTTTACAATAATTTAGACATCTATCATTTTATCAAGTATAATGTCTGATGTAAAGATATTTCTGAAATGTTTACGTATTCTTTTTTTGAGGTTTTAAAGTATGAAATTTAACCAGTTTAGTTACATCCCTGTTAATCCTGAAATTGCTTGTCAGGAACTTCGTTCTTTGGGCTTTGAAGTCTCTTTAAACGCTAGTGCCAAAGCTAATTTTGAGGCTTTTGTTCGCAAGCACTTCCTTTTCTTTGAAGATACTGATTTAGCTTTGAAAAATTGGATTGCTGATACAGAGACTGATCTCCTAACCTTCTTCCAATCAGACCGTCCTTTGACTGCTGACGTCTTTGGTTTGGTAGCTCTTCAAATGCTAGGATTTGTCCCTAATGTAGACTTTACAGATAGTGTTGCTTTCCTAGAGGAAATGGCTTTTCCAATCACTTTTGATGGTAGCCTTAACAACCTGCACCAGTTGTTGGCAACACGCACACAGTCTGGCAATACCTTAATTGATCAGTTAGTAGCTCAGGATTTAATCCCTGCAAGTAATAACTACGTCTTCTTTAATGGTAAGAGCTTGGCAACATTTGACACTAATCAGCTTCACCGTGAGGTGGTTTATGTCGAAACACCTGTAGATACCGATAAAGATGGCCAGTTAGACTTGGTCAAGGTGACTATCTTACGTCCTGATGTGGACTTCCCAGTTCCAGCCATGATGACCGCAAGCCCTTATCAACAAGGGACTAACGAGCCTGCTTCAGATAAGCTCACCCACAAGATGGAAGGTGATTTGCTCGTCAAACCAGCAGGTGAAATCTCCCTTAGCCAACCAGAAATCAAGACACCAGAGGCAGACCTTACGCCTATCAATCCTGTCACAAAGGCTCAGGAGCGTTTTGCTCACACAGATACCTACACGCTTAACGATTACATGTTGGCTCGTGGTGTGGCTTCTATCTATGTATCGGGTGTTGGTACCTTCAACTCTGAAGGCTTCATGACCTCTGGAGACTATCAACAAGTTCTGGCCTATAAAGCTGTCATTGACTGGCTCAATGGTCGTGCACGCGCCTTTACTAGTCGTAGTAGACAGCATACCATCACTGCAGATTGGGCATCTGGTAAGGTGACTACTACTGGACTTTCATACTTGGGTACCATGTCCAACGCCCTTGCTACAACTGGTGTTGACGGTTTGGAGATGGTTATCGCTGAAGCAGGTATTTCTTCTTGGTACGACTACTATCGTGAAAATGGACTCCTCGTCAGTCCTGGAGGCTATCCTGGTGAAGATCTCGACACCTTGACTGAATTTACCTATTCTCGTGCCCTATTAGCTGGAGAATACCTACGCCACCAAAAAGACTACCAAGCCTACCTCAAAGAGCTAAGCACAGCCATTGATCGTAAGCATGGTGATTATAGCCAGTTCTGGCATGACCGTAACTATGTGCAGTTCGCAGACCGTGTTAAAGCTACTGTTGTCTTTACACATGGTAGCCAAGATTGGAATGTCAAACCGATTAACGTCTATCAAATGTTCAATGCTCTTCCAGACTCTCTTGAAAAACACCTCTTCTTCCACAATGGTGCCCACGTTTACATGAATGCTTGGCAGTCTATTGACTTCCGAGAAAGCATGAACGCCTTGATTTGTCAGAAACTCCTTGGTTTGGAGAATGGCTACACACTGCCTACTGTTATCTGGCAAAACAACCAGTCTGAACAGACCTGGGAAGTTCTCGATAACTTTGGACACGACAATGGTAAAAGCATTCAGCTTGGTGAGACTGAAGCCAGCATCGCTAACCATTATAAAGAGGAAACCTTCACCAAATACGGTAAAGCATACCAAAGCTTCAAGGATGCCCTCTTTGCAGACAAAGCCAATGCCATTACCTTGGACTTTGAACTGGACCAAGACATCCAGATTAATGGCCGTGTCCATCTAGAGCTCAAAGTCAAATCTAGCACAAACCGTGGTCTCATTTCGGCCCAAGTTCTGGAAATGGGTGACAAGAAGTATCTCGCACCTATTCCCGCACTCAAACGCATGAATTTAGATAATGGCCGTCTCTTCAAGGAAGAAGCCTTACGTGAATTGCCATTCAAGCAGGCAAAATACCGTGTCATTACCAAGGGACACCTTAACCTGCAAAATCGTAAAGACCTCCTCACCATTGAGGATGTCACTCCAAATGAATGGATGACTATCGGTTTGGATTTGCAACCAACCATCTACAAACTCAACAAGGGCGACAAACTCCGACTTGTTCTCTATACCACAGACTTTGAGCACACCATTCGTGACAATAGTGACTACGAATTAACTGTGGACCTAAGCCAAAGTCAGATGACATTGCCTTATTAGTCTTTATCGCAAAAATCCCATAGGATGAGAACTCCCATGGGATTTTTTTATTGTGTGGAAATAAACAAGATTTAGTCTTCAATTTTTACGATTCATTTTAATGTTATTTAAACAAATGATGTAGCCAAGACAGTGGAACAACACAAAGATATGCCATTAAAAATAAAGCATAAAGCTATCAGATTTAGTCAGCGTATAAAAAAGTAAAATGGCAACTAACAAAATGGAGAGCCACAGCGTCTTCTTAAAGAATAAAAAGTATTGATGCCATATCTCTTTATCGCCCAAAGTAACTTTAGATTTTTTGATTAGGAAAAGATGCATCAAAATCTCTGCTAGACTGCTAAGTACTGTTAAAACCAGAATCTTACTTAGAGGAATACCTAAAAAGAATCCCATCCACTCAATAAGCAATTGGGACAAAACAATGGCCGTAATGGCACGTAGATTTTTTGACATAAAACTTAAACCTCACGGTTCTCTCAAACAGAAAGTTTTCACAACACCTAGAAAGTTACCAAAGCATAGATAAGAACTTACAGCATCGCAATTTTTATAGGCGTGTCTATCATAAACTGAATTCTAGCCTCGTTCACTTTGTTTAATAACTTTAAGCACTCTAGGTGTCAGAAAAGCTAGCAAACAAATATCCAAAACAATCACAACAATAATGATTAGACGCCATTCGGCATCTCTCACCGTCAGCAAACGATAAATACCAGCTAAAATTATAGCCAAATGCGCCAAGCCCATACCAGCGTAAATTTGTTTAAGAGTAAACTGTCGTTCTTCAAGTGGACGACGGTCAAGCTCTTGCTTAATCAACAGGGGCAACACAAGTAAAAAGATTGATAGCAATGCCAGAGGTAGCCAAATCCAGATTGGATGCTGATTAGATAGGGCATTTAAAGCTATATTCCCAATGACTACTCCTAGGATTGCTGATAGGACACGTAACGAACGTAACACAGCAGAACTAAATTTTTGTAATATCACCATTTTAACTCCTTTTTTACTAGGACTATTTAAACAAATTATAAGGTATTATCATAGAAATGATTGGCTATTATTTCTGAATCTAGAATAGCTAAAACCTCGTAAATATCACATTAATCGTGACAGACTAGAGTAACGACATCACTTCTCATTTCTACAAATCAGCTGACTAAGATCATCAGAGAGCGATGAAGAAACATAAAGTGACAAGGTATAAAATAAAAATGTTCTTTCTTGATGCCAGAAAAATGTTATCACACATTGAATACAGACAGCCAAAATAACTTGCACGATAAATTTAATATATTTTCTAGAAATAACAAATTGTTCCAATAGTAATCCTCCTTTCATGACATTTTTTGAAGACCCAGACCCTGCAAGTTTTGTCTATACGATAGAAGAATATCCTTCAAACATTGGAAATTCACTCTAATTTTCACATGTTTCATTAATCACTTTCTTATTGTAACACTTTTATGCAACGTAAATTGAATAATGTCACAAACGGTTACTATATTTTCTGAATGGTGGGGTTAGAGTGAGCTTTAGAGTCTTTTCCTCTCAAGATAGTGACAAAACACAAGTAATCGGATTATCTAGGACTCAACATTATTTCTTAAATTGTGTCCATTTTTTAAAAAGCAGACTATAAAGAAGCAAGGTTAGCCCCAACAAGTTAATGGTATGGTGGACTGCATCCAAACTTCTAAATAGATTAGCGAGGCCCATTCCGATGAGAATGGTAGCCAGTAAATACGGTTTTGAGTTTTTGAACATACTTTTCTCCTTAAAGTGTTTTTAGCTTTCTGTGCAAAGCTATGATTTTTATTATAGATTGGAAGCCGATAAAAAAGTAGTGACATAAATGTCACTACTTGTCTGACCTTATATCCTTGATAATCGTACACATAAGAAAGAGAAAAAGACATAACCCAATAATATTTAGGCATTGAAGTCCAAAATTCAGTTTTTCTCCCAAGTTATGTAAGGCAACAAGGATGAAGCCCATAGACATCATTAGAGATACTAGGTGTTTTTTAGTCATGATTATAGATACCTTTTATCTTTTAAAATATTTTTTGACTTGCAAATAAGCTAGAAAATCACAGAGGATTAACAAAAGCATTAATACGGCTAGTACTATACGGTCTGTGGTATCACTGAATGTAAGTAATGTGTAAAACTCTACACAAAGCACTAGAAATGAGATGACCAGAAAGACAATGAAGGACTGCCGTATTGTTAACGGATTCACTGAATCTGGACGCTTCTTAAGAATATGGTAGAGCAGCCCATTTACAAAAATGACTACTAAAGCTAGTGCTCCGACTGCTAACCAAATCTCTGGAGAGGTCTTGCTTTTGTAGAGAGAAATACTGGTACTTATAAGGAAAACTGCCAGTACAGCAGTGACGACCCTAGAAAATCGCAATACTCTCGAACTAACATTCTTTAACTTCATGATAAAACACCTAAATTATGAATAACCTCAGTCAGTCTTGTAAACTGAATAAGCTATTACATTAAACTCTATTCCTTTCTGTATTTTTTTATACTGCTGTAAGATCTCAAAAAAGACCTTAGCGATTACATTCTACTGGAGATGTAATACAGTAGCGTCATTAGTACTGATACTTTAAATAGGCGAATATACATATCTTTGTTTTTTCTATTACTAAGATATGCAATCAAATATAATATAATCTCCGCTATTATCAGCAAGAATAATTTTACTTCGGGAACATCAAAAATAAGCATTTGCAAGCCCCGAAGTAGCACATATCATAGTATAACCCCCTGCGGAAACAGGTCCTGCTGCCCATGCCATGAGCATACCACCTAGACAGCCACCAATTACTGCTCCAACTTTCCCACCACCAGAAATAATTTCTAGCTCAGCATCGCACATCTTATTATACTTAGTCACATTCATTTTTTAACCTCTCTAAAAGCTCGCTCCGATACATGCTAGCCCACCAGCAACTGCTCCAACATGTGCTCCTACAAATGCTCCTGGAAATGCTGTAACACCAAATGCTGCCATACCACCTGTAAATCCAGCACCTGCGCCAGTTAAAGCTCCTCCAAAGATTAAATCTTTACATCTATTTCCACCTTCAACGTTTGCAAGTGCCTCGAGATCGAGTGTTTCAAAATTGTTCATTGTTTGTGTTGTCATTCTAACAACCTCCTAAAATATTATTTTTTAGCTTTTTCTCTTAAGCTATGGTTTTATTATAGGTTGCAAGCCAACAAAAAAGTAGTGACATGTATGTCACCACTCGATTTTGATTTTTAAGAAATCTTTTCGAATATAGAATCTATGGTCTAGATTAGCTTACTCTCCTTCCATTGCACCTGCTTGTAGGCTGTACATCTTGTGGTAGGTGCCGCCGAGGGCTAGGAGCTCCTCATGGCTACCGTGTTCGATGATGCGGCCCTTGTCTAAGACATAGATGCAGTTGGCATCTTGGATTGTCGATAGGCGGTGGGCAATGGCAATGGTTGTGCGTCCTTGACGCATTTTTGCTAGAGAATTTTGGACAATAGCCTCTGTCTCCGAATCAATATTGGCTGTCGCTTCATCCAGAATCAAAATCTTAGGCTGGCTAGCAACGGTCCTAGCAAAGGCTAGAAGTTGGCGTTGGCCAGTTGAAAAACTTGAACCTCGTTCAGAAACTGGAGCATCGTAGCCTTCTGGAAGTTTGTCGATAAAATGATTGGCATCCACAAACTCAGCGGCTGCTTTAATCTCTTCATCAGTTAAATCCTGATACATGGCAATATTGGATTTAACCGTGCCATGATAGAGAAAGGGTTCCTGAAGAACAAGACCAATGTTCTTACGCAGCTCTGCCTGACTATAATCGCGAATATCCACACCGTCAAGAAGAACTCGGCCTGATTGGAACTCATAGAAACGCATAAACACGTTGATAATAGAGGATTTCCCGGAACCTGTAGAACCGACAAAAGCGATGGTTTCTCCTTTATTGACAGAGAAGGAAATATTATCCAAAATCTGGTGCTTGCCATCATAGGAGAAGGAGACATTTTCAAAGCGAATATTCCCCTCAGTAACCTTGGCATCTGTGCCTCTCTGCTCAGGTTCATAGGTGCGCTCGTCGATCAAGGCGAAGACCCGACCTGCTGAGACCATCGAGGTTTGCAAGGTTGAGAAGTTTTGTGTCACTTCAATCAAGGGATCAAAGAGGCGGTTAATGTACTGGATAAAGGCATACATGGTCCCCGCTGTGATGCCCAAATAGATACCTCGGTAGCCAAAGTAGGCCATGAGAACAGCATAGCCCAGGAGCTTCAGTAAACTCATGGCTGGGCGTAGAAAGAGAGAATCCAGTGACATGGAACGGCTGGCGTAAATCAGGTGTTCCTCATTAATGGCATCAAACTCTTTTTTGAGGCGTTTCTCTTGGTTAAAGGCCTGAATGATGCGAATCCCTTCGATACTCTCTGACAGTTTGGCATTTATATCTGAAAGCAAGGCTCTGGTCTTTTCAATGATGACCACTGATTTTTTGCGGTAGAGATTAACCAAAAGAACAATCAGAGGAAGAAAGAGCACAATAAGCCCGGTCAGACGAATGTCCAAGATCATCATGGTGTAAAGGGTGGTAACAAATATAAAGATAGCCGAAATAAAGCTAGACAGAATCCCTGAGAACATCTCACTAATAGTCTCTGTATCATTGGTCAAGCGGGAAACGATAGAGCCTGCTGGAGTTTTGTCAAAGTAAGACATGCCTAGTTTCTCCATATTGGCAAAGGCATCTCGGCGAATATCCCTGACAATGCTGTAGGACACACGCGCAAAAAAGAGATTTCCCAAATACTGAACTAGTGTCTGCAAAAGATAAAGACCATAGTAACCAATCAGAATTAAACTTGCCGCCTGATTCATATCATGAAGATAGTGGTCAATAAAATAAGAGGCCACAAGGGGAATAATACTCTTGATAACCGTTGTGGACAAGAGGAAGGCTAAAGCTAGAAAGGTCAAGAATTTGTAAGGCTTGAGATAGGTCAAGAGACGCTTAAACACAGACCATTGGTTTTGATTAGGCATCATCTTCTTCTCCTCCTTCCATTTCTAACTGTTGAGACTCATAGGTCTTGGCATACCAACCACCCTTAGCTAGCAAATCCTCATGACGGCCACGTTCAATGATACGACCATCCTGCATGACTAAGATAAGGTCAGCGTGCACCACCGCACTCAGACGATGGGCGGTAATGATAGTTGTCTTGTCCTTGCGGGTATGTTTGAGATTGTCAATAATAGCATATTCTGTCTTGGCATCAACCGCAGATAGGGAGTCGTCCAAAATCAAAATATCTGGATCCAAAATCATGGCCCGACTCATGGCCAGACGTTGTTTTTGACCGCCTGATAGGCTGACACCCTTTTCACCAATGATTGTTTCAAAGCCTTCAGGCATATCCTTGATGTCATCATAAACTTGAGCTAACTTAGTCGCTTCTTCTACCTTGTCAAAGGAGAGATCCGGATTACCAAAGCAGATATTGTCTAAAATGGAGCTGGCAAAGAGAAACTGGTCTTGAGGAACATAGCCCATCAAGCTACGCAAGTCTGATAGGCGATAATCTCGGATGTTATGACCATTCAAATAGATGGCTCCTTGATTAACATCGTGCTCCCGCAAGAGCAACTTGACAAGGGCCGTCTTTCCTGAGCCAGTCTGTCCAACCAAACCAAGGGTTTGCCCCTTGTCCAAGGTGAAATGAATATCTCTCAAAGTATCCTCATCCTCAAAGGCAAAGCGGTCAATCGCATATTCTAAGCGACCATTTTCAATACTTGGGAGAGGGTGCGCAGGATCTTGAACATCTGATTCCTGCTCCAGAAGATTTTCAATACGTTGGTAGGACACATTTCCTCTCTGTGTGATATTAAAGAGGAAGCCAATGGCCATTAGAGGCCAAACCAGCATGTCCAAATAGGTAATGAAGGTTACCAAATTTCCGACCGTTATCTGACCAGCCTGAATCATAAAGGCACCGACAAGAAGGGTCAAAACATAGGATGAGCCAACAAAGAGTAAGACCAAAGGATCAAAAAGGCTATCATACTTCATGGTATGCATATTCTTTTTAAAGGTCATCTTATTGGTCTCTTGGAAGGACTGAAGCTCAGCCTCCTGATAGCCAAAAGACTTGGTTACCTTGATACCTGATACCGACTCTTGGACCTTATTATTAAGTTCTGAAAAGGCTGCCTGGGATTCTCCAAAAGCTTTATGGGTCTTGCGTCCTAAACGACTTGTCGCAAAAGCCATGAAGGGGAGGGGTAAGACAGCCACCAGTGTCATCTGCCAGGAAATGCTGAAAAACATGGTGATTAGGGTTACCAAGGCTGTGATAGAGGCATCCACGGCTGACATGACGCCCCCGCCAGCCAAGCGGGTTAAAGAGTTGATATCATTGGTTGCATGGGCCATGAGGTCCCCAGTTCGGTACTTTTGATAAAAAGAAGGCGACATCTTAGTAAAATGCTCAAAAAGGCGTGAACGCATAATCTGGCCTAAGCGATAAGAAGTCGCCAAGATATACATGCGCCAAACATAGCGCAAATAGTACATCCCCAGAGCTGCCAAAAGCAAATATACGAGATTCAGAAGCAAGATCTGATTGGTCAATTTTCCCGATGTGATAGCATCAATGACCCGCCCCATAACCATAGGAGGAATCAGATTGAGAACCGAAACCAGACTCAGTGCCAAAATCCCGACAATATACCGGCGTTTTTCTAACTTGAAAAACCACCAAAGTTTTGCAATGATTGATTCTTTAAAAGACAAGTTACTCCTCCTATCCTTACAAATGGTTAATAATAGACCTCGTATAAGTCTCGTATGATAAGGTTACTTCCAATAGCGATAGATTGTGCCATCTTCTAACTGAAAGTGACCAATATAAGATAACTTCCCAAAATCAGTAGACTCTGGCAATTGATAAGCAAAGGAATCAAAATTATAGACCTTGTGCCCATCATCCATAGAGTAGCTATCCTTATCATGGATAACGGATTCATCTTTCTTAGGGTTCCAAATGCGTCTGATTTCATCAGATGTCTTATACTCTCTGACAAAATTGTACAATTCAAAGTTAGTTGCCTCACTGAGATAGCGACCATCGGTGTTGTAGTTAGCTAATTGAGGCTCTCTCTTAGCCTCAGAATAATTCCAAACCTGTCCTCTTTCTCGCATGATATCGGCATCACGGCCACTTTGATAGGTATCTGCCTTAACCATCGTCATTGTTACTCCTAACGTTAATACGGTGACTACTGTCATCATTAAATGTTTCATTATTTCTCCAAACGTGTTTATTCATTTTTCCCTCTTTTGAATGTGTTGTATTTGTATGATAGAAAATAAGTGAAACCTGAGACGCGTAAGCTCCCAGGTTTTTTACTCTTTAAAATGCGTTTGAATCAGTTTCACAAGGAGGCGGTAGGCAGCTAATGCCAGCAAACCTCCTAAAGTATTGGTCCATAAATCATCTAACTCAAAGACACGATTAGCATCAATGAGAAGGTCTAGAATGACTTGTCCAACCTCAATCGTCAAAGACATGACAAAGGTCGCTAAAAGGACCTTTTTCCAAGACCTGAATCTGGGGTACAAGGCTAAAAGCCCTAAAATCAGCGGACTCAGTAAGAAAATGTTGGTCACATTTTGCCCAAGGACAAAGACAATCTCCTTAAGACTATCCAGCTGATAAAAGTTGGTCAAACTATTGAATGGGGTTAATAGGACCACAACACGACCAAAATGTTGAATACCAGGGGTGTCAACACCTTCAACTAGCCCGTACTGGGGTGTCCAACACAGGAGCACTAAACAAAGGAGATAAGTATAGACCAAAACTCGGCTTAGCTTTCTTCCTTTTGGTGTTAGTTCTCCATCCTTATCTACCCAAGTCTTAAGCCGAAACATCTTACTTACCTTCTGATTTACCAGAAGCTTCTGCCACTGCTTTTTGACGGTCGCGTTTCATAGTGTTTGAACGCAATTGTCCACAAGCAGCATCGATATCTGTACCGTGCTCTTGACGAACCACACAGTTAACCCCATTTTTCTTAAGCACATCGTAGAAGGCCGCCACACGTTCTTTAGTTGAACGGCTATATTGATCGTGCTCTGATACTGGGTTATATGGAATCAAGTTGATGTATGACAACTTACGGATTTTCTTAGTCAAATCAGCCAACTCTTGTGCATTTTCAGGATGGTCATTGACCTCATTAAGCATGATATACTCAAAAGTTACACGACGGTTGGTTGTTTGGATGTAATACTCGATAGCTTCAAAGAGTTTTTCAAGTGGGAATGAGCGGTTGATACGCATGATGCTTGAACGAAGGTCATTGTTAGGCGCGTGAAGTGATACGGCAAGGTTAACTTGAACACCTTCGTTAGCAAATTCCTTGATTTTTGGTGCCAAACCAGATGTTGATACGGTAATGTGACGCGCTCCAATGGCAAGACCATTATCATTGTTAATGGTACGCAAGAAACGAAGCACATTGTCATAGTTATCAAATGGCTCACCGATACCCATAACAACCACGTGGCTTACACGTTCACCGTCGCCACGATCGTCAAAGTATTTTTGTACCAACATGATTTGCGCCACAATCTCACCAGCAGTCAAGTCACGTTGTTTCTTAATCAAACCACTGGCACAGAAAGTACAACCGATGTTACATCCAACCTGGGTTGTCACACAGACAGACAAACCATAGTGTTGACGCATCAAAACCGTCTCAATCAACATACCATCTGGCAATTCAAAAAGATATTTAACGGTACCATCTTTAGATTCTTGAACGATACGTTGTTTCAATGGGTTCACACAGAAATTCTCATTCAATTTAGCAATGAAATCCTTAGAAATGTTAGTCATTTCCTCGAAAGATTGCACACGCTTCTTGTAGAGCCAATCCCAAATTTGAGTAGCACGGAATTTCTTTTCACCGTGTTCCATAGCCCAATCAATCAACTCGTCACGAGTAAGACCATAAATAGAAGGTTTGTAGCCTTCCATATCCTCTAACTTCTGACGTTTACGACGTTCTGGTTTTGCTTGTGTTGTTACTTCTGACATAGTTTAATTTCCTTTTTTTCTGATTGTGAAATGCTGACCATCTGACTTGGTCTGGCTTTGTTTCTTCGATGGAGTGTTTTGACCTTTAGAATTTGGAGCTTGCTTCTGACTCTTCTTGAAGTTAGGCTTACGCTCACGACCACCATCCTCAGATCTAGATTTGAACTTAGGACGACGCTTGATTTTCTCAAAGCTTGGACCCTCTTGATCCCTATCTCTTCGTTTGGACTTGTCTGGCTTTTGCTTAGCAGAAGCTTTTTGCCCCTTATTCTTTTGAGAAGCATTGCGCTCTCTAGATTCCTGAGAAGCATTACGACGATTATTAGAACGACGGCGCTTGCGACGAGGTTCTGTCTCCTCTTCAAAGACGATTAATTGCGGCTCTTCATTTTTCAAAATAAAGTAGGCGCAACCAAAGGCACAGTATTCACGCAAATACTCCGACAATCGGCTAATGCGGTCTGTCTTACGCGTATTAGGGCGCTCGTCCTCGTAAAATCCCTTAAGGCGAAGCTGATCATTGGACCAGTCCCCAACGATATAATCATACTTGAGCATGATTTCAGAAAAACGTTGCCCAAAGCGGGTAGCGTCTAAAGCATCCTTGTGATTTTCAAGAACTGTAAACTGACAGGCATCTGATTTCAGAAGATCAGCCACATACACAAAGTCTGGCCCTGGATATTTATTATAATTAAACATTTCTGGCAAGATTTCTTTACGCATGTGCCATCCTTTCTGCTCTCTCTTATTTTCTATCATGATGCTGTAATAAAGTCTCTATATTTTATCCCAATTGGCACCATTTTTTCCTAAATACTTGGCCACAAGTTCCCTTAACAAATCTGGAAAAAGAAGAGTAACTTCCTTTTCCTTAATTGTAGGAAAGTAAGAAGCAAAGTAGTACTGGTCCACAAGGACCAAACTAAACTTCTCATTGGAATCTACAACCCTTCTATTATACAACAAATTACCGTTTTTGTAAGCAAAATTCCCCGTGATTACTTCACCAAATGTCTTCCCTCTAAATCCCATACCTTTAATAGCTTGATTTTTAAGGAGTTCAGCCTTAGTAAAAACTTCCTGACAGATTTCTTTGAGCTCTTGTCCTGTCACGACTAGACGAGCCATCCGCATCTGATGAGGAAGGGCTTCTTGCAGGTCTGCCATGGTCACTTGAGGACCCAAAGTCTTCATGATGAGTCCAGTATTTAAAAGCGTTAATTGGCTATGAGTCTCCTGACAAACAGCCTGCAAAACCAATTGACAGGTCTCATCAAAATCTAGTTCTCGACCTAGATTAGCTACTTTTTTCTGAGCTAAACGACGATGGCCTTCCTCACGCATAGCCTTGATAAAGGCTTCGTCCTCCTTGTCTAAATCCAAGATGTAGGACTTGGTGGGGATAGCCTCAATCTGACACTCTATCAATTGCCCATTTTTCACAGTAAGGTCAATACAGCCAAGATAATAACCATATCTGTCAGCAGCTGCTAAATAGGTTTCATTGACTAATTTGCCCTCTTCAAAAAGGTGATGCGTGTGGCTTCCGATGACAAGATTTACCTGTGGATATGTCTCTGCAATCTGCTCATCATAACGTACACCTAGGTGGCTAAGAACGACGACTATATCTGCATCCCTTACCTCGGGACGAGCCAAATCCTCTTCCAACCGAGCCATAGGCTCTAACACTTGCCAACCGTTGGGAGCATAGGTGATGTAATATGGGAAGGTATAGGCCAAGAAAGCAATGTTTGTACCTGCTTTAGTTTTGTGGATAAGATAGGGCTTAGCCCATTCAGGTTGTCTCCCCTCATCCTTGAGATTTCCTATGATCGGCTGAAACTTAGCCTGCTCATAAAGACAGTCTAGCTCCTCCTTGGCCAGACCAATCCCCTCATTATTTCCAATAGTCGCATAGTCTATCCCCAACTCATTCATCAGGGCTACATTAAAACGCCCGGCTGTCGCATCAGATAAGGGATGGGACTTATCCACATTGTCCCCAAGATCTACCTTGATCAACTCTCTATCTGTCTGACTCAAATCATCCACAGCTCGCTTGAGTTGTGGATACTGTTCAAAATGAGAGTGTAAATCATTGATATGAAGAATTCGAATCTTGTCTTTCATGACTCCTATTGTAGCACTTTTGCTATAAAAAAACTTGACAATCATTCTGCCAAGTTTTTACATATCTAAATTTTCTTACACCTAGAAGCCAATACTTAGAAACTTTGCTTCTTAGCTTTACGCTCAGCACGCCCCTTAGCACGATTAGCCGCACGACGCTCACGTTTGCGTTTTTCGTCAACCTTCCACTGAATTTTCTTCTTATAGCCAGGCTTGATTTTTTTCTTTTTCTTCTTAACCAAACCGATCATTTCCGTATCAAGTTTTTGATAGGCTTTTTCACGGTTGGCACGACGGTCACGGTCATAGGTATCTTGAAACTCGCCGTCCTTATAGACTTTAGGGTCAAAGGTAATCCCCATCTTTTCAAGCTCACGAATATCGGAGTCGTCACTTGGTTGATAGAGGGTGATGGCTGTTCCTGACAAACCATTACGTCCTGTACGCCCTACACGGTGAACAAAGAAGGACAAATCTTGAGGGATGGCATCATTGATAACATGGCTAACCCCTTCAATATCAATTCCACGCGCTGCAAGGTCAGTCGCTACAATGTACTCAAAATCAAGCTTCTTGACTTGATTCATGATACGCTTACGTTCACGTGGTGGAATACCTCCATGAATTTTGGCAACCTTAAGACCATTTGACACTAGGTAGCTGTGCAAATCGTCAGCACGTTCCTTGGTATTAACGAAAATCATTGCCAGGTATGGTTGCATCCCCTTAAGCATCTCAAGAATCTGTTCATTCTTGTTGCGCCCCTTGGTAGATACCAACCAGTTATCAATGGTATCTGCAATAACTGTTGAAGTTTTGATTTGTTCCATGACTGGATTGGTCAAATACTTCTTCAAGAATGGTTGCAATTTTTGAGGAATGGTTGCTGAGAAGACCAAAATTTGCACTTCTTTAGGAAGACTTGCCGCAATCTTATCCACAGTATCCAAGAATCCCATGTCCATGGTCATATCAGCTTCGTCAACAACAAAGGTATGGGCCTTGTGGATAGCCAAGTCACCAGACTTAACTAGGTCATAAATACGACCTGGTGTTCCGATAACAATATGGGGTTGGGCTACCTTGAGCTTCTCAATCTGACGTTGCTTGTCTGTACCACCCACATAGTTAACCACACGAATTTCTGTATCAGAGTGTTTAGCAATCTGTTTTGTCGCTTGGTAAATTTGTGTCGCCAATTCACGTGATGGCGCTGTGATAACAACTTGAACATCACCACTCTTTGGATTGAGCTTCTCAAAAATTGGCAAGAGGAAAGTATGTGTTTTCCCTGAACCCGTCTTTGATTCACCAACCAAATCACGACCTGAACGGACTACAGGAATCAATTTCTGCTGAACAGGTGTTGGCTCCTTAAACTTAATCTCGTCAAGAGCCTCCTGAATAAATGTTTTAAAATTAAAATCTTTAAATGACATGTTTATTTACTTCTTTTCTATCTAGTCTATCCCTATCATTATAACAAAAAAAGAGCATTTCTGCTCTTTTCATTTATTTCATAACATTTCCAAGAACCATCCAAAGGGTAATGGCACTTGCAAGCGCTCCAACTGCCCAAAGGAAAGCATCAACCTTCCACTCTGACCATTTGTCACCCTTACCTGAAAGACCACCCAATTCGAGGTGATGGTGGAATGGTGTCATACGGAAAATACGACGACCTACTCCATACTTACGCTTAGTGTATTTGAAATAGCTGACCTGTAGCATGACAGAAGCTGTCTCAAAGACATAAACCACACCAATCAAGAGTAACGTCCACTCTACACGTAGGGCAATAGAGATAACTGCAAGCATAGCTCCAAGTGACAAGGAACCAACATCTCCCATAAAGACCTTGGCTGGCTTGTGGTTAAAGACGAAGAAGCCAAGAAGAGCCCCAATCATAGTGATAATGATGGTCAAGATAGCGAACTCACCCTTGACAAAAGCGATTATCCCGTAGGCAATCAAGCTGATAACCACAGAGATAGAAGCTAAACCATCAATACCGTCTGTCAAGTTCACAGCATTTGAGAAACCGACAATCCAGAATAGGACAAAGAGAACATAAAAGACACCGAGGTGAATGGTTAACCCACCAATAGCTAGGCTATCTGTCCCACTAGGGAGTACGTGGATAAAGTAGAAAAGCAAACCCGCAATAATCTGCAAGGCCATCTTTTGCCAAGGTTTAAGTCCCTCATTGATTTGACGGAAAATCTTAAGGAAATCATCAAGGAAGCCGATAATTCCATAAATCAAAATTACAAAGAGAATCCCTACTGTAGCACCATAGGCTTGGTGGCCCTCGCTAAAGACGTGGAAGTTAAAAATCAAGCTAACCAAGATGGCAACCACTAGGAAGACTGTCCCTCCCATAGTTGGTGTTCCAGCCTTAGCCAAATGCTGCTTCACATCTTCATGCATTTGTTGGCCACCGATTTTCTTGATTTTGTAGTAAGTAATAAAGTGAGGCATGGCGAGCACCGTCAACACAAAGGCGGCCACACCTGCTATCAGACTCATAGTCATCTTAGTCTCCTAAAGTAATGGTAATCTTCTTGGTTTTAGACAGGGCTTTTCCTGCCGCAACACTTTGTTTGGTAACAGTCCCTGACTTGCCACCCTTATAAGTAACTTTAATGCCTTTCCATTTGGCAAAGGTTTCAACGTTCTTCTTGGTCCAACCATACATGTCTGGAAGTTCTGTGAAATCATTGGTCATGATAAGAATCTGTTCATTAGCCTTGATATTGGCTTTGGCATCTACAGAAACCTTCTCAATCTTATCACCAACACCCAGAACAATCGGATGAATCAAGTTTTGACGAAGGGTGTTAGCTGTCTCGCCCGGACTCTTACCGATAATATCGCCGGTTTGATAGCTCGTTTCCTCGGTCTTTTCACTACCTTCAGACACAGAAGTATCTAGGGTGTCTCCCATAGACATGGCTTCTTCCAAAACCGGGTTAACCACAGTTGCATAAAAATTATTATCCCAAGTCTTAGGCTCCAGAACAGTCACATACATGATGTATTCTGGATCATCTGAAGGCACCATGGCAACAACTGAGTTGAGCGTTTCATTGGAACCAACCTTATACGTTCCAGTCTTTTCATCGGCAACTTGGGCAGTACCAGACTTAACCGCTACGTCATAGTTACCAACCTTGATAATAGGTGACCCTTCAGATTTATTGTAAAGGGTACCGAACTCTGGATCCGTACCAACGGAAATCATATAGTTACGAGTTTCAGAGGCAGCTTGCTTAGAAACTGGTTTACCGATAACTTCCTTCTTCGCTGTACGAGCTGTGCCTTGGTTAACATCGGCAACTTGTTTGATAAATTGAGGTTCCAGCATTATACCGTTATTTGAAATTGCGGTAAAGGCTCGAAGCATTTGGACCTGAGTCACTGAAATCCCTTGTCCGAATGATGATTGAGCTATATTAACAGAGTTTCGAGAGACAACCCCTGAGGACTCACCGACCATCCCAAAACGGGTAGGAAGACCAAATTTGTAAAGAGATAAGTAGTTAGACCAAACCTTGTCTCCCATCTCTTGTTCCAGCATGGTCATACCAACGTTACTTGAATAAGAGAATCCTTGAGCAAATGACATGGTACCACCTGTTGAGATACCCTCATTGATTGACCAGTCATTAATTTCAACGTCGTCAACCTTAATACCATTAGCATTACTGTAGGTCGCATTCGGGTTGAAACTTCCATTGTTAATAGCAGCTGACAAGAGCATGACCTTCATGGTTGATCCAGGCTCATACTGAGCTTCGTAAAGACGGTTAACCCAGTCATAATTCTTCTTAGCCTGTCCCTCAAGGGTATCAGAATTATAGGTCGGACGTTGTGTCGTTGCAAGAATTTCACCTGTCTTAGCATTAACAACTGTCGCTGAAGCATTGACACCTTGCGTCTGCTCCATAAAGGTATCCATCTGCGTTTCTAAGAAGGTTTGGAGAGGCGCTGACAAGGTTGTATAGATGTTCTTACCATCGATAGCTTCCTTGGTAATGGTTTCCGTACCTAGAAGCGTATTACCGTTTTTATCCTTTTCATAGATGGCCTCACCATCTGTCCCAGTCAAGAGGCTATTAAGCGAACGCTCCAAACCAGTTTGACCAATCAAAGAATATGAGCCGTCTTTTTTATTTTCAACAGCTTCGGCACGACCAAGAAACTCTGACGCGAAGGTTCCATTAGGATACATTCGTGACGTTGTTGCTTCAAAGGCCATCCCCTTAATTCCCGCATCTTTAAAGGCTTTTTCTAGTTCTTCTTTAACAGAGTAGGTAATTCCCTTCCCCTTTAGTCCAAAGGAAACCTGGTAGGCACCCTTAGTACGCAATTGGGCCAAGGAATCACTCTTTTCAATTCCTAGCTTATCCTTTAAAATATCAGCAACTTTGTCAAACTGACTATCTTGGACATAGAGTTTTTCTTGAGTCGCTGACACATAGCTGGTCGACACGATAGCGTAAATGGCATAACTGGTTGAATCCTCAGCCAAAACATTTCCATTTCGGTCGTAAATCGTCCCACGCTTGGCAGCCACTGTGGTCTTGGTGTTATAAGATTTAGCAGCCTGGGTCGACAAATCGACACCAAACTTACTGTCTGTCCCGATAATCACCACAAAGTTGATAATAAAGACGAAAAAGATAAAGATGCTGAGAACCATAAGGTTCTGACCAACGTGCTGTCGATTCTGGGCTGGCTTTCGCCTATCCCTAACGACATAGTTTAGAAATAAATGTTTAAGTTTTCTTAATCTGTTCATTGGTTACTTCACACTCTTAATACTATCGTTATTAATAGACAGGCCTGCCTTATTAGCAATCTCTTTAATACGGTCAGAGTTAGTCAACTCATTAACCGCCTGCTTAGCATTGTTAAGCTCTGTTTTTTCATCACTAATCTTGCTATTAAGGTCTGTGATTTGTTGCTTGATAGCCTGATTACGCCCTTGTAAAAATACAACTGCGATACTCATCACAATAGCTGTCAAAACAATTGCCGAATAGAAAGCCTTTTCCATACGCGTCATAAAACGAATATGGTTTCTAATGGCTCTATTGACAATCTGATGTTCCTTATTTTCCATAATTATTTCCTGATTTTTTTAGCCACACGCAATTTAGCAGAATGCGAGCGGTTATTAGCTTCTAATTCTTCCTGACTAGGTAGGATTGGCTTGCGATTAACTAAGGCTACCTTAGGTTGGAGGTCTTCAGGAATAAAGGGCAGTCCTTTAGGCACATCTACCGTACTGGCTTCCTTGAAAAGCTGTTTAGTCAATCGATCCTCCAAAGAATGGAAGGTAATGACCGAAATACGACCATCTACAGCAAGTAAATCCAAGGCCTCTTGAATAGACTCATCCGCAGCACCAAGCTCATCGTTCACTTCGATGCGAATAGCTTGGAAAATTTGCTTGGCTGGATGACCCTTCTTCTTCAATTCCTTAGCAGGCTTAGCTGATTTAATGATTTCCGCCAGTTCCGTCGTGGTCTCAATTGGTTTAACCTGACGAGCCTGTTCAATCTTACGTGCAATCTGTTTAGAGAACTTGTCCTCACCATACTTGAAGAAAATACGCACCAAATCGTTATAAGGATAGGTATTGACCACATCATAAGCGGTCAAGCTCGCCTCCTCATTCATGCGCATATCCAGCTTGGCATCCTGTTTATAGGAGAAACCACGCTCACGCTCATCCAACTGTGGGCTAGAGACACCCAAGTCATAGAGAATGCCATCAATTTCAGATACCCCCAAGGCTTCAAGATTGGACTTGAGATTACGGAAATTATCCTTGATGAAAGTCACCATACCCTTATCAATATAGTCCTTAAGACGCACTTGAGCATTATCAATAGCCTTTTGGTCCTGATCAAAGCAGTACAAATGACCCTTTTCAGATAATTGCGACAAAAGATAAGACGAATGTCCTGCGCCACCCAAGGTCGCATCAACATAGATGCCGTCGGGCTTGATATCAAGCATATCAACAGTTTCGTGTAAAAGAACGGTTACATGGTGAAATTCATTAGTCATAACTTTTATTATAGCACAAGAATGGAGAAATTGTCTCGTTCTGTAAGTTGACAGGATAGTAAAAAAGCCAGACCCAAGGCCTGACTCTTTAGTTCCTATATCATTTGATAAGATTAATCCACTCTGTAATAATAGTCTTCCTGAGATGGCATCCCATTCGTCGCTAGGATACGGTCTTTACTGTTATCCCCCGCATCACTTGCATCGCTAACGCCCTTAGGACAAAGCTGAATTGGAGTATTACCTGTTGGATTGGAATCAACATAAGTCAGACTATATATGCCAGACACATATTGATTGGATGAGACTTTGTCGATAGGGTAAGTAGAACCCCAGAGATTCAACTGTCCATCCGAAGTAATGGTAATAGTCTGTCCATTTGAAGATTTCCATGTCCCTACAGCCGATTTGTAGTTGCCGTTTTTGAGTTCATCAGGCTTGAGGGCTGTTGAACTTGTTTGTGTTTGCGACGATGTGCTAGAACTACTATTAGTAGAGGCACTGCTCAGATCCTTCCAATCCCAATTCGAAAGATCAGCCTTCTCTGCACCCGAATCACTGTCCTCTTTTACAAGAGACTGACCATCACTACTAAAGCGGTAGCCAGAACCTCCACCAGCCATAGCACCAGCACTACCATAGTAGCTAAAGGTATTATCCTTGAGGTAGGCCAAAGTCATGCGCTCACCCAACATGCCCAGTTGTGGACCTTCTGTTAGACGAATCACCTGACCACTATCCTTAGAGATAGTGTAAATATCCGTAATCACATGTTCTTTAAAGAGTCTACCTGGCTTAAAAGCAAGAACCAACTCATCAACACCATTACCATCCAAATCACGGTAAGTATAGACCGTTGAGGCAGGACTTGTTTGAGAATTAGCATAGTTCACAACAAGAAAATTAAGTGAGTCATCCGTTTGGTTGTTGGCCACGGCCGTTTGGTACTTACTAATGATGCTATCATAGGCAGAGGTATCTACCTTTTTCTCTTGACTAGAGTTTGAGCTAGTACTTGTGCTAGAGCTTTCACTACTACTTGATTGTGACTGTTCTACTGATGAAGATGAAGTCGTCGAAGTCAACCCATTTTGCTGGTTTGAACAAGCGGCTAATAGGACTAAACTAGATAATCCTGTTACTAATGCTAAAACTTTATTTTTCATTTCTAATCCTAAATTCCTTTTCTCTTACCCCTATTCTGTTGTCCCAGAGCTAACATCTGCGCTGTAGGCAGGTGCTGTATAGCTTGAAGACTCACTATGTGACTCTGTATAAGTTGTTGGTGGCACATAGTTATATTGGGGCGCTTGATAAGTCTCTTGTGCTGAAGATGGTGTTGGCGTTGACGCTACCGCAGGAGTTGAGCTTGCTTCTGTCTGACTAGCTGCTTCTACCGTTGAGCTTGCTGACGACGATTCACTTGAAGACTCACTTGAGGTTGAAGAAGATGACGAAGAGCTAGAGCTCGATGATTTGGATGAGGCCTTAGGTTTGCTAGACGATGACTGCTTAGTACCAACCTTGACTTGGACCTTAGCATGATTGTGTGCAGGTTGCAAAAAGACAATTGCCAAAGCCAAAAGAATAGCCGGTAGAGTAAATGCCAAAATAAGGTAACGTTTTTCTTTTAATTGACGAAGTAGTTTCATAGAGTATTCACATTTCTTAAATATATTTTTAGTATCGATTAGTCTCAGATAAGATTATATCAGAAATATTAAAATGTGCAACATTAACATAAAACTTTTTTGGCATCAAAAAACCAACTCAAAGAGTTGGTTGATTATCATTATTATTGATTATTGTGGATTATTGAAGTTATTGAAAGGCTCATCTACTTTTGTTGGTTGACATAGTAGAAAAATTAAGATAAAAATACCGACAAATGGAATTAAAGGAATAAAAATATATAGCCAATTATAGCCAGCATCACGCAAACGACGAACAGTTATAGCAATACCAGGTAAAACCGTAGCAACACCATAGGCAAAAAAGATAAGTAGGAAAATAACTTCATTAGTAAGTAAAGATAATTCATCTACCGCCATTCTTTGAAACACTGCTAGGAGCAAATAAGAAGCAAAGAAAATCAATACATGTGCCGAATATGCAAACCAGTAATCTGAAGGTGTTGAACGGCCCGTAAAATCATCATAGCCCTTCCAAAATTTTTTGTAGGCTTCAATCATAATAAAATCCCCCCTTTTTATGTTGCTCTCAGTATAACAAGAGAAGAGGAGCTTGAGAAATCAATTAAAAAAACAGCCTAGCCAGGCTGTTAAGTCATTATTATTGTTGTGGATTATTGAAGTTGTTGAATGGGTATTCCACTTTAGTTGGTTTACACAACAAAACAATGAAGATAATAGGACCTACAAGTGGGATAAATACAACAAAAATATACGGCCAATTGTAGCCAGCATCACGTAAACGTCGAACTGTTACAGCAATACCAGGTAAACACGCAGCAATACCATAGGCAAAAAAGATAAGTAGGAGGATAAATGAAATAACGGTTAAAAAGGTTGATTCTGTTACACCTGCAAGTCCTCCAAATATTGCTAGCAACACATAAAAAGCAATGACAGTTAACATATTTGCCAAATACGCAAACCAATAATCTGAACGTGTTGAACGGCCTTCAAAATCTACATAGCCCTTCCAAAACTTCTTATAAGCTTCGATCATAATAAAATCTCCTCATTTTTGATACTTCTACTATACCAAAAGACCAATCTTCTGGCAAATCGACTAAGGAACAGCCTATAAGGCTGCTAAGCACTTTTATTGCTGTGGGTTATTGAAATTATTAAATGGGTATTCCACTTTAGTTGGCTGACAGAACAAAATTAAAAGTACAATCCCACCTATCACAAAGGCAAAACGTAAAAAAAAATCAAAGCCCAGTGATAGCCTGCATCACGCAAGCGACGAACTTGAAGAGCAATAGATGGGATAAAACTAGCAGGAAAATAGGTCATTACAAGCAGATACAGTATGTTGAGAATAACATGGTAAGGACTATCGGGACTATCAAAAACAATTACAACTATAAGTATGCTAAATAAAATGATAGTTACTATAGTATTTGCTAGAACTGCCAACCAATAATCTGAGCGGCTTGAACGTCCCGTAAAATCGAAATAGCCCATCCAATACTTCTTATAAGCTTTAAACATGGCAAAATCTCCTCATCCTTGATACTACCAGTATATCAGAAGACCTGTCGTCTAGCAAACCAACTAAAAAAGCTCCTTCATGGAGCTTTATGGGTTATTCTCTAATTTGTCCTTGTCCGTTAATATAGAACTTGGTTGACGTTAGGGCCTCCAGTCCCATTGGACCACGGGCGTGCATTTTTTGGGTTGAGATTCCGATTTCAGCACCCAGTCCAAAGACGAATCCATCTGTAAAGCGGGTTGAGGCATTAACATAGACAGCTGCAGCGTCAACATCATCTTGGAATTGCTCCGCACGACTGATATCCTGAGTCACAATAGCCTCTGAATGCGATGTCGTGTAAGTATTAATCCATTTAATAGCCTCATCAAGGCTATCTACCACTTTAACAGACATAATATAGTCAAGAAACTCTGTCGCAAAATCTTCTGGTGAAGCGGGTACGGATTTTTCCATAAGTTTCAAAGCCTTTTCATCCGCACGGAACTCAACAGCCTGAACTTTTGAAATAGCTTTTTCCAAGTTAGGCAAGAAGTCTTCCGCAATATCAGCATGAACAACGAGAGATTCTGCAGCATTACAAACACTTGGTCGTTGGGTTTTGGCATTGATGACAATCTGTGTCGCCATATCTAAGTTAGCATATTTATCCACATAAATATGACAGTTACCAACACCCGTTTCAATGACTGGAACTTTGGCTTTTTCTTTAACCGTTTGAATGAGACGGGCTCCGCCACGAGGGATGAGCAAGTCTACATACTTAGTCGCCGCCATAAGTTCTTCTGCTACCTCATGAGAGGTATCTTCAACCAGCTGAACGGCATCTGCTGTGATACCCGCATTTTCCAAAGCCTTACGAGCTACTGTAACCAAGGCCTTGTTGGAATTGATGGCATCACGTCCTCCACGAAGAATAATGGCATTATTGGTTTTAAAGGCAAGGCTAAAGGCATCGATTGAGACATTGGGACGGCTCTCAAAAATCATAGCGATAACACCCATAGGAACACGCTTTTGAATGATTTTGAGACCATCCAGATTCGTATAGCCACGAACTACTTGACCGATTGGGTCCTGAAGATCTGCCACCTGACGGACACCCTCAGCAATCCCTGCGATACGGTCTTCCGTTAAGAGCAAGCGATCTTGCATAATCTCTGAAATACCATTTTCCTTGGCATTGGCCATATCCTTAGCATTTTCAGCGATAATATAGGCACTCTCAGCTACTAGAGCTTTAGCTACCTGATTTAGAAGGTCATTTTTAGCTGCTGTTGATAATTTAGCAATCTGACGACCTGCCACCTTGGCCTGTTGGCCTAGTGTATCGATATATGTCATCTTAGTCCTCCTGTTTAAAGAGTGTACCAATCTTGGCTCCTTCTAGGACACGAAGGATGTCACGTGGATTTTCACCATTCATCAAAACCATTTGGCTATGATTTTCAAAAACCATCTGGGCGGATTTAATCTTACTCATCATACCACCTGTACCAAATTTACTACCGGCACCACCAGCTGAGGCCAGAATTTCCTCAGTAATCTCTGGAACATAGCTACGAAGGGTCGCATCCTCATAAACATTTGGGTTCTTATCAAAGAGCCCATCAATATCTGACAGCATGATGAGTAGGTCTGCACCAACAATCTTAGCAACAATAGCAGACAAGCGGTCATTGTCCCCAAATTTAGTCGCATGATCCATTTCATCTACGCTGACAGCGTCATTCTCATTAACAACTGGGACAACCCCAAGCTCGAAGAGGCTCTCAAAAGCATTGATGGCATTGGCCAAACTCTCGGGATACTCAACCACATCACGCGTCAAAAGCAACTGAGATACCTTGGTCTGGTAATGTGAAAAGACCTGAGAATATAGGCTCATCATAGCCACCTGTCCTACACTTGAGACAGCCTGTTGCTTACCGACTTCAGCCGGTCGCTTGTCTAGGTCTAGGACATTGAGACCAAAGCCCATGGCACCAGAGGATACGAGGACAACCTCAATTCCTTTATTATGCAAGCTAGAAATAACAAAAGCTAATTGATCGATTTTTTCAAGATTAATTTTCCCTGATGGCAAAACCAGAGAGCTAGTCCCGATTTTGATAACCAGGCGTTTTACTGAGTCAAAATTTCGTTTCATGTTTATGATTATACACTAAATTCAGGTATTTTAACATATATAATGCATAAGTTTACATATTAAGGATTTTCATTAAAAAAGAATCCCTCCAATCGGAGAGACTCTTTAAACAGTTTGTTCTAGGCAAAAAACATGGCTCTAATACGTTTCCAACGTCTGCGATCAACAAAGAGATAAACGATTAGGACAACTAAAGCTATAAGCCCAGATACTATAGCATTGACTACTAAGGCAATCCAGAACTTACTTGCAAAGAAAACAATACCTCCTAGCAAGGCAGCGATGAAAATTGTAAGAATAAAGATACCCATATAGAGCCACTGTCCGCCACCTCGATTGAAGAGCTGGGTAACTTCCTGCCAATTCACTTCCAACAATTTAAGGTCACGTTCAAAGTAATAACCACCTACAAGATAGGTTGTTACGAGAAAACCAAGAGTGAAACTTGCTACCAAAATCAGATGGAGATGTGCAAGGAAGATTAAACCAAGTCCTCCTAGTAAGAGGGATACACCGACTTGCAAGGCATAGAAAAGCCAGAACTTTTGACGAAGATAGTCACCCGTATTGATTGGCAGGCTACGAATAAAGTCAAAGTTTGTCCCCTCTAAGGATGTTGCTACACCAAGAAAACTTGTTGGTTGAGCTGAAAAGAAACCAAAGGCAATTCCGACCAAAAGCAGGAGTCCGAAATAGTCTGGGCCCAGATCTTTCAAAAATACCGCACCCCCACCTAACATGATCATATATAAGACCGGCACCACATAGGTATTGATAATGAGGGTTGAATTCCCCAAAGTAGATAAATGATGGCGGATCAAGACCTGTCTTTGGCTTCGAGTAACAGCTTTGGCCTGAGGCTTTCTAGCCTTTTGGTTATAAATGGCTTCGTGGAAATAACGAGGCATTCTGACCTTATAAAACCAAAAGCCCAAGATAAGCACTACAACAAGAGGAAGATAGAAATTTAGCAGAGCCTCTGGAGATAGAGGGGCAGCTACAACATCATAGTAACCTCTTAGATAAGGCAACAAGGGAAAATCGATATGTCCAGACCCCTTAATATAACCATTAAGAAAGCCAACCATCATGATAGGGAACATAATCAATAGGGTTGACAGGGTCATCAAAATGGTTGAATAGAGTTTTTTATGAGAACTGCGAACAATCAGCGTTCCAATACTATTAGACAGAATCACTGAAAAAACGAGATTGATAAAGAGAGAAACGATAAAGGTCAGAAGCCCAACGACTATCCCCAATGGGCCAATAAATTGCCAGTAAGCTAGGATAAGAAGACTAAGGATAGGCACCATGAAGGTCATGCCAACCATAGAGCCTGACAAGGTCTTGGCCAAAAAAACTTCCGCTGGCTTCAAGGGAAGAGGCAGATAAGCCTTGCTATCCTTACTGTCATAAAAGGTACTATAGAGAGCCGTGAAGGTCTGGAGAAGCCCCATGATTGAAAAAGTCAAGAGATATAGGGTTAAGACTCCAGGATTGGCCTTATAATCGACACCTACAAAAAGATAGCTATAAACAACCGTAAAAACAACTAGAATCAAGAGTTGTTGTCTAAGCATGGCATTAACGATGGAGAAATTGGCTTTTTTCTTTTTCTCCTGACGTTTCTGTAGGTTAGTTACTGCTTGAGGATTAGCATAGAGGAGATTGATTTTAAAAAGCTCCCAAACATGGTTCCAGTTCATGACTATACCTCCTCAATCTTACGTCCAGCCATTTCCAGATAAATAGTTTCCAAATCCTTGTCAGGGTACTGAGACTTCAGTTCAGCTAGAGACCCTTGGAAGATAAGTTTCCCTTTCTTCAAAATAGCAATCCGATTACAGAGCTGCTCAGCTACACTTAAAACGTGGGTTGAGAAAAGGACACTATTACCTTCCTTGGCATGATGACGCATGGCTTCCTTCAAATCATAAGACGCCTGTGGATCCAGACCAGTCAGAGGCTCATCCAAAACCCAAATCTGTGGATTAACCAAAAGGGCACCGATGACAACAACTTTCTGACGCATACCATGAGAGAAGGAAGAAATGAGGTTATAACGACTCTCCGTTAGGTCAAAGGTAGCCATGAGATTAGTCAAACGTTCCTCGACTTGACTAGCTTCCAAATCATAGATACGTGTCAAGAAGTACCAATAGTCATTGGCAGTCAAATTTAGGAATAGGTCCGGTGAATCTGGCACATAAGCGATTTTTTTCTTGATGGCATCACGATGTTGACTGAGGGCCATATCATCAACGTAAACTTCACCGTAGCTAGCTTCAATGATAGACGTCAAAATAGAAATGGTCGTGGTCTTACCAGCTCCATTGTGACCGATTAGACCAAAAATCTCACCATCTCGAATCTCGAGGTTAAGATCTGAGAGAGCATCTTTATCTTCATAACGTTTCGTTACGTGTTCAAAACGAATCATCTTTTATCCTTTCTTGAGAATCTATTTAACAATAGTCTCATTTTACACTTTATATTAAATTATAAATTAGAATTATTGCTATGTTTTTCATGAACAATACTCTAATAATGCCGACAATAGGTTTAGATAAGGCTATTTCGTTACCTTCTCATTTATTGTATCATTTCAAAGGTACAATTTCAAGAAAACGTTTGTAAAAACGAGACAATTTTGCATTCGGTCTTTGATAATGCTAAACTTATAGTATTTAGAATAATAGGAGGAAAATCACTGGTGCCAACTGGAATTATCATCAACTCGCTATCTATTATCTTAGGAGGAATCGCTGGAGGACTCTTTGGGGATTATCTCAGAGACGATTTCAAGGACAATCTTAACCTTATCTTTGGCCTAGCCTCTATGGTTATGGGAATTAGTGCTATTATGAATATGGTTAATATGCCTGCAGTTATCTTCGCGGTGGTTATTGGTACCATCATTGGACTGGCCCTAAAGTTTGGAAACCTCATCAACAAGGGAGCTGGACTTATGGAAAAAGGCTTGTCCAAGATTACACCAAGCAAACAAACAGGGTTAGCTCACGATGAGTTTTATGCACAGCTCTTGACAGTTATCGTCCTTTTTTGTGCGAGTGGTACAGGAATTTACGGTAGCCTTGAGTCTGGGATGACAGGCGATTCCTCCATCTTGATTTCCAAATCTATCCTAGATTTCTTTACAGCCATGATTTTCTCTTGTAGTCTAGGCTACATCGTCTCCATGATTGCCATTCCACAATTTATCGTTTTCTTCCTCCTCTTTGTGAGTGCTGGTTTCATTCTTCCTCTAACAACAAAAGCCATGATTGGAGACTTTAAGGCTTGTGGGGGCTTCCTCATGATTGCGACTGGTTTTCGTATTATGAAACTGCGTCAATTCCCAACAGCAGACATGATTCCAGCCATGATTCTGGTTATGCCTATTTCCTGGGCCTGGGTCAATTGGGTGGTTCCTTTGATTAGTTGATATTAGAATTAAAATAAACAAATACCGTCAGTCTAATGCTGGCGGTTTTTGTCTCTATTTATTGGTGTTATGGATTCTAATTATTAAAAACTAGTAATGTTTGTGGTGTTTAATTCTAATTTTTCTAACCTTGTTTAGACTAAGATGAGTTTGTTATAATAACCCTTGTAGGCTTAAGCAACCTACAAGATACTTTTTTTCATAACTATTTCCATCCTCTAATATTTTAACGAACTTACAATACTGATGGAAATCTATCGAAAAGACTGGTGTGTGCACACCGGTCTTTTTTGGTGGAATTGAAAGACAAAAAACCACTCTTTCACTCTGAAAGAATGGTTATGCTATAGCTTATACTTCTACGACTTCCAAGTTTTTTCCACCTAGGAGAATAAGGTATTTATCAATCTTATCTATTTGATAGGCTTGGCTGAGTGCTTTAGCATAGAGGCTCATTTGCCCTTTGTAGCGTTCCTTAAGCTCACTAGGTTGAGTGAAGCGGTCTGTCTTATAGTCAAAGAGGACAATACGATCTTCAAGAAGTAGGTAGCCATCGATGATACCACGGACGACAAAGTCCTCCTTACTAGTTGGATCTTCTGCCAACATAGCAAACGGTGCTTCGCGACGCAACTTATCACGGTTAGCTAGAATGAGCTTTCCAAGTTCGGTGTCAAAAAAGCCTAGTAGCTTTTCTAACTGCACACGCGCCTTGACTTGATTATCTGCCGATACTCGACTCAAGGCCTGTGTCAAATCTTGAAGAGCCACCTTGTCAGAAAGAATCAAACGTTGCATGAGTTCATGGGTGGCTGAACCAACTACAGCTCCAGTGACCTTGGTTTTTTGCCCAAAATCTGGAAGCTCAAAGCTAGTGGATGTCTCAAGAGGTTGCACCTCCTCTTTCTTGTCCATAATATCCACCCCTTCGGTATCCATGACAGGTTCGTAGAAGGCTTTGAGCTGGCTGGGCGTACGCACAGATGGCAGGTCAATCGCTGGTGCATAAAGTTGGTTGAGTTTTTCAACACTTTCTAAGACCGTTAGGGCACGCTTAATGTCTTCCGTCTGGCGATTGTTAGATAGATCATCAGCATCTACTGCCGCTTGAACTTCAACCTGACCAATAGCCTCTGGAGTCAACTCCTCAGCCTCAACAAAGCGAACAGTAAACTTGAGATCCTTTCTCATAAAGGCAGTATCCAAAGCCATAACCCAATCCTGATAAGTAGCGATTTGGTCACGTAGAGCTACTGGTAGGCGATTATTTTCAACATCCGTGCCAAATTGCTGGGTCAATTTCTCCTTACTGCCCTTACCAACTAGGTAGAGTTTTTTCTCTGCACGGGTCATTGCAACATAGAGCAGACGCATCTCTTCTGAGATACTTGCTCGACGCTCTTCCCTACGATTTTCTTGGAAGGTTAAGGTCTCGAGAACAACATTTAACTTAGGCAAATTAGTGTTTACCTGGTCTTTGAGATCAGCTAGATACTTAATGCCAAGTCCTTTTTCACGGTTGATAATATACTTACCACTTAGGCCATCCTTGCTGTGACCAATGAACTTGCGATTCATCTGCAAGACAAAGACATACTTGAACTCTAGTCCCTTGGACTTGTGAATGGTCATGAGGCTAACAGCATTTTTGGGAACCAAGTCTGTCACTTCCTCTAGGTCGTTACCGCTAGAAATGATTTTATCAATCATACCAATAAAACGAGAAAGTCCCTTAAAGCCAGTCTTTTCATAGGCATTGGCACGCAAGGCAAGGGCGTAGAGATTGGCCTGACGTTGCTCAGCTCGTGGAAGACTGCCAACATAATCATAATAGAAGCGATCGTCGTAAATCTTCCAGATGAGGTCATAGAGCGAGTGCCACTTACTGTAATCACGCCAATCTGCCAGAGTCTCAATGAAGAGAGTCAACTTGGCCTCAAGTCCTTTCGTCACGACTTCTGGATGAAGTCCTGATTTAGTATGAGCTGCAAGAAGCTTGTCATAGAATTGTCCTTTATCAGCCTGAACAGCGATACGAGCCAGCTCATCCTCGTTGAAGTTAAACATAGGTGAACGAAGGAGGGCAACCAAGGCGTAGTCATTGAGAGGATTATTGATGGCACGAAGGGTGTCCAACATAATCATAACTTCTAGTGACTCTAGGTAGCTTGACTTGTACTCGTCAGGAACCAAGGGAATTCCGTGCTCCTCGAAATTTGCCATCAAGTCCAGATAGGTGTTACGGGTTGGTGCTAGAAGGGTAATGTCCTCAAAACGGACACCCTGCTCGTGAAGTTTGATGATTTCTTTAATAACCAAGGAAATCTCGCCACTACTGATAGGTTGATCAGCACCTTCCTCGTCAGGAGTCACACTAGCTTCATCACTATTGTAAATCAGAACTTCTGTCTCATTTTCAGGATGGGGTTCTTTTTGCTTATCGCTACCCGCTAACAGTATGTGAGTCTTGTCATAGAGGATGTCCCCGATTTCCTGGTCCATGAGGTGGCTGAAAACACCATTAGTCGCATCAAGAACTTCAGATTGACTACGGAAGTTCTCTTTAAGAAGAATCAACTTACCTGCATCTGGATTTTCAAGGAAGAGCTGGAACTTGCCATTAAAAATCTGAGGGTCTGCCTGACGGAAACGATAGATGGATTGTTTGATATCTCCCACTATGAATCGGTTGTGGCCGTTAGATAGGAGTTCCAACATACGTTCTTGGGTATGGCTATTATCCTGATACTCGTCTACCATCACTTCATGGTAACGGTCACGGTAGCTGGCTGCCACCTCTGGATTTTCCTCCAAAATACGGATGGCAAAATGGGCAATATCCGAGAATTCAAAAGCATTTTCCTGAATCTTGGCCTGTAAATACTGGTCCGAAAAATCAAGTACAAAGGCCTGAAGCAACTCCAACAGAGGTAGGATGTCATCATTATGCTTGGTCAAAACCTCGAGGACCGTTAGCTGGGTATCAACCTCTCGCAACTGGGCCACAAACTCATTTTTGGTCTTGTTGTAAGCTTCCTTGTAGGCCTTGAGTTCCTCGTCTTTAGGACGGGTCATATTGGTCAAACCAGTACCTCCTGACAAAGTCAAGAGTTGTTTGAGCAAGTCCTCCATATCCGTTTGGTCATTGGCCAAGGCTCCTTCAAGAAGGCTAATGGCATCTGACACATTATTCAGATACTTGGCCTTGGCAAACTCACGCTGAGCTAGACCTAGATGGTCTCTTAAGAAGTCTAAGAAATCAGCCAACAAGCCATCTTTGAGACCCTCTAAAAGCTCAGCTTTAGCCTTTTCTGGATTGGCCTCTACCTGCCCTTTTAAAAGATTTTGACGTAGCCATTTTTCAGGACCCGCAGTAGCCTGAGAAAAGTTATAGACATCGTAAACTAAATCACGAAAGGCCTTACTAGTCTTGCCATTTCCTGCGAAGTTGCGGACCAATTTTTGGAAAAGTTGGGCATCTTTCCCTTGCATGTAATCGTTGAAAAGATCGGCATAAACCTCATTTTTCATAAGTGTCTGCTCGGCAGGATCTGTCATAATGCGGAAAATAGGTGACACACCCAGGAGATAGCCATACTGATTGACCAATTTCTGGGTGAAGGCATCCATAGTTCCAATATCAGCCGTTCCAATCTTGGCAATCTGATCTGAAAGAAAGGCACGCTCTTCATCTGTCTCTACCTGTCCCAGCTGCTCTGTCAGACGTTTTTCCAGACGCTCTTTTAACTCACCTGCGGCCTTTACCGTAAAGGTTGAGATAAAGAGTTGGTCAATGCCAACACCACGTCCAATCATATCAAGGATACGCTCAACCATGACAAAGGTTTTTCCTGATCCCGCCGAAGCTGACACAAGAATATTACTACCATTACTGTAAATGGCCTCAATCTGCTCAGGTGTTAACTTGCGTTCCTTGTCAGAAGCTGCTTCTTGGGCAATGCGTTCCTTAATCTCTGTTGGACTTAAAAAAGCTTTAGTCAACATGGTTGTCCTCCTGGTCTTTTTTGTCTGCTGTCACAGCTTGATCAGTGACTAGAAAGGGGACGATTTTTTCAGCAACTTGCATCTCATTATAGTCCTCATCTTTTGCCATCAGCTCCAAATAAGCTTCCTTCTTGCCCTTACTTGGTAAACGCAGGAGCTTTCGAGCCTGTCCCATGTGGCGGTCGGCCTCAAAATGAGTAATTGCCTTGATTTGATCCCCTTGAACAGACTTGCCATCCTCGGTATAAGGATTAACCGCAAAATTCCCGCTTCGAATAACTTCAGCAGCACTTGTAAAGAGCTTGATATTGTAGTCTAGCAAGTTTTCTAGGTCCTCCTTGTCATAGGTGACAGTCTTTTGTAAATCATAGTTTCCACCAGCCAGATGCTCTGTTTCTGAAGCCACAAAAAGTCCCTTATAGGTCAATTCCTTATGAGCCTGAGCTGCTAGCTTATCCAGACCAAACTGAGCTAAGCTAAGCTGTGGGTCCTGCATGTGAAGATACATGGCACCAAAAAGCTGATCAGCATCAACCTTATAGGTCTGGCGGAGGGCTTCTAGATAGGTTACCAACTGCGGACTGAGGCCATTGTAGAATTTCTGAATGTCAAAGACATTTTTACCTGATTTGTAGTCAACGACACCCAGAGCCCCATCCGTTAAACGGTCCACACGGTCAATAATCCCTGTAATCTTGATGCTATTTGCTAAAAGCAAATCAAACTTGGCTTCCTCACGCTCAACCTTAACAGCCGCATTATCACGCAAAACACTGGCAGTTGAACGAGCGATATCTTCCAAAATCTGACGAGACAGGCGACTCTCTTGGTCCTCTGTATAGAGAAGTTCAAAGGGTTGTTCCTGATTGGTCTGAGCAATAGCCTTTTCCAATTTATCATCGAAGTTTTCTGACGAAGAATCACCCATGACACGCTCAAAGACACGGTGCAAGTAAGTCCCATGGTGTCGAGCATCTGGATGAATGGACTCCAACTCTTCAAGCCCCAAAACATAACGCAAGAAATAAAGATATTGGTTGTTATAGAAGGTCGTCAGAGCCGAGGCTGATAATTTCAGTGGTTCTTCCCCCGGAAAGACTAGCTGCATGACTTGATCATCCACCTTGGTTGTCGTCACATCGTCAATCACATTTGGAATCAAGACTTGGTCCTTATCAAGTCGCTTACGGAGATAACGCACAGCAACTAACCAGAAAGTCTGCGTTTCCTTATCCAAATCAGCATCTAGATGACTGCTGTTAAGGGCAATGACAGTTGATAGAAGGTCCTTGTAGTTCCCAATCTGGTCCCCCTTAGCCTCAAAACGATTACGTCCCTTTTCAACCAAAGAAAGTCCAAGGTCAAGCAGCTCTTTCAAATAAACCGACATGTCATCTTGAGTCTCATTGAGAATTTGTGGCTGACTAAGCACCAATTGTTCACTAGCCGCATTAAAAAGTGACATAGCTACAAAATGCCCCCGCTGACTATTGCTCTGCGTAACAATATCCAAACTCCTGTGTTCATCCGTCGCCTCATTGATACGACTACGTTCCTCATCAGACAGGAGACTCTTATTTTGACCTACTTTTGGAAAATGTGACTGGGTCATCCCCAAGGCAAAAACATAAGGAGCAGAATGTGGTTGAATCAAATCGTATTTCTTCACATTGACCACATCGACAGTGGCTGGGACCGTACGGTAATCACAGGCCAACATTCCTGAACGCAAAATGGACAAAAAGTCGTCCACTGACAGTGTTTCTTCCCCAAAAATAGTCTCAACCTGCTCCAAGAGTTGTGTGAAAGCCTTCCAGACCTGTTCGTTCTGTTCTTTTTCCGCCTCACTGGCCTTGGCAGTCAAACTAGCCATTTGGCTTGGCACTTGCACAACCTCTAAAAAGACCACTAGTTTCTTGAGTAGACTAGAACCCTTTTGTTTGCGACTATTAAGCAACTTGTCCAAGGGCTCTACCAGTTGTGAGCGCAAGGCATTAAGCTGGTCTAAATCATACTTATCACGACTATTGGCCGTAAAATCAGACAAGAACTTGTGACGCCCCTTGATGTCTGCAAAATTGACATAATACTCAAAAAGATCTAAATCCTCTTGAGCAAAACCGCCATAGAGACCGGATTTTACGAGATTAAGCAAATCCTCGGCACGATAATTATAGCGCTTGATACGTTCCAGCGAATCCACAAACTGTACCAAAGGATGGCTAGACATGGTTTCTTCCTTACCGAAATAATAGGGAATATCAAATTTTCGGAAAATCTGCCCCACCTGAAGCTTATAACTCTCCTCATCACCAAGTAAGACCAAAATATCCTTATAGCGCTTGCCATCTGCCAGCAACTGACGAATACTCTTGGCAACCTGAGCCACCTCTTCCTTTTGGTTGACCACTTCCCAGACCTGCAAGGCTTGCTTGTCCTGAGCAGTCAGCTGCTCATCCATCGTACTAAAATCATGACGGCTCTCCAAAAGACGACTAATGCGCGCAAAAGAAGAATTGCCCTCTTTGTCTGTCGTCACATAGTCGGGTGTCACCTTATAGGTCTGAGCCAAAGTTCTCAAAAAATCCACTGAGGCCTGATAAACATTGCCATAAACAAAGTTAGCCCTATAAGCTTTTTGACTGGCATAAGTCCCAATGACAATCTGGTGGCACTTATCATTCAAGAGGGCAACTAGGGCCTCCTCCTCGGCAGAGAAACGCGTAAAGCCATCAATGACCAAAACCGTGTCACTCAGGGCCTTATCCAGATGGCCTGAGGTAATTTCCTTGAAGAAGGCACTGAGTTTTGATTGATTATCAAAATCTCCTGCCAACAAGAGATACTGAGCCGCACTGAAAATCCTGAGCAAATCCTCTTGTTTTTCAACCTGATCCAAATGCTGCAAATCCAGAACCGTCATATTAGCCTGCTGCAACTCTTTATAAAGGTCTACCAATTGATTAATAAAGTTACTATCCTTGCGCAAACGGCCATAAACCTTGAGCTCATCATCGCCCATATGCGACAACACCTTG
Organism: Streptococcus sp. HMSC078H12; assembly: GCF_001814615.1. Lineage (NCBI taxonomy): Bacteria > Bacillati > Bacillota > Bacilli > Lactobacillales > Streptococcaceae > Streptococcus > Streptococcus sp. HMSC078H12. Next base: position 36,871 of record NZ_KV817320.1, on the reverse strand, counting down.
TAAAAAATCATTGCCAGACCAGTATCATCCAGCTGAGTCTTTGGGTTGCTCGTATTGAGAATAAAATATCTCGCCATCTGAGTAAAACGAGTCACCGTAATCTCAAAGGATGCTGACTGAGGCAGGTATTCCAAGACCTTACGCTCCTTCTCAAATGACAGGGCATTAGGGGCAATATAAAAGACCCTCTTTCCCTTTTGAGCATAGCTGGTTGCCTGCTCCGTCAGAATTTCTGTTAAATCCTGAGACATATCCGTATAAAGTAATTTCATAAGACGTCCCTTTCTTATCTCTACACCAGTCGTTAGACTAAGTAAGAATTGCCATTCACTTAGTGCTAACAACCACTAATCCTTGCTATTATAACACAGAATGAAGCAACAATCAGACTCCTCCCTCGCCCCTTTCTCCTCCGATGTACTAAGTTTCACACATAAGCACAAGCTCAACATCAAAGAGCCCTCCTTTATGGACCTGTACCTAAAAAAAAAAAGCCAAATCCTCTGATTTAGCTCTACATCTTTATTTAAAAATCAATTCCTGTTTGAAGAGGTAATCACCACTGCTTGTAATCAAATTGGCATCACTATACTTCCTAAGAATATCCTTGGCTGAGTGGAGGTTAAGACCTGAGGTCTTCTTCTGGTTTTCTTCCTGCATAATGGCATCAAGGTCAACTTTTTCTTCTCGCGTCCTATTTTCCATGACGAAATGGTAACTTCCATCCTTATCATGTCGATGGAAACTAAAATTGATTTGACTGGCAGGTACCTGCTTACTCTCATCAATCGCATTACTAAAGAAAATAGACACCAGCAAGGTCAAGTCAACCACATTCATGGTAAACCCTGAAATCTCCTCAGGAATATCACAAGTCACTGGAATATTACTACGTTTAGCCTCCATCATACGAGCCGAAAGAAGACTACGTAAGGGGAGGGACTGAATATTTTCCAGCTTAGGATTATCAACGACACGGAAACGCTCAAACTCCTTGGCACTCTCTCTAAGGACATTCTGGTACACCTGTTCAGCAAGAGCCTCTTCCTGGTCACGTACTTCCTCTGAAAATTGTTCCACAACCGTCTGATAAGACTGTCTGTATTGTAACAACTCATTGTAGAGAAGATCAATCTTTTGGTTGGCCTTGGTCAAACTATTCAAATGCCTCTTTTCCTCCATGGCCAAACTCTCTTCCAAATACTGCCGAGACAGTTGATTAAGATGGGCAATTAGGAAAATGAAAGCCACTGCAGACAAGAGAACCCAGAGCATCCGAAATCTCAATTCCACCTCTGAAGAATAGCCGAGGAACCAACTGTCTAAATTCACACTGAGATAGATTCCCAATAAATAAATGGCCATTGCTATAGCAACTCTTCTAGAAATCTGGAGGTTCTGGAAAGAGTCATCGCTATAGACCTTCCAACGCTTCAAATCCAAGCCCAAGAAACGATCAAATACAAAATAAAGTGGCAAAATCAAACCGTAAGATAAGAGATAGAAAAGAGCATTTGACCCTACCTCAGCGACAGGGAGATTCAAGAGAAGGGGAATAAAGAAGAGTCCCAATAAACGATAAAGTAAATCTGACGTCACCACTGGAAACAAGGTATGAAAAGCATACTGGGTCACCGACAAGGTCTTCCCTTTAGCAAGAAAGGCCAAAATCATCAGGATAAAGACATCAAAAACCATAATCATGTTAGTAATATTATACTGAATGACTACATCTAACAGGGCTAAGGTCAAGAAGACCGTCCAGGAGATACGAATGTCTGTCATTCGTTTGAAAATGGCACAATTTATCGTCAGAGTTAAAATAAGCTGAATGGCTAGAAAGGCATCTGTATCATAGAGATTTAAAAAATTTATTCCCAAAAACGATTCAAACATCGAATCTCCTTTCTATATTTTTTTTACAAGTCTTTAGTATTCAAATTGCTGTCTATAGATGAACTTATCATTCTTAAAGCTAAGTTTAGACTGAGGGTAACGCTCCATAATATCTTCGAGCTGCTCATTGATTGATAAGTGACTCTCATACGCCTCGTGGGGCGCCTTGGCACTATCTTGCGAAAGGGTTGTCTCTACAGAGAGGACCTGGACCTCACCTCTTTGGTAATAAGACATACGAACTAAACTATTTTCTTGACCATGAGCTCTCAACAAGGCATTGTCCAAGAAGGTCGTTAGAACAGCTGATAAATCCACCACATCGATATGAACTGGGGATATAGGGTCTGGAACCTCCATGATAAAATCAACGCCAACAGCATGAAACTCCATATACTTACTCTCAATGACGGAACGTAACAATTGAGAAAGCAGGTTAGAAATATCTGGCATAACCTTGCTGAAGGGAACCTCTTCATCAGATAGGTTCTGAGTGTCTCCCTCTTGACTAGTAGCCAGAACGGTTTTAGCCTTCTTAGGTACGACTACCTTAGGCACTCCATCACGGTATAGCTCCTGATAAAGATGGAGGATATGCCTACTAGATTCCTGTAAGCTCTGGAAATGACGCTCCTGCTCCTCTTTCAACTCCAGAAAAAGTTCATCCTTAATCCACTGGTTAGCATAGGAAACAACAATGAAGAAGGCTCCTGTTGCTAATAGAACGATCAACTTGGCATAATTGTTAACCACTTCCACAGGCCAGATACTAGCAAAGTAAGGCATGAAATCATTTAGAAGCCCGTATGAAAGAAAGGCAAAGCTAACCCCAATAACAATAGGGGTGAAGTGAATGCGTAAGCGCTCCTTTTCCTCGACCTGCAAATATTCATAACCAATAAAACGGTGAACCAAAAGGTAAAGAGGATAGGTAACTACCACACATATAAACTCCGTTAAAGATTCTGGAATACGGCTCATCAAGTCGGCTCCCAAAAGTAAAGGAAAGACGATTAATGACAAGCCTCGTATAATGATATTGGTTGTCCCCCAGGCATAAAAACTATTAAATACCGGCTCTATCCATGGCAAGTCTGGACGTTTGTAATAACTAAAACAAAATAAAATAAGAGGATTAAGTAAAAACTTGAATCCCATAGGAAGAAGGGGAGTCACAACAACTGACAAAAGACCACCTAATAAAAGTAGCCACCAAGAAATCTTGACCCTACCAGCTGCATGAAACATCAGATAATTGACAAAGAAAATCAAGAGCGTGTCTATAGATACCAGCCAATGAAAATCTTTAAAAACAGCAAGTAGCGATTCAATAATAGAAGTCATTCTTTTCCCCCTCTCCCTCTAATCTGATTTAAGAAACTTCCTCAAAAATCCCCTAGGAAGCCCTTTTTACAACACTACTCATTATATAGCTTTTTGTAAGTTTTCACAATAATTAATTTTCTAATAAAGTCTATAATACCTCTAAGAATCCATTTATTTATAGAAGATAGACTTACTATTAAATTAAAGTTACAAATGTAACATAAAAAAGTTGAGACAATTTTATCTCAACTTTTAGATTATAAAACTACTTTTTTGAGACTTACTTTTAAGCCTAAAGTCTAGTCAGCCTTGTAGTAGAATTGTTTGGCGTCAGATTGTGCATCCCCTGATTGGGTCACTAGGATACGGTCTTTAGTATTATCTGAAGCATCAGGATTATTTCCTGACACATTCGGTAATGTCGTACCTTTAGGGATGAAAAAGATTATTGCGCCATACATTCCTGTTCTTAGGCTCGCTCTCAGGTAGCCATTTTCAAGACTGGAATTAGCATTTTGAACCTCATAATCTGTTGGTGCAGTTACTTGATTCTTAGAAAATGTCAAACTACTACCATTCCCATTCTTCCAAGTACCTTCGAGGCTTTGGAAGTTATTATCCTTGATAGCATTAACATCCATGCCTGTTTGCTCGGTCTTGGTTTCCGTTTTTGATTCTGTCTTAGCTTCTGATGAGCTTGACGATGACTCTGATGACTGTGAAGAACTTGAAGATTCTGAGCTTTCAGACTTGTCAGCACTAGAGTAATGCTTGAGCAACTCTTGGTAAGCCTCTTGCATGTCATCTGGTGCTACCTTATAGGTCTGAACAGCCTTCTTATCGTAATTACCCTTCCAGTAGTTCGTCACATAATAAACGGTACCGTTGGAACCTAGAACGATTTGGTAAGAATCCTTATCTTGGTCAACCAAATCCTTATAGAGCTTGTTGTAGCCATTATAATTGCCACCAGTCTTGTCATCAGCTGAGAAGTCCTTAAAGAGGGCTTTTTGTTCAGCAGCATCGTCTTCATACATAGCATGTTTCTTATCCTTCAAGGTATAAAGACGGAAGGATGATGTCGGGCTATAGTCTGCGGTCTTACCACTATTGTCATTAATCCCTAAAGCAAAGGAATCAACCGTGTTTTTGTAGTCCTTAAAATCATAGTTTGAGACTTCCTTGCCATTGATGATACCACTCGGAACACCAGTAATATGTTCATAGCCATCCGCATTGATGAGATTAGCAAGGATGGTAATCGTTTGGCTGCTACCTTTTTCCTTAGGTGCCTTAAATGAAAGGAAGGTTGGACTACCATCATTGACCTTGGTAATACTGTCAAAGCTGCTTTGAACTAAAACAGCATCCTTGGCATAATCAGACTGATAAAGCCATTTCCCAAAGGCTTCCGTGATGGACTTAATGTCTTCAGTCGAATAGTCTGCAATATAAGTGGTTTCCTTATCACCATTGACATCAGTCTTAGTCTTGATATCTGCATTTGGCTTATTTGGATCGTTAGAAGACGATTCTGAGCTTGCATCGCTACCAGAGGATGAACTACTTGATTCCAAAATATCCTTAATAATGCTTTTAACTTGGCTACTTGAAGAACTAGACGAAGCCTCGCTAGACTCAACGACTTCAGAGCCTCCCTCAACCTGAGTATAGGTATCTGATTCAGTCATTTCAACCTTCGCATCTCCTCCAGGTACCATACTTGGTGTGATACGGATAGTACCGTCTGAGCTACCGTTAGTTCCAGGCAACTTAAAGCTCAAAGAACGGTCTTCGCCGGATTGGGCATTAGCCTGATAAGTATCCCCGGTCTCCGTATTTTTGACTTCGTATTTGTCTCCCTTGATCTTACGAACTTCAAAACGCACCTTGTTCCCGGTATTCTTATCGACAACGGTTGTGGCATAAACTCTTGAAGACGATGTAAAAGCCGTGCTCTGAGTGTATTTTCCAAGTACCATGAAGACCAAAAAGACAAGCAAGGCCAAACCGATAAACTTTTTATGTTTAAACTGTTTCATGAGGTCCTCCTAGATAAATAGATAGCCAACAACATAGCCAAAGAGGGCGATACAAATCAAGAGCAAAATTTCCAAAACTAAAAACCAGCTAAACTTGAGATCACCCAAACCAACCTTAGACAAAACTTGTCTGAATTTAGAATTTTTCTGTCTGCTCAAACCACTAGAAAGAGCAAAACCAGTCTTAGCAGCTTCGGCAACTTCCTTATCACTTGGCTTGCGACCATACTGCACTTGGAAGTCAATCAGCCATTCATCATATTGTTGCATTTATTTCTCCTTCTTCTGAAGTGTGACGAAAAAGAGTAGGGCATAAACGAGGCAATGAAGTACCAAAGCCCACCATTGGCCCCAGAATTCACCTGTAGACCCTTGAAAAGCCTCCAACTGGCTCTTAGGAACAGGGACCCTGTACTTAGCCAAGCTAGATGGCAAGTCTGACAAGTCACTAGAAATCCCAAAAAGCTTGTGCCCATAACCTAGATAGATAAATTTTTGTACCCAATCAATCGCTTTTGGCAAAGATAGGATAGTTCCTGACAATGAAAATTGCATGATTCCCACAACAACTGCTAGGATAACAGAGGTAATCTCAGATTTGCCAACCAAGGCTGAGATAAAAAGGGCAATGAAATGCGAAGCCAAGAAAACCAGAAGCACTGTAATCCCAACTTCCCAACGGTAGGAACCAAAAATATGACCAGCGTCTGGAAACTCCTTGTCAAAGAACTTACTAAAAACAGAGTAAGATAGGATAAAGACAATAGTTTCCAAAACGGCAAAGAAGGCGTGAATCCCCATACTAGCCAAGGCAAAGGCCGAACGACTCAAACCTGAGAAAAAGTCACGGTTGAGGACCGAGCGTTCCTTAGAAATATAAATACTGTTTTGAACCACAATCAAGAGACTGGTTGAAAAAAGCAAGAGAAAGAGGGTCATTCGAGTTGTTTCGAAATCTTTCAAAAATCCCTTGTCCTGAATATAGAGGATTAAGCCTTCGAAAGCGACAATGCCCAGAAGAACCTTCACAAAATCCATGTAGTGGTGTTTAAATTTATACCAACTTAATCGTAATGCTGCGTTCATAAGTCTCCCTAAATCTTGTAAATACGTGTTGAAGCATTGAGCTCTTGGTAGATATCTGCGATATTCATATCCATATATTTACGAATCATATAAGGATCGCTAGTCTTGTATTCCAAAAGCAACTCTTCATAAGTCCCTGCAAATGTCGGACGTCCCTTAGACAAGAAGATAATCTTGTCAAAAATAGCCAAATTTTCTGTGTTGTGGGTAATAACCACAATAGACTTGTTAGCTGATTTAGCCAAGATTTTCAAGGTACGTAAGAGATTACGATCACTAAGGGCATCCAAACCTGAAGATGGCTCATCAAGAATAAAGTAGGGACTAGGGCTAAGAAGCTCAATACCAATAGAGACACGGCGTTTTTGCCCACCAGAAAGCTCTGAGATCTTCTTATTAGCAAATTCCGTCAAGCCTAAATCATCCATGATGCCTGCAATGCGATGCTTTTTAGTCAGCTTACCACTCCCTTTCAGATGGTGGTCCGCATAAAAATCAAAGGTCTCAGATACCTTGAGGTACTCACGTAGGAGATTTTGTTGAGGTACATAGGACCAAGAGCGTGAACCCGCAGTCACAGGTTTGCCATTTTCTAAAATACGAAATTGTTGGCAAGTCGGTTTAAGCTGGCCAAGGAGAATCTCAGTTAAGGTTGTTTTCCCTGAACCAGAGGCACCCAAGATACCGACAACTTGGCCAGTCTCCATAGTAACATCCAAATCTGTAAAGAGCTGGTTATCATTTCCCTTATATTTGAAACAGATATGTTCAAATGTTAATTGATTGGTTTCCATTAATATCTCCTAAGACATAAGTAACATCAAAGCCACAATTAGAATGGCTCCGATAATAAGAACGATGACATTGATATTGAAAAAGAGAATCAAGCTTAGTAGAATCACAAAGGCGAAGGCCGCAAAGAGGTAATTTTTAAGAGATGACTCTTTAGTCTGAGTCACCGCAACAGGTTCAAAAGGGATTTCCTTTTTACCTGTTACATTGCTAGTATCAGTGGTCGTCCCCTTTTCAGCTTCCAATGCCTTTCTCTGAGCCTGTCTGAGTTTTCGGTCGTATTGTAACTTCTCATGGTCTGAGAAAAAGATTGAGCGAATCGTGTAGAGCTCACTACGCAAACGCTCTCCCTCTTTATCCAAGGTACCATTTGTCCAGAGCTCCTCCAGCTCTTCACGTAAAAAGGAAAGTGCCACGAAACAATCTTGAGCCGACATCTCTGGAGAGATACGGTTACTGACCTCTCTTAAATAAGATACTTCCTGTCCTGTCTCTGTATCAATTGCTTTGTAGTAGTCTATCATGAGATAAATTTAGCAAAAATAGCTTGAAGTTCTGACAAGTCTTCCTTAACCACTTCTTGGGTTTGGTTGACTTGTGCGTTGACTGAAAAGCGTGCCACAACAGTATTGCTTCGAGGATCAGACACTGTTACGGTAACAATTTGTTCTGAATCGAAGGCATAGGTGACTTGTGCCAAAAGCTCGCCTTTCTGACGAGGTTGTGGCACTTGTCCTTCCACTTGTCCCAAAATCTTCACAGCAAATGGATTTTCATAATTTCCTTCTGTGATACGAAGCTTGAACTTACTCTGTCCATCCACGACCGCAAAGAGATCCTTGGTCACTGCCAAAGGCAAGACCGAGTTACGTGGAACCACGACACTATTATAGTAGTCACCCACAAAGCTGTAGTTCTTGTTTGGATTTTTCTTGAAGAGCAGACCTATTCCCTGAGAGGTCACATCCTTGACAACTACTCTGTCTGTCTCAGTTGTCTTACCATCCTGGTGCTCAGAGAAGCTAACCTCGTTATTGACGATAAGGTCGGCCAAAATAGATGCCCCCTGTGCCACGATAGTGTCTGGATTAAGGTCAAACTTAGGTTCCAAACCACTCATCAAACGAATCATTTGACGAATCATTGGCATACGTGTTGAACCACCCACAAGCAGGATATGGTCGATTTCTTCCCATTTCAAGCCAGACGCTTGAAGGGTAGATTGTACCTTGATTTCAGTATCTTTGAGGAGGTCCAAGGTAATTTCATTGAAAATTGCTTGAGTAATCAAGACACCGTAACCTTGACCATTGACATAATGCTCATAGAGAGCTTGGTCATTCACAGATAGACTAGTCTTAATCTGCTCAGCCTTATATTGAAGTTGAATTTTTTCCTTCTCGGAAAGGTTAGTCATATTGACCCCTTGTTTTTCCAACTCCTGCATGATGTAGCCCACAAGACGCTTATCAAAGTCAATCCCACCAAGGCGTGAATTCCCGTCAGTCGCTAAAATATCATAGGCATGATCAGCCACGCGCATGATGGTAACATCAAAAGTTCCTCCACCAAGGTCAAAGACCAAGACATTTCCTTGGGCACTTTTAGTGTGGGCATAGGCAATGGCCGCAGCTGTAGGCTCATTGATAATACGCAAGACGTTAAATCCTGCGATACGACCAGCATTCTTCGTTGCCGCACGTTGATCTGACGTAAAGTAGGCAGGCACGGTGATGACAGCATCCTTGATACCGTCTGCTTGTCCCATCTCCTGACCAACGACATAGGCGCGTTTACGGAATTCGTTCAAAACCAAGGCCGAAAGAATAATAGAATTGACACGTGTGTGGTCTGGTGTATCACTAGCAATCGGACGCCCGATGTCACGTTTGAAGTCAAATTTAAAGTTTTCTGTACTTCCGATTTCTGTCCCACGCTCGATGGCTTCTTTACCAAAAGATACATGGTTTTGGCCACTAATATTTGAGAAGTAAACCGCTGAACGTAAGACCTGATCGTCATTCGTCCCCATCGGAATAATCTCTGGCACATCTTCACGAACAACAGCCATAACGGAATTCGTTGTCCCTAAATCAATACCAATCGCTTTTTTTCTCATAACAATTTCCCTTCTAGCCTCATTCCTCATTTTGAGTTTTCTTGACTATAGCTCCAAGCAGGCATCCGCTTAGATTGTCTCTATTCATCGCTGTCACATAAAACTCCAAAAGAGTAAAGTTATTCCAGTCTAGTTTTTTTCACTATACTATATTATCACAAATAAAGAGACTATAAAATAGGAAAAAAGGGAGTAGGACCGAACAACTTTTTAAAAATTGTTCCTTGTCCCACTCCCTTGAGTCTCAATCAATCTGATAGACTGGATGAACTTAGAAATACAGGAGTATTATCCACTTAAAGTGTCATGCTTTATAGCAACTAAGATACTCCTACTTTCTAAAAAAAGCTGAGAGTCTTATCTCAGCTTTCTTTGTTATAGTCAAAGCGAATGACTTGCTTCTTTGCATCTACATGGGCGTGGACTCCAAAGGGAACAATCGCTCTTGGAGTTGCGTGTCCGACATTCAGATTATAGACAATTGGGATATTGCTATCAATGATATCCAATAGTGCCTCTTTATAGTCGTCATAGAAGGTTTCATCCATAGGTTTCCCGACCAAGAGTCCACTGACGACCTCAAATATCCCAGTTTCTTTTAAAGTTTGCAACATTTTTTTGAAATCATCAGGTTCAGGCTTTTCTTCACTTGTTTCTAGCAATAGAATCTTTCCTTCCCAGTCGGATAAGTCAGGGAAAAGTTTGTATTTTTGGCAGAGGTCTGTGCTATCTGCGTGTAGAGAGTTGTCAAAAATATCGTAGAGGGATTCGAGGCAACCGCCGAGGAGTTCCCCCTCGAACTTAGCATTGCCTTGTAACAAGTCAAAACCTGTATTTGCATGGCTGACACGAGGAGTTCCCAAGGCTTTGGGACTGAAGTCAGTTCTTTCCTCATACCAAACGTCACTAGGGCGAATTTCCGAGATTCTTCCCGTCTCAATCAATTCCTTGAAGTAGTGGAGGCTATATGGCAACATTTCTTTGTCTAACTCACAAATGTCTGCTAAAAATGATTGGCCGTAAAAAGTCTTGACCCCTAGCTTATGCAACATGAGGTGGTTCATGGTTGTATCCGAGAAACCGAGAAAAATCTTTGGTTTGATAACCTTTTGTAGTTGGTCATTTTCAAAGAGGTAGGGTAGCAAGCGATAGGTATCGTCTCCACCAATGGCACATAGAATCATGTCGATGCTATCATCAGAAAAGGCATGAATCAAATCCTCTGCACGAGCTTCAGGATGTTCTTTGATAAAATCTAAGCCTTTTAGTGAATGGGGCAAAAAGATAGGATTGAGTCCCAGGTCCTTGAGACGTTGAATACCCAAGTCCACTTCGTGCTTGACAAAGTCTTCACCGATAATTCCACTAGATAAGCTCACAATACCAATAGTAGAAACCATGTCTTGACCCTCCTGAAAATAGATTGAGCCTATCTTATCACAGGAGATGAGATAAAACAACAAGAATTAGAGTCAGAAGAAGACTTTTAGATCGAGAAAATAGTAAAAAAGCAACCGCTCGATGTGGTTGCTTTTTATAGTAGTTGTATTCTTATAGAGCAGTAAGGAAAGTCAGTCCGCCAAGGATAACCCCGGCTGAGTTTGGAATGATTAGAATCCAGTCTTTCTTAGGCTCTTGTGTCCATCCATAAATGACCCAGATTAAGCAAGAGACAGCTGCTGATAAAGGTTGGAATGGTTGAGCTTTGTTCCCTTGTAAATTGGCAAAAATTTGAGGGATGTAGGCTATAAATACAATAATCCCGATAAAGGCACCAATTGAACCAACAACTTGATTAATTCTCTGTTTAGTCATATATATTTCTCCTTATTACTTTATTAGTATAACAGAAAAACAACTTGGATTCAAGGACAAAACCTCGGGATTCTAAGGAAAGACTTTACATTAGAACGTTTTTAGAAAATGTAGCAACATCTCTTTGTCTAACTCACAAATGTCTGCTAAAAATGATTGGCCGTAAAAAGTCTTGACCCCTAGCTTATGCAACATGAGGTGGTTCATGGTTGTATCCGAGAAACCGAGAAAAATCTTTGGTTTGATAACCTTTTGTAGTTGGTCATTTTCAAAGAGGTAGGGTAGCAAGCGATAGGTATCGTCTCCACCAATGGCACATAGAATCATGTCGATGCTATCATCAGAAAAGGCATGAATCAAATCCTCTGCACGAGCTTCAGGATGTTCTTTGATAAAATCTAAGCCTTTTAGCGAATGAGGTAAAAAGATAGGATTGAGTCCAAGGTCCTTGAGACGTTGAATACCCAAGTCCACTTCGTGCTTGACAAAGTCTTCACCGATAATTCCACTAGATAAGCTCACAATACCAATAGTAGAAACCATGTCTTGACCCTCCTGAAAATAGATTGAGCCTATCTTATCACAGGAGATGAGATAAAACAATAGGTATTATATTAATCAGAGGTTCCCTCCACTAACTTAATTAATCGAACTCTCACCAACATAAATAATTTCTAAATTACCCAAGGAAACATCTCCTTTGATGTAGAAGTCCTTGCTAGTCAGGTTACTAGGATTTTCCTCATGCTGTACAGCTGAAAGAGAGTTATCCACATTCACATGTACTCGCCAATCACTGGGCACATAGAGACTAAGACTTCCAAGAGAAACGTCCACATCAAACTGGGCAGATGGCCCCTCAATACGGCAATTATCCAAATAAACGGAAGCCTGTCCTAAACTAACATCCGCACTCCCATGCGTAAATTGCTGGTCATTGAGATATTTGGTCACTGCTGAAAAAGTGACATCAATATCATTTCCACCATTATTAGCGTCTGAGCCAGTAGAACCCAGTCCAAAACGATTCTTTGTTTTACTAGAAGAATTGAAGAGAATGTTCAAGCCAATAACTGCAAGAATGGAAGAAAAGATAAGGACCGAATTAGATACTGGAAGAAAATGGAACTGTCCATTAAGTGAAAATAGAGCCACAATGCCATAGGCGAAACCAAGACCAAAATGTCGCTTCAAAAGACTAGAAAGGGACAAAATTGCCAATAAGACTACCCAGGCCAACATCCAAATACTAATTTCCCATTTTATAAAATAGTCTTGTACAATTACCAAAGCTGCCAAAAGGATCAAGAGGACCCCAATTAATTTCTTTCTCATTATCTTACCTCATTTCGTTTAGTCGTTCTTTTAAAACTTGATAGTAACGTCTTGATACATGGACCTGCTTATGGGTCTGATAGAAATTCACCGTACTGGTCCCTGAAAAAGACTTCTCCAAAGAATAAATCTGTTTAGCATTAACAATCGTCGATTTGGAAATCCGACAAAAGGCAATCGGAAGCAAGTCTTCCAATTCGTAGAGCTTTTGCTTTACCTCATAGGCCTCATCCTTAGTATGACCATAAATTTTCTCCCCGTCTGTTTCAAAAAAGAGAATATCTGCCAAATCCAGAAAATATTCACTGCGATCCTTGTAAAAGGCTAAAGGAACTAACTTTTGCTTTAGAATAGACTCTTGGAGCTGGGCTAATTCCTGTGTTAACCGAGGAGCTCGAATCAAGATTTCAGGCTCATCCATGGATGGGTCTAATTCGATTCTAACTTTCATAAGACTCCTTTCCTGTCCTTTTGATGGTTCCATTATAACAAGTGCTTTACACAAAACAAGGCCTTTTAGGTAAGTGGCACAGTTTAGCCCCTAAGAGGTAAAAACAGACAAACAAAAGAACCTGGCAATTACCAGGCTCTCATTTTTAGTGTGGAGGTCTAGCCTCCTATTTGTAATCTGTTCAATGCTAACGAACTGAGCAAGCAACTGTTATTTCACAGTATTTTCACGGCTCACATTTTGTGATTCACCAGCCTTGCCGTTGATACGATAGTTGCTGTAGTCAGAACTACTACTGCTAGAGTCACTATCGTCACCAACATATTCCACATTACATGACCAAGAGATTTTATCTTTGATATCTCCTGATGACTTGAATTTCGAATCATAACCATAATAGAAATCATAAACTGCTGTGAAGGTCACCTTGAAGGTCTTCTCACCAGTCTGAACGACTTCTGTGACGTCAACGTCTGAGAAAGAAATACTATCAGCGGCACGGTTTTTAGCACCTGTAGTATTTTTGTCAATGTCAGCCGTTACATCCTTGTACATGGTATCATCAGTACCATTAAGGAAAATGTCGGATACACCATCTGGTGTCGTGTTGTGATTAGAAGCGTAGCTACCAAATTTACCGTAGGCAGCAGTCAAGAGACGATCTGCCGTATCACGATCAAGAACTCCATCAGCATCTAGAGTAACCGTTTGACCTTCAGAGATTTTCTTAATAGACAGTGTCTCTGTTTTGATAGAGCTGCCATCTTCGAAATTCTTCTTAACATAAACGGCTGATGATCCAGCTACTGCTACCTTGTTAACATCTAGTTTCCCTGAGTTAAGGGTTCCAACCTTAGTACCACCAACATAGAGGTCTCCATCCTTAAGATTAGACTTAACAGTAAAGCTGAGATACTCTACTGAAAGATTGACTTCTGTTTTAGAGGTCACATTTTCCTCAGATGAGACAGTGATATCTTGATCATTGACCTTACCAGAAGCCACAAAATTGTAGGTTCCTGGATAGAGATGATTCAATTTAGCCGTGTAGTTATTGCCATCTGTGGTCGCGTAAGAAACCCCGTTAATGGTCACATTCAAATCAGCTGTATTAACGGTCAAATCAACTGTTCCAGGATCTACCACGACTCGCCACTTAGGAAAAATAAGGAACTGACGTCCAACCTTTTGCATACGTTCGCCAGACATGAGTTGGCTCTTGCTATAGGCTTGTGTACTTTTAGTGTCTGTGTACTTGACTTCAGATGTTTTAATTTCCTTTTTAGTATCAGACCATACTTGGTATTCCAAGCTATCTTTAAAGCTCTTCTTGGCTGCTGCTTCATAACGTTCTGCTACTTGACCACGTGAGTAGTAATAAGAACCAAAGCCGTAACCAGCAAGTGCTAAGACTGCTGCAACAACACCAGCAATAATCAGGATTTTCTTTCCTTTAGTCATAGCTGGCTTGGCTGGTTTCGCAGCCTTACCATCTGAGATAAATTGATGGATGGTTGACACATCATAACCTGAAGACTTACCAAGTAGGAATTCCTCAGGAAGAGGTTGACGCCCAACATAGGTTTTAAAAGCCTTCATCCAGATAGCTTGTGCTTCTTTAGAAGCGGCTTCGGAATTTTCTTCGGCTTGACCTTGATCAGCTTGAGATACTGGTGCAAGCTCCTCTGTTTCTAAAGGAGTCGTTTCCTCTTCGTCACCAAGCGGTACATCTTCAAATACTTCCTCGGCAACGTCATACTCATCCACTTCTTCTGTTGGTTCAGAAGGAGTGGCTTCTTGGTCCAAGCCCATTGCCGCAATGCCTTTAATAGCCTTTAAGTCAAAGTCTGCTTTCTGGCCTTCTTCAATCTCCAAAGCATGGGGCGGACGACCAACTGCCTTTTCAAATAAATCAATCCACTTTTCTTTTGTTGCCATAAAGACTCCTATAAACTTACTTTTTCAAAAAATGCTAGAGGTTTACTTAGAATAAAAGACCTATTAAAAATGATGACATGATAGCAAATACGATTGCAAACAAAATTACCAAAATCACACCATTCAACAGTGCTGCCAAGATCAATTGATAGAACTTATCAGCCTTCCAAGCCGTTTTTACAGGTACAATTGTAAAGATGTTAGCCAGTACAAACAAAACACTAACGATATTAAACAAGAAGCTAGGGAAGCCAACAAGTCCAATAGCTCCAAACAAGATTGTTACGAGCAAGATTGGCAAGGCCAATGATGTCAAGCGACCAAAACGGTCAAAGCTATTCAAGAAAGTAGTCTCAGGATCACGGAAGATGGCCTTACGTGTCACAAATCCTGCCAAGATAAAGGCAAAGATGAAGAGGAAGGCAGCTAGGATACTTGCGAAGAAAGCTCCAAAACCAATGCTAGACGTATGACTTGAAATTGAAGATGAATAACTATCTGTTCCATAAGAACCAAACAGACTAGACAATGCATTTGTTGTTGATACAACTGAGCTAACAAGTTTACGTGCCATAGCGCTCAAAATTGCAAATGATGCAAATCCAGTGAAAAGTGACAAGAAGATATAGTTAAGCCAACCATTGTGTTTACCATAATCTGTCATGTCAGCTGGACGACGCCATGCATTAAGCAACCATGTCCAGTAGTTTTTGAAAGTTGTCGCAAATGCTGATGGTTGTGCTGGAACAACTACGGCTTGTCCATTGATAAATTGAACGTTTTGACCTGGTTGAAGAGGTTGACCGTTAGCAAAAGCTGCTTGTTGACCAGCTTGAGCATTGGCAAAACCAGCTTGTGGTTGCGCTGCTTGATTTGGCACACCTTGTACTGGAGCAGCTTGAGCGCCCGCAAAGGTTGGTTGAGGTTGGGCTGCCTGAGCATTTGCAAAAGAAGCTTGCGCTTGTGCGTCTTGTGCACTCGCAAAAGTCGGCTGTGGTTGCGCTTCTTGGGTACCAGCGAAAGTTGGCTGTGGTTGCGCCTCTTGAACTGGTGTTTCTTGAACATTAGCGAAAGCTGGTTGTGCTGGCGCTTCTTGTACTGGAGCAGTTTCTACTGCTGGTGCGTCATCTTGGAACTCACCAGCTGCAAGTGCTGCTGCAATTTCTTCTTCAGTCGCTGAACGACCGTTGATGGCTTCAAAAAAGTCTAACCAATCTGCTTTAGTCATAATAATCTCCTTAAAAATACATAGAATGTCTTTATTTTATCACAAATAAAGACATTAATAAATGTCATTTTTATTAGAAAAAGGCTTGGAGCAAACTGTCCAAACCTTTATATCTTCTTACTTATTTCTTTGTAGAGATTTTTGAATCTGACGATCCAGCTCTCGTTTAATGTGTGGTTCTGGTGCAAATCGCTCTTCCCAGTCACTTGGCTTAAGAATTTTATGGGTCACAGGATCAAAATGAGCCTTGCCATCTGGGAAAATTTTACCCATATTAGCCTCATGAACCGTATCAAAGAAAGGTTTAGGATCAACCCCCATAAGGACAAATGAACCATAGGTCAAGTAAAGCAAGTCAGTCAAAGCATCCACCTGACCAACCATCGTTGACTCTGAGTGCTCTTTAGAACTAACTTTGAGGGCTGCCTTATCAAGAGCAGCATGCAAATCCAGAACAGCCTGACCAAAGACACGCTTGTCCCCACCTGATGAAGCATATATAAACTCGACAATTTCTTCCAACTTGAAGTCCGAACGGTGACTAGCTTCCTCAATACCGTAAACACGAGGCATGTCGGTAGTTGAACCATCCATCAAATGGTGGAAATCCTTAACCTTGTTGAAGTTGTCATCATCACTGGTAAATGAATTTTCTGTCTCAAAGTGAATCAAACCGTAGTGAGATAAGGCTTTGGCAATCCCATTCTGGTTATTAGTGTCAGTGACATGGGTAGCCTGGTCTTTCAGCTCGTCTTCACCATTACCCATGGCAACACCAATGCCGACGCCAGACAGCATTTCTAGGTCATTTTCCGAATCCCCAAAGGCCATAACCTCACTGAGTTCGAAACCAAAAACCTCACCTAAATGAGCGATACCTTTCAACTTAGATTGGTCCGCTGAAATAATATCGGCTGAATAAGGGCTTGAACGGGTAATCTTCACATGAGGAAACTTTTCTTCAATATCTTGTGTTTCCCCCACCGTCGCTACCATAACCACCTGATAAATAGGCTCACGCATGATAGTCTTAAGAGTCTCAATACTTTGTGGCTTGAAACGACGAATCAAAGACTTGAAACTACGTTCCACCATCTTAGCCCAGGACTTAGGGACAATACGGCTAACGATTTGCCCAAACTTACTCGTCCCCATACTAATAATATTGGAACCAACAAGACCTGTGCTAGTCCCTAGAGAAATCTCTCTACGGTGCTTGGTGGCATAGCGAATCAAGTTGTAGACTGTTGATTTAGGGAGCTGATTTTGATACAGGACCTTGTCATGAGTCAAAATATATTGACCATTATAAGTGACTGCAAAATCCAGACCCAGATTGTCCATGAAAGGCTGAACAAATCCTGGACCACGACCTGTTGCCAAACCAACTAAGATACCATCTTCCTTCATTTGACTGATGGCTTTTTTGGTTGAACTAGACACGCGTTTTCGGTCATTTAGAAAAGTCCCATCAATATCAAAAAAGACTGCTTTAATGGCCACAGAGCTCCCCTCCTTCTAACATTTTATGCTAAAATAAATTATAACACATAATACAATGGTGAGTAATATAAATGAAAAAAAAAAAATCCTAGTCCTTCACACTGGAGGAACAATTTCCATGTCAGCAGATAATGATGGCAAGGTCAGTCAAAATGCTGATAATCCCATGAACCATGTAGGGCTTGATTTAGACAATTTAGAACTAACCGTTCTCGATTTTCTTAATATCCCTAGCCCACATATCACACCCTACCACATGCTGGATATTTACAAAAAAATCAAGAAAACAGCTGGGCAATATGATGGTGTGGTCATCACCCACGGAACAGATACTCTGGAAGAGACAGCCTACTTCCTAGACACCATGGCCGTCCCTGAGATTCCAATCGTCCTAACCGGTGCCATGCGTTCGTCGAACGAACTAGGTAGCGACGGGGTCTATAACTATCTCTCAGCCCTACGTGTTGCTAGCGACGACAAGGCCGCTGACAAAGGAATCCTGGTCGTTATGAATGATGAAATCCATGCAGCCAAGTATGTGACTAAGACCCATACCACAAACGTGGCAACCTTCCACACACCAACTCATGGTCCACTAGGTATCATCATGAAGCATGACATCCTCTGGTTCAAAACTGCTGAGCCTCGTGTTCGCTTTGACTTGGAACAAATCACAGGAACAGTACCAATCATCAAGGCCTATGCTGGGATGGGTATCGGAGATGGGATTATTAGTCTCCTAGACCCTGAAAAGATTGACGGTGTAGTTATCGAGGCACTAGGTGCCGGAAATCTCCCACCACTAGCTGCAGGAGAAATCACAAATCTTATGGAAAAAGGTGTCCCTGTTGTGCTCGTTTCCCGCTGCTTCAACGGTATCGCCGAACCTGTTTACGCCTATGAAGGCGGGGGAGTCAAACTCCAAGAAGCTGGCGTTATGTTTGTTAAAGAACTCAACGCACCAAAGGCTCGCCTCAAACTCCTCATCGCACTCAGTGCGGGACTCAAAGACCAAGAATTGAAAGACTATATCGAGGGATAAGACATGAAACTTAGTATTGAAGCAACCGATAAATTGGAAAATAAAGATTTCCACTATGAGCTGACAGTCTCAAAAACACATATCGCCATGGTCTGTGGCACCGTGCTAGCCAGTCTAGCCTTGGTCGCATGGTTGAAGAAAAAATAAAAAGCTTGAAGCATGGTCACTAGAAAGGTGACTGAACTGCTTCAGGCTTTTAGTTTTCTTCGTCTGGTCTATATTCAAGAATATCTCCTGGTTGGCAATCTAACTCCTTACAAATAGCATCCAGTGTTGTAAAACGGATTGCCTTAGCCTTGCCTGTCTTAAGAACCGAGAGATTGGCTGGGGTAATACCAATACGTTCTGCCAGCTCACCCGAGCGCATCTTCTTCTTGGCAAGTTCAACGTCCAAATTGACAATAATCATAAGCCCCTCCTAAATCGTGTACTCATTTTCCTCAGCAATGGCATTAGCCTTAGTCAAAATCATGGCAACAGCATAGAGAACAAAGCTAACTAGCAAATAACTTATGTTAAAAAAACTATAACTCTGGTTGCCTGTCCCAAATGTAAAGATACCATTATTGATAAAGGCCCCAAGAACTAGCAAATGTGCTGACCAACGAACCAACTTAGCATTTTTAGCGATAAAAATATCAGAACGATAAAGATTAATCAGAAAGGCACGTAGACACAACAAGAAGCCTATGTTGACTGACATACGAAGGAAATCAATGGTTGCTGTAAAAAGCGTCAGACTAGTGCTAGTACTTTTCACGGTAACTCCCGAACCAAGAAGCATACGCAAACCTTGGTGTAAGAGTCCTTCATGACCAGTCAGGATAAAGGCATCATTAAGAATGGTAATAACAAGACTTAAAAAGCCCGCAAAAAGGAGGACATTAACGAACAGGAGAATACTACGTAGACGTTTCTGTTCTTGCGTTTCCTGACGATTTTTAGCACTTTTGGCCGATCTCCAACCATAATAACTAGAGCCAGCCAAGGCTAGGATGATTAAAAAATAAAATAAGATAGTTGTCATGTGTTACCTCGATTGTAAATTCATTTGATTTCTTTGAGCATAGACTAGAAAAAGCCAAGGTGCCTCTAGGAGCCCTTGACCTCATACTAAATCATTAGCTAACTATTAACAGTATCAATTATATCGAATATCAATATAAAATACTAGTTTATAGGTAAGATTTTACTACTTTTCAAATAAGATTCCTTCAATTATTTGACAGCTGTTTGTCCCTTACGAAGACGGACAGCATCACAAGCTAGAGAGACCAAGAGGAGCCAGACTGATGTGCTGAAGTCCACTACAAGGTGATTAGTCGTTCCCAACTGTAAGAAGATATTCAAGGCTGATGGCACAAAGGTTAGAAGAGCAGCCTTTTTCAAGAAGAGAGAAAAATCTTCTGTCCAAAATGCCTTCCAAGTAAAGTCTTTAAACTCTTTACGAAGGAGACAAATCAAGGCAAGATAGAAGGCGAATTGTAACTCTGATACAAGCCAGTAACCCCATCCAGAAAGATAATGAACCTCAGCACCTGGGAAAAGATTAGTCACATCCACAAAAGGAAGGATAAGTAAAGTAAGCATTGCAAGACCGTAGATTGCCATAAGAAGAATAAGAACTGCGTTGATGATTGATTTAAGTGTTTTCATGATAAGTATTTCCTTTATTAAATAGTTTTTGGTATATAATTTCTCTTTTTCGCGAATAAGATTATCTTTATCGAAAACTTATTACCGTTTATCGATAATTATATATTACACTCTTTATTTCTCCTTGTCAACACATTTTTATCGTTTTTCGATATTTTTTGTCTAAAAATCAAAAAATAAAAACCAGTCAAGAAAATCTCAACTGGTTAGCTTACTTATGTTAATCGCCTAGACTGGTCATGCTTCCGTCTAGACTTTTTATGAGTTTAAGAAGAGGGATTCTACGTTATGAAAAAAAGGAAAAAGGGATTTTGGAAAATAAGGGATGAAAGTTGTAGAATATGGGTAAATTTAGCCTCTTCCTAGCATCAATACTAGTTTTGATAAACCTTAAAGTCTTGAGGATGCTTCTGGAAATTTCGGTTGTAGGTTACTTTAATTTTTACTGTCATTGTTATGTCCTCCTTTTTAGGAATGGTTTGGCTTAGCCAAAACGTTTTATTATCAAAACCTATCTCGTTTTGATGGTTTTATTATAGGTGTCCTAACTTAAAGAAAGCTTGTAATAAGCTTGAAGGAAACTTAAAACTCTCAGTGAGTTTACTGAGAGTTTTTCTGTCTAAATCATGGATAAAATAATTCCCAAGACCAGAGCCACCCAAACGGCATAGCGAATTGTCGCATGATAACGGTAACTTTCAATAACCTTGGGTAGCTTTGTAAAGAGATAGGCAATGTAGGCAACTATGGAAAGAAAATACCCTTTAAAATTCCAGGACGAGCCTAAGATACTAAAATCTTCGAATAGGGGCACAAGCATCAGTACAGCCGTAAGCATACACCAGACCGGCAAAAGCGTCCTTTCCTTTTGATGCTGTATATGGATAATCAGTTGAGCTATAAAACCCGCGACGTACATAATCAGTAATACCGAACAAACTAGAGAGATAAGAAGTGAATAAAGATATAGAGTATGAAAGTCCGTCTTTCCTTCTATCAGCTTTGCCAATTCGGTAATAAACCAAATCAAGATGAAGGCGAAAAAATAAAACAGGAGACCTAACATCATAAGAAATAAGGGATGCAAGATCGCAAAAAAATCGAGTTTTAACCGTTTCTTTTTCATGGGTTTCCTCCTCAATCAAACTCGCCTTGGCTTCTCAAATGAGCTCCAAGCACCTGCCAATCAGGATTCTCGCGCCAGTTAGGGTCAGACACAATTTGGCTGGCCACGCGCCTTGCTTCTTCTAAGATATTGTAGTCTTCCACAATATCAGCCACTTGAAATTCAGGAATTCCTGACTGACGTGTCCCAAAGATCTCTCCTGAACCACGCATTTTAAGGTCCTCTTCTGCTAGAACAAAACCATCCGTAGTCTCACACATGGCTTGCATGCGTTTTTTCCCGGTATCATTTTTAGGATTAGCCACCAAAACACAGTAGGACTGCTTATGGCCACGACCTACACGGCCACGAAGTTGGTGCAGCTGGCTAAGTCCAAAGCGGTCGGCATCCATAATGACCATAACCGTAGCATTTGGCACGTTAACCCCCACTTCGATAACTGTGGTTGATACTAAAATTTGAGATTTTTTATCCTTGAAATCTTGCATAATTTGGTCTTTTTCATCATTTTTCATGCGACCGTGCATCAGAGCCACTGTAGCTGAATCCCCAAAGAAATCTGTGAGTTCCTGATGAAGGGCCACCGCATTTTTCAAATCGAGAGCCTCAGACTCTTCAATCAAAGGTGAAATAAAATAGACCTGAGCATCTTTTTCCAACTCTCCCTTGATCCAAGTCAGTACGGTATCTAGTTGCTCATGTTTAACCCAACGGGTAATAATAGGCTTACGTCCTGCTGGCATCTGGTCAATGATTGACACATCCATCTCCCCAAAGGCAGTGATCGCCAAGGTCCTAGGAATAGGGGTCGCTGTCATCATAAGGACATCAGGATTATCACCTTTCTCACGGAAAATACGACGTTGATTAACCCCAAAACGGTGCTGTTCATCAGTAATTACTAGCCCAAGCCTGTGATAAGTCACAGCATCCTGAATCAGTGAGTGAGTCCCCACGATCATCTGAGCCTCCCCAGATTCGATTTTGGAAAGAGCTACTTTTTTGTCCGCCGCCTTCATCCCAGAAGTTAGGAGCACTACCTCTAGCTCAGGAAAAAGCCCCTGCAAACTCTGATAATGCTGCTCTGCTAAGATTTCCGTCGGTACCATGAGGGCAGACTGCAATCCTGCCGTATAAGCCCCATACATAGCCAGGCTAGCGATAACTGTTTTCCCTGAACCCACATCTCCTTGCAAAAGACGGTTCATATGAGCTCCAGATTTCATATCAGCTAGGATTTCCGATAAACTGCGCTGTTGGGCCTCTGTCAAGGGAAATGGTAATTCTGCAATTTTGGCCTTAATTTTGGCTTCATCGTAAGCAATTGCTAGACCATTGGTTTCGGACTTATTCTCAGCCTTCAGCACCTGTAAATTCATCTGGAAATAAAAGAGCTCCTCAAACTTGGTCCTACGTAAAGCCTGCTTATATTCAGCCAAATCTTTCGGAAAATGCATAGCACGCACAGCCTCTTGGCGTCCCATAAGACGGTACTTGTCCAGCAGCACCTGTGGGAGACTCTCCTCCAACAAATTAAGAGCCCCACTATCAAAAGCTGCCTTTATTGCCTTTATCAGCTGGGCCTGACTAACACCCTGGGCCACATGATAGACCGGCTGCATATCGTCCTCAACTTGAGCCAATACTTTCATACCAGTCACAGCCGACTTCTTCTGGTCCCATTTGCCAAAAATAGCCACTTCTGCCCCCATCTCAATCTTGTCCACAAGATAAGGCTGGTTGAAGAAACTAATGGCAATCACTGCCTCTCCTTGCTTGATTTTAAAACTCAGACGATTACGTTTAAAGCCATAATATTGCACATTGGCAGGGGTCACCACCGTTCCCGTAATAACAGCCTTTTCGCCATCCATCAGTTCAAAGATAGACTTACTCTTAAAATCTTCATATCGGAAAGGAAAATAAAGCAAGAGGTCCCCAACCGTGTGCAAATCTAATTTGGTAAATTTTTCAGCGGACTTAGGACCAAAGCCTTTCAAATCCGCAATCGGTGAATCTAGTTGAATCATATCCTCTATCATTTCTATCGTGTTCTTCTCCTCGTGAAAGAGGAAGCCTTATCAGCTATTATAACACATGAAAATGGACTTCACTAAAATCAAAAAATCCAGTATCAAACTGGATTTCTCGTTATTTATATTAGTCATAGCTACGAGGTACACGATCACTAAGCAAACAAAGGACCTCATAGTTGATAGTGCCGCGTTTTTCAGCCACCTCTGTCGCAGTGATACTTGCTCCCCCATTTTCACCCATAAGAGTGACAGGAGTTCCTAGGGGATAAACCTTAGGAAGGCGAACAGTGATCTGGTCCATAGACACACGCCCAACAATTGGACAAAGCTGTCCATCCACAATAACGTGGAAACCTTGTAAATCTCTGGTCCAACCATCCGCATAGCCAATCGGAATGGTTCCAATAACCTCATCAGCTGTCGTCGTATACGTTGCACCATAACCCACATCTTGACCTGCTGGCAGAGTCTTAACATGAACAAGTGCTGTCTCCAAACTTAAAGCAGGACGAATGTTATATGGAAGGTCTAAAACACTGCCACTAGGATTGAGACCATAGATGACGACACCCAGACGTACCGCATTAAAGACTGTTTCTGCATGCCAGATACTTGTCGCAGAGTTGCTAGCATGTACCAAGCGAGGGCGGTCCACCAAGTTATTAACCAAATCCGTGAAGAAGGCCAATTGACGCTTGAATTTACTATCATCTGCTTCATCAGCTGTTGCAAAATGGGTAAAAATACCTTCGACATCCGCACCAAGTGCCTTCAGACCAGCAATCAAACTATCTGCATCTCCTTGGCTACGCACCCCAATGCGTCCCATGCCTGAATCAATCTTAATATGACAGGTCAAACCAGTCAAATCAAGCCCTTGATCCTTAGCCATTTTCAACCACTCAAGCGAAGCTACCGTCAGAGTGATGTTTTCTTGAATAGCCAAAGGAACCTCGTCTGGCAAGACGACTCCTAAAATGAGTATCGGTTGCTCTAAGCCAGCCTGACGGAGTTCAAGTGCCTCGTCTAGGTTGGAAACACAAAAACCATCTACCTGTTTAGACAAATACTTGGCCACCGTAACAGCACCATGACCATAGGCATTGGCCTTAACAACTGCAAAAGTCTGCACCTTTTTAGGAATGTGGCTAACCACTTGTTCAATATTTTCTGAAATTGCTGATAGATCAACCTTTGCCAAGGTTGGTCGATGTAAACTTGAGATCATAAGCTATCCTCTTCCAACATCTATCTCTTAGTTTTTTTCTAAAATGACACTTGCCTGAACAAAATCACCGCTATGGGAAATCGAGATAAAGACATTGCCTTCAAAAGGCGACTGGGTCACCACTGGAGCTCCCTTGTCATTGGTCAAAATTTCAATATCCTTAAAGCCGACTGCTCCAATACCTGTACCCCAGGCCTTTGAAAATGCTTCCTTACCAGCCCAGCGACCTGCTAAATAGGACATCTGACGATTGCCAGAAAGGGATTCAAAACGCTCCCACTCTTTTGGTGTCAATACCTTTTTTGCAAAGCGTGGATTGCGGTCATAAGCCTTTTTAACTGCTGAAATTTCCTGCAAGTCTATACCATGTCCAAAAATCATAATTGTTACGAAAGTCGATTGTGGATTTCACGAATAAGGCTATCTGTCTTATCCCAACCAAGACATGGATCTGTGATTGATTTACCGTAAACTTCAGGTGTGTCTTGACGACCATCCTCAAGGTAAGACTCAATCATAAAGCCACGCACGGCATCCGCGATACGCTCATCCCACTCACGGTTAAGAAGGACTTCACGCACAATGCGAACTTGTTCCATGAAGTTTTTACCTGAGTTATCATGGTTAGTATCAACAAGAATAAATGGGTTTTCCAAATTAAATGCACTATACTTGTCCAAAGCCTTAACCAAGTCTTCGTAATGGTAGTTGACAATGTTCTGTCCATTTTCATTGTTGGCACCACGCAAGATAGCGTGAGCGAGTGGGTTACCATCTGTTTTAACTTCAGCGCCATTGTAAAGGAAATGCTGTTGGTTCTGCGCAGCATAGATACCATTAAACATGACATTCAAATTCCCTGACGTTGGGTTCTTCAAACCAATTGGCACATCAATACCTGAAGCTACAAAGCGGTGTTCTTGGTCCTCAACCGAACGTGCTCCAACAGCGTGGTAGCTAAGCAGGTCATCAAAGAAGGAAAGATTTGACGGATAAAGCATCTCATCAGCGATTGGGAGGCCTGTTTCAGTAATAATACGTGACTGAAGGTGGCGAACCGCCTTAACTCCAGCAAGAAGGTCTACATCACCCTCTGCGTCTGGTTGGTGGATAAGCCCCTTATAACCATCCCCATTAGTACGTGGTTTAGCTGTATAAACACGCATAACAATAAAGATTTTATCTTTCACTTCTTCCTGAAGTTTGGCCAAACGGTGAGCATAGTCAAGAACAGCTTCTTCATTATCAGACGAACATGGACCAATAACCAAGAGAATACGTTTGTCCTCACCCTTGATAATTTTTGCCAAAGCCTCATCATTAGCCTGTTTAGTTACTAGAGCGTCTCCCGTAAGAGCGTGTAATTTCCTTACCTCCGCTACATCAATCAGCGGACTATTTTGATGAATTCCCATTTATTTCCCTCTCTTTGTGAAAAGAGAGCGAACCGCTTGGTCATCCAAACGGTTCACTCCCCATATATGGTTTCTGTTACCTTATTATTTTGACAAAGTATCGTGGATTTCACGAATCAATTCTTCTGTCTTATCCCAACCAAGACATGGGTCAGTGATTGATTTACCATAGACATCTGGCGCATCTTGACGGCCATCTTCAAGGTAAGATTCAATCATGAAACCACGTGCAACTTTGTTGATTTTTTCATTCCAGTCACGGTTAATCAAGGTTTGACGAACGATACGGATTTGTTCCAAGTAACGTTTACCTGAGTTATCATGGTTTGTATCAATAACGATGAATGGATTTTCAAGGCCCATTTGTTCATAGTGTTCGATTGTTTCAAGAACATCATCATAGTAGAAGTTAGGCACGTTTTTACCATATTCATTCGTTGAACCACGAAGAATAACGTGTGCCAATGGGTTACCTGAAGTTTCAACTTCTTCACCGTTAAAGAGGAAGTTTTGTTTGTTTTGTGCAGCGTAGATACCATTAAACATGACGTTAAGGTTCCCTGATGTTGGG
The DNA here is from genome assembly GCF_001814615.1 of Streptococcus sp. HMSC078H12. NCBI lineage: Bacteria > Bacillati > Bacillota > Bacilli > Lactobacillales > Streptococcaceae > Streptococcus > Streptococcus sp. HMSC078H12. The sequence continues at coordinate 10,266 of NZ_KV817320.1, read as the reverse complement.
TTCTTCATACCAGTTGGAACATCAATACCTGATGCAACAAAACGGTGTTGTTGGTCTTCTACAGAACGTGCACCGATGGCAATATATGACACAAGGTCATCTACCAAAGGAAGGTTTTCTGGGTAAAGCATTTCATCAGCAGTTGTGATACCAGTTTCAGTGATAACACGGTAGTGAAGATTACGCACAGCCTTGATACCATTGATTAGGTTTGGTTTACCTTCAGCATCAGGTTGGTGTACAAGTCCTTTATAGCCATCACCATTTGTACGAGGTTTAGCTGTATAGACACGCATAACCATAAAGACTTTATCTTTAACTTCTTCTTGAAGTTTAGCCAAACGGTGAGCATAATCAAGAACAGCTTCTTCATTATCAGATGAACATGGACCGATAACCAAAAGCGTACGGTCATCTTCACCCTTGATGATTGCTTCAAGCTCTTTATCACGAGCTTGTTTCTTGGCAAGGGCTTCACCTGTTAATGTCGTTGATTCTTTAACTGCATCAAAATCAATTTTTTCACTTACTGCTTTAAAAACCATAATAATTACCTATTTTTTCCTAAAATTGTTTACGACCGTGACAATTTTTAAATTTCTTACCAGAGCCACATGGACAGAAGTCATTACGACCAACCTTACTAAAGTCAATTTCTTGACCATTAGCATCTGCTTGGTGGGCCTGGATATTGCCTGTTGCTGTTGTCGAAACACGTTCATTCACATTTTCACGAGATTGCTCATGAATTTGTGCTTTCATCATTGTACGTGTCACATCATATTCAATTGCCCCAATCATATCTTGGAACATCTTGAACCCTTCAGATTGATACTCAACGATTGGGTTGTTTTGTGCATAACCACGCAAACCAACGGCATTACGTAATTGATCTAGGGCATCGATGTGGTCCGTCCACTTGTTATCAACAACCATCAAAATCAAGACTTTTTGGAATTCGCGGATAGCTTCCTCTGAACGCAATTTCTTGATTTGACGATCATAAACATCATCTGCTAACTCATTCAAGTAAACTTTAATAGCGTCATAATTAACACTACGTTTCGTTACCTCTCCCACTTCTTGTAAATCTTCAAGTGAGATGGCATTCTCAGGAACCAAAGCCTGACGAGCAAAGTTCAAGATACCTTTAAGAGCTTCCTCTTGATCATTGCGACTGTGACCATCTACCGTACGGTTAATCGTACGCCTAATCATAGCCTTAATCTCAGGTTCAAGGTCACGTTCCGCTGTGATAACATCATAACGCTCAGCGTAGATGATTTCACGTTGTTCACGCATAACGTCATCGTACTGAAGGACTTGTTTACGAGTATCGTAGTTATTTCCTTCGACACGTTTTTGAGCCGCTTCCACTTGGCGTGTCAACATACGTGATTTGATAACAATATCTTCATCATCAGCATTCAAACGTTCCAAGACTTGTTTGATACGATCAGAACCGAAACGACGCATCAATTCGTCTTCAAGTGAAAGGTAGAATTGAGATTCCCCTGGGTCCCCTTGACGTCCCGCACGACCACGCAACTGGTTATCGATACGACGGCTTTCGTGACGCTCTGTACCAATGACACAGAGTCCACCAAGGTCAAGAACACCTTCACCAAGTTTGATGTCGGTACCACGACCGGCCATGTTGGTCGCAATCGTAACGGCACCACGTTGACCCGCATTCATGATAATATGCGCTTCTTTTTCGTGGTTTTTAGCATTAAGCACTTCATGAGGAATGCCTGCTTCAACCAACATCTTAGAAATCAAGTCAGATGTTTCAACGGCAACCGTACCAACAAGGACTGGCTGTCCCTTTTCATAACGACGTTTAACATCTTGTACCACAGCACGGAATTTAGCATCCAAGGTTGGGTAAAGAAGGTCGTCGTGGTCAATACGTTGAATTGGACGGTTAGTTGGAATCGGAATGATTCGCATGTTATAGATTTCACGGAATTCATCTTCCTCAGTCTTACCAGTACCAGTCATCCCTGACAATTTCTTGTACATACGGAACATATTTTGGTAAGTGATTGAGGCAGATGTCTTCGTTTCTTCTTGAACCGGTACACCTTCTTTTGCTTCAATGGCTTGGTGGAGTCCATCTGAGAAACGACGACCTTCCATGGTACGACCTGTAAATTGGTCGACGATAAGAATTTCTTGCTCAGGACTTACCACATAGTCAATATCATGCAACATGATGTAGTTGGCACGAAGGGCATTGTCAATATAGTGAGTCAAGGCAACATTGTCAATATCGTACAAGTTGTCCAAGTTAAAGAATTCTTCAGCCTTGTCAATACCTGAGTCATTCAAACCAATCGTTTTTGTTGGAATATCAATGGCATAATCATCCTCTGTCAAGGTCTTAACAAAGGCATCCGCACGGTGATATAACTGATTAGTTTCTGAACTTACAGGACCTGATACAATCAATGGTGTACGAGCTTCGTCGATAAGAACTGAGTCAACCTCATCGACCAAGGCATAGTTCAATGGACGTTGTACCATGTTTTCCTTACGAACAACCATGTTATCACGAAGATAGTCGAAACCTACCTCTGAGTTGGTTGAGTAAGTGATGTCACAGTTATAAGCTTCACGTTTTTCAGCTGGTGATTTGGCTGAAAGGTTAATCCCTACTGACAAACCAAGCCAACTATAAAGCTCACCCATTTCAGTCGCATCACGCTCTGAGAGGTATTCGTTAACGGTGATAACGTGCACACCTTCACCTGAAATAGCATTTAGGTAAACAGGCATTGTCGCAGTCAGGGTTTTCCCTTCCCCTGTACGCATCTCTGGTACATCACCATGGTGAAGAACAATACCACCCATGATTTGCACACGATATGGGAAAAGTCCAAGGACACGTTTTGCCCCTTCACGAACAACTGCAAATGCCTCTGGCAAGAGTTGGTCTAGGCTTTCTCCGTTTTGATATCGTTTTTTAAATTCTTCTGTTTTTGCCTGAAGTTCTTCATCTGAAAGAGCTGCCATTGCATCAGCATAGCTCTCGACTTTCTTGGCAGTTTTTTCTAGTTTCTTAATTTCGCCTTTATCATTTTCAATGATTTTGCGTAATATATTTGCCATCTTTTTTCCTTTCGACAGTCTTTATCTCCATATTTTACCACAAAAGCCCCCTTTAAACAAGAAATCACTCAAGGATTGACAAAGAAAAAAGCCCTAGTTTAAGGGCTTTCACAATGGATTCGCAAATAAAGTAAAACTTTTTTATTAGATTCACTGAAAATATCGACAATAATGCTTTAAAACTACTTCTTAGAGTTCTCTTGGCTCTCTAGGATATCCTCAAAATCATGCAAGAGATTTTCAAAAGCCTGTTCAAAGAAGGCATGGTCGGTGCCGCTATAGGCCTTCATTATCATAGGGCTAGCTTCAAAATCAACGTAGAATTGATAGTCCAAGACACCATTTTTCCAGTAAAATTTGATGCTAGGGGAGGCCGTTTTTTCACCGCACATCCCAGGAATGGCCCGTTGTAAGCCATAAATGTGATCTCCATAGTCTTTTAGACGATAGTAAGCTCCCTCAAAATAATAGGATTTGCCGATCTCAATACGCTCAAATAGTGCAGCTAAAACTTTTTCATTACTCATACTTAAGCCTCGTTAGGGTGACTGACAATCATCTCCAATTGTCCATCAATTTCCCAATCTGTCACATCATTTGGAAGAATGAAGTGATCACCTTTTTTTAGACAATAAATGCGTGAATCGATAGTCATAGTCCCATTGCCAGAAAGTACCGAACAAAGCAAATAAGGAGCTGATTGTTTGAAGTCAACCAAGCCACTGAGTTTCCATTTATATACGGTGAAGAAGGAGTTTGATGTCAAACAAGTCGACTCTAATTGCAAGGTCTTAACAGTTGTTGGAACGCTATTTTCTGGGTCCCCTAGATTCAAGACATCAAGAGACTGTTGAATATGAAGCTCACGTTTATTGCCCTGATCATCCTTACGATCAAAATCATAGACACGGTAAGTGGTGTCGCTAGATTGTTGAGTCTCTAAGATCAGGATACCTGGACCAATAGCATGCATGGTACCACTTGGTACAAAGAAAAAGTCACCTTTTTTAACAGGAGTTTTCGACAAAAGTCCGTCCCAATCACCTGCTTCAATTAAGGACGCTAATTCTTCCTTTGTCTTAGCCTTGTGACCATAAATAATCTCTGCACCCTCTTCAGCATCAATAATATACCAACATTCTGTCTTTCCTAGCTCACCTTCATGCTCTAGTCCATAAGCATCATCAGGGTGTACTTGTACTGAGAGCCAGTCATTAGCGTCCAAAATCTTGGTCAATAAAGGAAAAACACTAGTCTTGGGGTTCCCAAAAAGTTCTGGTTTATCCTTGTAAAGCTCTGCCAGGTGGAAACCAGCATATTTTCCATTTTTGATATAGGATACACCATTAGGATGGGCAGAAATTGCCCAGTATTCACCAGTGTGTTCACTGGGAATATCGTAACCAAACTCTGCCTTGAGGCGGTTCCCTCCCCAGATTTTCTCATGCATTGGTGAATCTAAAAATAAAGGTTCCATTACTTCCTCCTGTATAGAGCAAAACGCCTTAAGATTATCTCTTAAAGCGATTTTACATATTTTGTTTATTTGTTTGCATGCTTGTCAGCTACGTCTTTAGCAAGTGCGAAGTTACCAAGTGTTGCAGAGCCATTACCTGAAACAGCAGGTGTCACAATATACTCATTTACATCTGGTACTGGAAGGTAACCATTCAAAAGAGCTGTGAATTTTTCACGAACACGACGAAGCATGTGTTCTTGCCCCATAACACCACCACCAAAGACGATAACTTCAGGACGGTAAAGGACTGTTGCTTGGACAGCCGCTTGAGCAATGTAGTAAGCTTGAACATCCCAAACTTCAGAATGCTGATCAATCAATTCACCACGAATACCTGTACGAGCTTCGAGCGATGGTCCAGCAGCCAAACCTTCCAAACATCCACGGTGGAATGGACAAGTTCCGTTAAATTCATTAGAAACATCATTTGGATGAAGCGGTACATATACGTGACCAGCTTCAGTATGACCCATACCACCAATGAATTCACCATTTTGAATAGCACCGGCTCCGATACCTGTTCCGATAGTGTAGTAAACAAGGCTCTTAACACCTTTACGAACAAGTGTCTCACCATAAGCAGATGAGTTAACATCAGTCGTAAAGTAGAAAGGAACATTAAACTCTTTAGCAATCAAACCAAGAAGGTCAACATTTGACCAATGTGGTTTTGGTGTTGAAGTCACAAAACCATATGTTTCAGAGTTTGGATCAACATCAATTGGACCGAATGAACCAATAGCGATTCCAGCCAATTGGTCTTCATAACGTTTGAAAAATTCAATCGTACGATCAATTGTTTCATAAGGTGTAGTTGTTGGGAATTGAGTTTTTTCAACGACTTGGAATTTCTCATCACCGACAGCACAAACAAATTTTGTACCACCAGCTTCCAAGCTTCCGTATAGTTTAGCCATAGGTAAAGCTATCTCCTTTTATGATCAATAATAACTATTTATACTATTATAAAGAAAAGCTAGGCAAAAGACAATCTAAATGAGACCTTCTTTAAGGAGACACAGACTGCTCTGCTTCATACTTTTCTTTATGAGCCATTTAACTAAAAAAGCCGAATTGGCTTCGACTTTTTTAGCTTATTATTTAACTGCGATGAAGTCTGCACCTTCAGCAACTGAACCAGTCGCTACTGATGAAACATCTTCGAAGTCTGCAGTGTTTGTAACGATTACCATAGTTGTATCGTCAAGACCTGCTTCAGTGATTACTGAGCTATCGAAGGTAGCCAAAACATCACCTTTTTTAATACGTTGATTTGCTTGAACTTTAGCATCAAATCCTTTACCGTCAAGTGAGACAGTGTCGATACCGATGTGGATAAGCACTTCAGCACCTTTATCAGATTTAAGACCGTAAGCGTGACCTGTTGGGAAGGCGATTTGCACTTCACCATCAAATGGTGCGACTACTTGGTTACCTGAAGGTTTGATAGCGGCACCTTTCCCCATAGCTCCTGATGAGAAGACTGGGTCATTAACATTTTCCAAAGCTACAACTTCACCTTTAAGTGGTGCAGCGATTGTTTCAGCTTGCAATGCAACTGGAGTTGATTCTGCAGATGCAATATCTTCAGCAACAACTTCTTTTTGAGCTTCAACTTCTTCCTCTTTGTAACCGAAGATCCAAGTAAGAGCAAAACCAAGAGCAAGTGTTACAAGTACCATAAGAACATATTTAAGTACTTGACCGTTAAGGTAAAGAAGTGTACCAGGAACGATTGTTACACCAAATCCTGTACCAGCAAGGTTAAGGATTGATGCCAACCAACCACCAGCAGCACCGGCGATAAGACCCATGATAAATGGTTTACCGAAACGAAGGTTAACCCCAAAGATAGCTGGCTCAGTGATACCAAGTACCGCTGAAAGAGTTGCAGGGAAAGCAAGTGCTTTCAATTTAGCATCTTTAGTTTTAACACCCACTGCAAGTGTCGCACCAGCTTGGGCAGTCATAGCAGCTGTGATGATAGCGTTAAGTGGATCTTTACCAGTATTAGCAATGAGGTTAGCTTCAAGCAAGTTAAAGACGTGGTGAACCCCTGTAACGACGATAACTTGGTGAACTCCACCAAGGACAAGACCAGCAAGACCAAATGGCAAGTTAAGAATCCATTCTGTAGCAGCAAGAACATAGCTTTCAACAGTATGGAAGACAGGGCCAATGATAAAGAGGGCCAAAGCTGACATTACTGCGAAGACGATAAGTGGACGCAAGAGAAGGTCAAGAACGTCTGGAACCCATTTACGAACCCATTGCTCGAACTTAGCACCAAGCAAACCTACGAAGAAGGCTGGAAGCACTGAGTTTTGGTAACCTACTACTGGAATAAAATCAAAGAAGTAGATTGGTTTAGCAGCACCTGATGCAACATCCCAAGCGTTAGGAAGGGCGTTGTTAACCATCATCAAACCAAGAACCAAACCAAGAAGTGGTGAACCACCAAATACGTTAAAGGCCGACCAACAAATCAAGGCTGGGAAGAAGGCGAAGGCTGTATCTGTCAATACAACTGTGTAAGTATAGAAATCAGTAGCAGCAAAAGCTTTTGATGTTGTACCGAACAAACCAAGAACTGTATCGTTATTGATTGCTCCACGGATACCCATGAAAAGACCAGTCGCTACGATAGCTGGAAGCAATGGAACGAAAACGTCACCGAATGAACGGATAGCACGTTGGAACCAGTTCCCTTGTTTAGCAGCTTCTGCTTTTTGTTCGTCTTTAGATGCTGTTGGAAGACCTTGAGCAACGACTTCGTCGTAAATCTTGTTAACAGTACCTGTACCAAAAATCATTTGGTATTGACCTGAGTTGAAGAAAGCACCTTGAACTTTTTCAATGTTCTCAGCCTTTTCTTTATTGATTTTGTTTTCATCTTTAACCATCACACGTAGACGAGTCGCACAGTGAGCAACACTGTTGACGTTTTCACGTCCACCGAGGGCATCGATGACTTCTTTTGCAATTTGTTTGTTATCCATTTGCAAAATTCTCCTTAATAAAATTTGGTATGAAAGCGTTTAGCTTTTCTTTACGGTAACTATTTTAGCATCTTTCTGTCATATGTCAACCGTTTAGCATAATTTTTTGTTTTTTTATGATAAATCGTTGATTTTTCTAGGTAAAACGTTTACTATATTATTAACAAATAGATTAGGAGATTACTAAATATGAATCTACCAACAGAAGTTCGTTACCGTCCATACGCAGATTGGACAGACGAAGAAAAAACAAAGATTAGAGAAAATGTCGCTAAATCACCTTGGCGTGCAAGTTACCATATCGAACCAGAAACAGGGCTTCTTAATGATCCAAACGGTTTTTCTTACTTTAATGGTAAGTTCCAACTTTTCTACCAAAGTTGGCCATTTGGAGCTGCTCATGGTTTGAAACAATGGGTGCATACTGAAACTGAAGATTTGGTTCACTTTACAGAAACTGGTGTCAAACTCTTGCCAGACCATGAAAATGATAGCCACGGTGCCTACTCAGGTTCTGCTTATCAAATCGGTGATAAACTCTTTATCTTCTATACTGGGAACGTTCGTGATGAAAACTGGGTTCGTGACCCACGTCAAATCGGCGCTTGGATGGATAAAGACGGCAAAATCGAAAAATTCGACAAGGTTCTTATCAAACAACCTGCTGACGCTACTGGGCACTTCCGTGACCCTCAAATCTTCGATTACAAGGGACAATTCTACGCTATCGTAGGTGCTCAAAACCACGATAAACAAGGTTATATCAAACTTTACAAGGCAGTAGACAATGATGTCGAAAACTGGGTTGAGGTTGGTAATCTTGACTTTGGTGGCACTGGGTCAGAGTACATGGTTGAGTGTCCTAACCTTGTCTTTGTAGATGACAAACCTGTTCTTCTTTATAGCCCACAAGGTCTCGATAAAGCTGAACTTGACTACGGTAACATCTACCCTAACACTTATAAGATTTTCCAAGATTTCGACACAGAAAAACCTGCCCTCGTTGATGGCACACCAATTATCAACTTGGACTACGGATTTGAAGCATATGCAACTCAAGGCTTTAATACTCCAGATGGTCGTGCCCTTATTGTCAGCTGGATCGGTCTTCCAGATGTGGACTATCCAACTGACAAATACGACTACCAAGGGGCTATGAGCTTGGTTAAAGAATTGTCTATTAAAGATGGCAAACTCTACCAATATCCAGTCGAAGCCATTACAAGCTTACGTGCTAGCCAAGAAGATTTCTCTGAAAAAACGGCAACAACTAACACTTACGAGCTTGAACTTAACTTTGAAGCTAACACTCAAACAGAACTTGTCCTCTTCGCAGACCAAGAAGGAAATGGCTTGTCACTTACAGTTGATACTGAAAACGGAAAAGTTATCCTTGACCGTTCTAAAGCTGGTGAACAATATGCTACTGACTTTGGAACAAGTCGTGAATGTACACTTGATGCCGGTCAAGCTGCAACAGCAAACATCTTTGTAGATAACTCAATCGTTGAAATTTACTTCAACAAAGGTGAGAAAGTCTTCACTAGTCGTGTTTTCCCAAGTGCAGAACAAACTGGTATCAAAGTAACGTCAGGAAACGTTTCTGGACACTACTTCGACTTGAAATACTAAGGTGATTTATGGTCGCAAAGCTTACTGACGTTGCCGAACTGGCTGGTGTGAGCCCAACCACAGTTTCTCGCGTCATAAACAAAAAGGGCTACCTCTCACAGAAGACCATTGACAAAGTTCACGCTGCTATGCAAGAACTCAACTATAAACCTAATAATTTAGCTCGAGGTCTTCAAGGAAAGTCGGCCAAACTCGTTGGCTTGATTTTCCCAAATATTTCCAATGTATTTTATGCCGAACTTATTGAACGTCTTGAGGATGAACTCTTTAAGCAAGGTTATAAAACCATTATTTGTAATAGTGAGCATGATCCTAACAAGGAGAGGGACTATTTGGAGATGCTCGCCGCCAACCAATGTGACGGCATCATCTCATCTAGTCACAATCTTGGTATTGAGGATTATGAGAAGGTTGAAGCTCCCATCGTTGCCTTCGACCGTAATCTCGCCCCAAAGATTCCTATTGTTTCGTCTGACAACTTTGAAGGTGGCAAGTTAGCCGCAAGAGCTATGGTCAAGGCTGGCTGTCAACGCATTGTCATGATTACAGGCTATGATAATTCGGATTCTCCAACAGGACTTCGTCAACTAGGTTTTAATTATGAATTGGACAAGGAAGGTATTATTTGTCCTGTTCCAAACGATTTGTCTCTCATGCGACGAGAATTAGAAATCAAATCTATTATCTCTCGTGAAAAACCAGATGGCATCTTTGTTTCGGACGATTTAACAGCTATCTTGGTTATGAAGATAGCTAGACAATTGGGACTTTCTATCCCAGATGACCTAAAAATCATCGGTTATGACGGTACCGCCTTTATCCGTCACTTCTACCCAGAGTTAGCAACTATCCAACAACCTTTGGATGAAATTGCTAAACTTTGTGTCGAAATTCTTCTCAAGAAAATTAAAGGCAAAACAGTTAATCGTGATTATGTACTTCCAGTGAGTCTGATTGCTGGTAGCAGTATATAAATCATAACCACCCGTCTAACGGGTGGTT